>DATBDL010000250.1:0-20459 GCA_036269975.1 Pseudonocardiaceae bacterium | reverse complement strand
CGGCGCCGAACGCGCCGGCGCCGGTGGTCGGGTGTCGCGGCGGGCCGACCGGGTGGTCGCCTTCCACGACACCGACCGCGGCCGGTATCTGTATGTGACGCGGCGCAGCGCGGACGGCCGGCTGTGGGCCACGGTGACCCCGGCCGACAACCGTGGAATCGCGAGTTCGGTGTGGGAATTGTTGGATGAGGCATGACCGCCGGAACCGGCGGGGCATGAATAGCGTCAGAACCACACGACAGCGGTACGGAGGGGGGCCGACGCGGGTGAGCGGGTCGAGTAGTTACAGCGCCGCGGACATCGGCAGCGCGCGCCAGGCGATCGGCGCCGAAGCCGGCAAGTTCGGCAGCGTGGGGGACGGTATTCCGCAGAACGTGGCTGCCGGCATGTTCGGCACACTGGGCAATTCGAGCGCGGTGGCGTCGGCCGTGAGCGCGCTCTGCTCGTCGCTGCGCAGCGAGTACGCGAAAGCCGAGACGCTCGTCAGCGCGATCGAACGCGCGCTGGACGCGAACCTGACCAACAGTTCCGCGACGGAGCAGAACAACATGCTGTCGTTCCAGAACCAGCAGGTCTGACCGGAGGACTGAGCAGTGACCGCACGGGACGAGGTCGCCGCGTTGCCCGGCGGCGCGGGCGAAGGCATCGCGAACAGCGCACAACCGGTCTACACGGCCGATCCCGCCTCGATCAGCGGTGTGGCCAACGACCTGACCACGGCCGCCGGCAAGGCGAGCGACTGCAACACCGCGGTCACCGGCGCCGTCGGCGACCTCGGCACATGGACCGGCGACACGGCGGACGCCTTCAAGGGCTACATGGGCACGTTCACCAACGCGGGCAACGCCGGCCACACCGCGCTGACCGCGGGTGCCACCGCGATCAACGAGGCCGCGAAGGCGCTGACCGACGGCAAGAACTCGCTGGAGAAGCTGTTCGACCAGATCCTCACCGACTACAAGGCCAACCTGCGCGCCTACGGCACCACACCACCGCACCCGACCCCGGCCGAGGCCGATTCGGCGGCGAGCACAGCGGTGTCCGACAACAGCGGCGCGATCAAGAGCCAGATCGACAGCATCAACACGGCACTGGGCACGGCCGCCGCCGACATCGGCAAGGCTGCCAGCGGCTTCGACCCGAAGTTCTCGTCCCTGAAGGTCCCCGTCGAGTCCGCGCCACCCCCACCACCACCCTCGACCACACCGTCCTCGCACGGCGGTGGCGGGGGCGGTGGCGGCGGTTCGCACGGCGGTGGTGGCGGAGGGGGTGGCGGCGCTGGCGGCGGCATGGGCTCCAGTGGCGGACCACCGTCCAGCCCGCCGCCGGGCAACGTGCAGCAGTGGATCCAGGAGGCGATCCAGATCCTGGAGCAGAATGGCGTCCCAGCGAGCGAACTGAACGCCAACGACATCTGGACGATAATCCAGCACGAGTCCGGCGGAAATCCAAACGCCATCAATAACTGGGATTCCAATGCGCAGGCCGGCCACCCGTCCAAGGGTCTGATGCAGACGATCGACTCGACGTTCAACGCGCACTCGCTGCCCGGCCACACGGACATCTACAACCCGGTGGACAACATCATTGCCGGCGTGCGTTATGCGTTGGGGCGCTACGGATCGATCGAGAGCGTGCCGGGCATCGTCGCCGTGCACGAGGGCCACGCCTACGTCGGATACTGACCCCGACCGGCCGGATACCCCGACCCGAAACCGGCCAACAGGCCGGCCGCGAACCGGCCGTAGGCTGGCCGCATGCTCGAACGTGTCGCCGGGCTCGGCCCGGCCAGTCGGTCGGCCGTCGCGCCGTTTCACGTCATGGACGTGCTCTCGGCGGCCCAGGAGCGTCAGCGCACGCACGGTGACCTGATCTCGCTCGGTGCCGGCCAGCCGTCCACGCCCGCCCCGGCTCCTGTTCGCGCCGCGGCCGAGGAAGCCTTGCGCGCCAACGTGCTCGGCTACACCGAGCAGCTCGGCATCCCGCCGCTGCGGGCCGCGATCGCGTCGCACTACCGCCACCGCTACGACGTCGACGTGACGCCGGACGATGTCGCGGTGACTACCGGTTCGTCCGGTGGTTTCCTGTTGACGTTCCTGGCCGCGTTCGACGCCGGCGACCGGATCGCCATGGGGCGCCCCGGCTATCCGGCTTACCGGAACATCCTGACCGCGCTGGGCTGCGAGGTCGTCGAACTGCCGTGTGGCCCGGACACCCGCTTCCAGCCGACCGTCGCGATGTTGGACGCGCTCGCCGAGCCGGTCCGTGGTGTCGTCGTGGCGAGCCCCGCGAACCCGACCGGCACCGTCCTGTCGCCCGATGAGTTGGCCGACCTCGCGAACTGGTGCGCCGCCAACGACGCCTGGCTGATCAGCGACGAGATCTACCACGGCATCACGTTCGGCCAGCCGGTCGACACCGCGTGGCGGACGTCGCGCGACACGATCGTGGTGAACTCGTTCTCGAAGTACTGGTGCATGACCGGCTGGCGGCTGGGCTGGCTGCTGCTGCCGGAGCGCCTTCGGTCCGCTGTCGGCGCGCTGGCCGGCAACCTCACCATCTGCCCGCCCGCGCTGAGCCAGGTGGCCGGCGTTGCCGCGTTCGATCCGGCGAGCTACGCGGAGGCCGACCGGCAGGTCGAGCGCTACCGGGTGAACCGGGACCTGCTGCTGGCCGGCCTGCGGCGGCTGGGCATCGACCGGCTGGCCCCGGCCGACGGCGGGTTCTACGTGTACGCCGACGTGTCGCACCTGACCGCCGACTCGATGGCCTTCTGCCGCACGCTGCTGGCCGAGACCGGCGTCGCGGTCGCGCCGGGGATCGACTTCGACACCGTGCACGGCGACCGATTCGTCCGGCTGTGCTACGCCGGTCGCACCGAGGACATCCACACCGCGCTCGGGCGGTTCGCCAACTGGCTGGCCCCGAGGGCGTAGTTTCGGGAACTGGAAGGCCCGTCAGATCGTTCGGTCAGTGAGATTCTCTGAAATGGGGAGGCTGTGCGATGTTGCTCCGTGTGATCGGTGCCCTGATCGTGATCTGGCTGGCGTTCGTCGTGCTGGGCGTGGTGATCAAGGGCCTGGTGATCCTCGCCGTGATCGGCGGGATCGCGTTCGTCGGCACCGCCGGCTACGTCGCGATCAAGAACCGCTCCCAGAAGCGCCTGCGGTAGGCGCGCTACCGACCTTCAGTCGCCGCAGTACTTCCGCGATGTCGGTCGCGGACACGTCCCTGTGCGTGACGAACCGCACCTGACCGGCCATACCGGTGGCCAGCACGCCGATTTCGGCGAGCTGGCCCACCGCGAGCGCCACGTCCGGCGCCGCGGCGAGCAGGATGTTGGTGGCCGGTGTGGTGACCTGCCAACCCAGTTCGGCCAGCCCGCCGGCCAGCGCGGCCGCGTTCTCGTGGTCGGCCGCCAGGTCGTCGATCTGGTCCAGTGCCACGAGCCCGGCCGCGGCCAGCACGCCGCCCTGCCGCACACCGCCGCCGAGCATCTTGCGCAGCCGCCGTGCCTCGACGACGAATTCGGCACTGCCGGCCACCACCGACCCGACCGGCGCGCCCAGCCCCTTGGACAGGCACGCCTGCACGGTCTGCACCCCCACGGTCAGCGCGGCGGGCGGCACGCCGAGCGCGACCGACGCGTTCCAGATCCGTGCCCCGTCCAGGTGCACGACGAGCCCGCAGTCCTTGGCCGCCGCCACGAGTTGGCAGTGCTCGTCGGGCGGGGTCACCGCGCCACCGGCCGCGTTGTGCGTGTTCTCCAGGCACAACAGCGTGGTGCGCAGCGCGTAGTACGGCCCGGTCCGGCCGGCCGCCGCCCTGATCGTGCCTGCGGTGCTCCTACCCGGCCCGCCGTCCCACGGCAGCGCCTCCGGCAGGCCGCCGGCCAGCCACGCCGGCGTGCCCAGCTCGTTGCCCAGCACGTGCGCGTGCGACGAGGCGAGGAACCGGTCGCCGCGCCGCAGGTGCGCCATCAGCGCGATGATGTTGCCCATGCTGCCGCTGGGCACCCACAGCGCGTCGGCCATGCCGAGCAGTCCGGCCACCCGTTCCTCGAGCGCCCGCATGGTCGGGTCGCGGTCGAGGACGTCGTCGGCGACGTCGGCGGCGGCCATCGCGGCGCGCATTCGCTGATCCGGCCGGGTGACGGTGTCGGATCGCAGGTCGATCGGTGCCAGCTCAGTCACGAACCGATCACATCACACGTTAATAGCCAACCGGAACCCGCCACCGGGAGTCGCATGGACGAAAGTCGGCGGACCGTGCAACCGTGTACCCGGTTCGGTCCGTCCATCGGACGCTAGGACAACGAGCGGAGAGAGTCCGCGTGGATCAGCACGACGAGCAGGAGTTCCGGGATTACTTCGTGGCGCGGCGAGACGCCGTGCGCCGCAGTGCCTACCTGCTCTGCGGTGACTGGCACCGGGCGGACGACCTGGCGCAGGTGGCGTTCGTCGCGCTGCACCGGCGCTGGCACAAGATCCGGGACCGCGCGGCCCTGGACGCCTACGTACGGCGGACGGTGGTGCGCGCGGTGATCGACGAGTCGCGACGGCCGTGGCGGCGGGAGCGGTTCACCGGTGAGGTGCCCGACGTCCCGGACACGGCGTCGGGCGCGCCCGACGTCAGCGACACCGTCGCGACGAGGGCGGCGCTGCTCGGTGCCCTGGTGAAGGTGCCACCACGGCAGCGCGCCGTGCTGGTGCTGCGGTACCTGGAAGGGCTTGACGTGCACGGCACGGCCACGGCGCTGGGCTGCACGGACGGCACCGTGAAGAGCCAGACCGCGCGTGGGCTGGAAGCGCTGCGCGCACAACTGGGCGAGGCGATGGACGACCTGCGACCGGCATCGTGAGACAGCACAGCGAGATGGCAGACCGCGAGACGGCGGACGGCGAGACGACGGACGGCGAGACGACAGGAGGTGGACGCGGATGGACGAACGGAAGCTGACCGAGCTGTTCCAGTCGGCGGTGCGGGACATGCCGCCCGCGTCCTTCACCGAGTCCGATGTGGCCACGGTGGCCAAGCGCATCACCGTGCGTAGGCGGACGATTCTCGCTGGTGGTTCTCTGGTTGTTCTCGCGGTAATCGCGGTTGGCTTCGTCATCGGTGGGGGTAATCTCGGGCGCGATTCCGGTGGCGGCTCGTCGAACAGCGCGGCCGGTCTCGCGGTACCTGGTGGACCTTCTTTTGGTAGAGACGGTTTGGCGCCCCACTCGGTAAGTGGGGGCGCCGCGCAGCAACAGGTACCGGAAGGAAGCACAGACTTCCCGACGACGACGCCTTTGCAGGGGGGCGGCGGCGTCGGGGGGCCCGGCCCAGGTGCCGGCGGCACCCCTAGCGGGTGCGGCCCGACGGACAGCGAGCTCGCTGTCGCCCTCGCCAACGAGCTCGCGTCCGTCGGTGCGCCGAAGGCCATGCCGGCCGGCCTGGCCTGCCCGGCCGGTGCCCGGTCCGCCGGCTACCTCGTGCACGACGGCACGGCGACCGGCTACGTCGTCGCGGTCGTCACCAATGCGGGCCAGCCGGAACCGTCGGACAACGCCGTCGGCGCCGCCCGTTCCAGCGCGCCGGCCAGCAACGGCCGCACCGTCACCGTGTTCAGCGTCCCGGCCGCCGGCTCACCTGCCGCTCCGTTCAGCGGCGCCATCTTCGGGATGGCGGAGGATCTCGCCGGCAAGGTGTAGCTCAAAGAGGTAGCACTGTCCGTGCAACCCCGCTCGCCGTCGCCGCGTGAGTAACCGCGGAAGGGGGCGGGATGCGCCGAGAGGACGAGGACCGGTTCCGCGAGTTCGCCGTGCGGCAGGCCGCGCCGTTGCGTCGGTGCGCCTACCTGTTCTGCGGTGACTGGCACCTGGCCGAGGACCTGATGCAGACCAGCCTGGTCAAGATCTACCGGGCCTGGCCGAAGGTGACCAGGCAGGACGCGACCGGCAACTACGCGCGGACCGTCCTGCTGCGCACCTGGCTGGACGAGAAGCGCAGGCCGTGGCGCCGCTCCGAGGTGGGCAGGGCCGATGTGCCGGACGTGATCGACTCGGGCCTGGGTCCTGCCCTCGCCGCGGAACGGTCCTGGCGGCGCGATCTGGTGCACCAGGCCCTGTTGCGCGTACCGCCCCGGCAACGCGCGGTGCTGGTGCTGCGCTTCTTCGACGA
Organism: Pseudonocardiaceae bacterium; assembly: GCA_036269975.1. Classification (GTDB taxonomy): domain Bacteria; phylum Actinomycetota; class Actinomycetes; order Mycobacteriales; family Pseudonocardiaceae; genus DATEPR01. Next base: position 14,294 of record DATBDL010000250.1, on the reverse strand, counting down.
CCTGTCGATCGCCGAGACGGCGGAGGCGATGCGGTGCTCGGAGGGCACGGTCAAGAGCCAGGCCGCGCGTGGCCTGGCCAATCTGCGGGTCGCGATGGCACAGGTCGAGGCTGACGAAGCACACGGGAGGGTGGCCTCATGAGTGAGAAAGAACTGCGGGAGGGCTTGGTCGGCGCGGTGGCGAATGAGCCGCCGCTGGACTTCGACCCGGACCGCCTGTTGGCGCGGGCGCAGCGGGAGGCCCGCAGGCGTCGGTCGCTCGTCGGCGTCGGCGCTGCGACGGCCGTGATCGCGGTCGCCGCCGCCACGACGGCCACCGTGCTGCACCCGGCCGACGAAGCGGCCCCCGCGGCGCACCTGACCACCGGGCCAGGCACACAGACACCGCACGTGACCACCGGCCCGGTCCACTCGTTGGCGGCCTGGCCGCCTCCCGTGCGGGAGTACCACTACACGGCCGCTCGCGAGAACGAGCTCGCCGCGGCCTGGACCAGCCATATCAAGACGACGTTCGGCCAGATCGTGCCGAATGCGGGGAACGTGGCCGTCCGGCCATGGGGCGGCGAGGCCGAGGGCTCGGTCAGCGCCGACCAGGACTACCTGGACGCCTTCGTCACGTTCACGGTGGACGGCACCCCCACCGCGGTGGACATCTCGGTGTTCGCGCCCGGCCAGAACAGCACCGGCCCACAGGGCGACTGCAAGAATCCGTGCGCGGCCACACCGCTACCGGACGGCAGCGTGCTCACGGTGGACCCCTACAGTCAGAACAGCGTGCACCTGCTGACGGTCAGCCAGTACCGGCCGGACGGCTCCGTCGTGTCCGCCACCGGCTACAACTACGACCCGACCGGCAAGAGCAGTCCGGGGTACAGCGCGGCGGTGCTGCTCAACATCCAGCAGCTCACCTCGTTCGCGACGGATCACGCGTTCGAGTTCACGCCCTGACCAGCCGGTAAGCTCGACGCAGTAAGATCGGCGCGCGTGAGCAAGCCGAACATTCCCGACGTGCTCGCGGCCCGGTACGCCTCGGTCGCGCTGGCCACGCTGTGGTCGCCCGAACACAAGATCGTGCTGGAGCGTGAGCTCTGGCTCGCCGTGCTGCGCGCCCAGGTCGAACTCGGCCTCGCGGTGCCGGCCGGCGCGATCGACGACTACCAGCGGGTCGTCGGCGATGTCCGCCTGGCCAGCATCGCCGAGCGCGAACGGGTCACCAAGCACGACGTGAAGGCCCGTATCGAGGAGTTCAACGCGCTGGCCGGCCACGAACTCGTGCACACCGGGATGACCAGTCGCGATCTTACCGAGAACGTCGAGCAGCTCCAGATCCGCCGTTCGCTCGAACACGTCCGCGTCCGGTTCGCGGCGGTGCTGGCGCGGCTGGCCGGGCTGGCCGTCGAGCACGCCGACCTGGTGATCGCCGGCCGGTCGCACAACGTGGCGGCGCAGGCCACCACGCTCGGCAAGCGCTTCGCCACCGCGGCCGACGAGATCATGGTCGCGTTCGCCCGGCTGGACGAGCTGATCGCGCGGTATCCGTTGCGCGGCATCAAGGGCCCGGTCGGCACCGCACAGGACATGCTCGACCTGCTCGGCGATCCGACCGCCGTGCGACGGCTGGAACACGCGGTGGCCGAGCACCTGGGGTTCGAGCAGGTGCTGACCAGTGTCGGCCAGGTGTATCCGAGGTCGCTGGACTTCGACATGCTGTCGTGTCTTGTCCAGTTGGCCGCCGGCCCGGCCAGCCTGGCCAGGACCATCCGGCTGATGGCCGGCCACGAGCTCGTCACCGAGGGATTCCTGCCCGGCCAGGTCGGCTCGTCTGCCATGCCGCACAAGATGAACACCCGGTCCAGCGAACGGATCAACGGTTTTGCCGTGATCCTGCGCGGTTACCTGTCGATGGTCGGCGAACTGGCCGGCGACCAGTGGAACGAGGGCGACGTGTCGTGCTCGGTCGTGCGCAGGGTCGCGCTGCCGGACGCGTTCTTCGCGCTGGACGGCCTGATCGAGACGTTGCTCACAGTTCTGGACGGCTTCGGCGCCTATCCGGCCGTGATCGCCCGCGAGCTGGACCGGTACCTGCCGTTCCTGGCCACCACGAAGGTGCTGATCGCCGCCGTACGGGCCGGTGTCGGCAGGGAGACGGCGCACGAGGCGATCAAGGAGCACGCCGTCGCCGTAGCCCTTGACCTGCGCGAACGCGGTGCCGAGCGGAACGACCTGCTGGACCGCCTCGCGGCCGACCCGCGCATCCCGCTGGACCGCGCCGAACTGGACGCGCTGCTGGCCGACCGGTTGTCGTTCACCGGGATGGCGGGCGCCCAGGTGGCCGATGTCGCCGACCGGGTCGCCAAGATCGTGGACCGCTTCGGCGCCGCCGCCGCGTACAACCCGGAGCCGATTCTCTGATCCGGTCGGTACCGTGCGGATATGGCAACCGTGGCTGGACTTGTCTACTACCCGGTGAAGGGCTGTGCCGGCGTGCCGGTGTCCACGGCGACGTTGACGGCGACCGGCATCGTGCACGACCGGTCGATGATGCTGGTGGACGAGGACGGCGCGTTCCTCAGCCAGCGCAAGACGCCGGCGATGGCGGTGATCCGGCCGACCGTGCACGCCGACGGCACCCGCTGCACGCTGGCGGCACCGGGCATGGACGATGCCGAGTTCGACGTGGTCCACGACGGCGACCGACGCGGGGTCAGCCTGTTCGACAAGTGGTTCGGCATCGGCGTCGACCAGGGTGACGTGGCGGCCAAGTGGTTCTGCGAGGTGCTGGACCGGCCGTGCCGGCTGGTCCGGGTGCCGCCGGAACACGACCGCGACGGCTGGGGCGAGCACCCGGGCAAGACCGGTTTCGCCGACGCGCACGCCGTCCTGCTCACCGCACAGTCCTCATTGGACGATCTCAACCGCCGCATCGCCGCGCGTGGCGGTCGGCCGGTGCCGATGGATCGCTTCCGCCCCAACATCGTCGTCACCGGGTGGTCGGCCCCGTTCACCGAGGACAGGGTGCGCATCGCGACGGTCGGCGGCGTCGAACTCGGCTACGCGACCAGGGCCATCCGCTGCGCCGTGCCCACCGTCGACCAGGCGACCGGGGCCAAGGACGGCCCAGAACCGACAAGGACGCTGGCCGATTTCCGCCGCGAGCCCGACTACGGCGGCGGTGTCAGCTTCGGCGTGAAGGCGGCCGTCCTGACCAGCGGCGACATCGCCGTCGGCGACGAGATCACGGTCGCTCGCTGGGGCTGATCGTCAGCTCGCCGACCTGCCCGCCCAACGCCTCGGCCGCGGACCCGCCGTTGACGGCGACGGCCACCTGACCGGACGAGTCCACGTGCACCAGCAGCGAACCGGCCGGCACGTCCGAGAACGTAGCGCCGAGCTGTCCGTCCACAACGGACCGACGAAGCTGTACCCGCACGGTGTCGCCCTGCTGTGCCCCCAACGCGGCCAGATCGGCCGGCCCGGCCGCCAGTTGGAGGTTCCCGAACCGGTCGGCGCCGACGATCTCGCTGCTCAACCGCCCGTCGACGACGGCACTGTGCGGTGACGGCAGCCGGACCAGATCGGTGACGGCTGGCCCGAACTCCGCCGGCGCCACACCGTTCGCGAGATGGGCGGCGGCCGGCGCGAAGATGTCCCGCCCGTGAAAGGTCATCGACACCTCGGGCAGTCGATACCGAGGTTCGCGGAGCTCGTAGGCCGCGACCACCCCACCCAGCACGTCCGCCGCGGGTAGCAGCAGTCCGTTGTCCGGCCCGACCAGCAGTCCGTTCGCGGTCACCAGCACCACGGCCCGCCGGCTGCCGCCGACCCCAGGATCGACGACCGCGAAGTGGATCGACGTCGGCAGATAGCCCACCGTGTGCGCCAGCACCGCACCACCCCGGCGCACGTCGTGCGGCTCCACCTCGTGGGTGATGTCCAGAACCCGTGCCGCGGGCGCGATTCCGGCGATGACGCCCTTGCAGGCGGCCACGAACCCGTCGGACGTGCCGTAGTCGGTGGTGAAGCTCACCCAGTCGTAGCGCACGCCCACATTGTGGCCGATTAGGCTCGGTACCCGTGCCGACTCTCGCTGACTATCCGATGGTGACCACCGGCAAGGTGCGCCAACTACACGCGGTGGACGACGAACTGCTGCTGCTGGTCGCGTCGAACCGGATCTCGGCGTTCGACCACGTCCTGGCCACCGAGATCCCGGACAAGGGCCGCGTACTGACGGCGATGAGCGTGTTCTGGTTCGACCTGCTCGGCGACCTGATCCCGCACCATCTCGTGTCCGACGACGACCCGCGTATCCCGGCCGAGGTCCGTGGTCGCGCCCTGCTGGTACGTCGCCTCACGATGGTCCCCGTCGAATGCGTGGCGCGCGGCTACCTGACCGGCTCCGGCCTGCTGGACTACCGGCACACCGGCACGGTCTGCGGCGTCCCGCTACCCGCCGGTCTGACGGAAGCCGACCGCCTACCAGCCCCGATCTTCACCCCGGCGACCAAGGCCGACCTGGGCGACCACGACGAGAACATCGACTTCGACGAGGTCACGGCCAAGGTCGGCGCGGAGACGGCGGAGGACCTGCGGAACATGACCCTGCTGGTCTACCGCAAGGCAGCGGCGCACGCCGCCACCCGCGGCCTGATCCTGGCCGACACGAAATTCGAGTTCGGCCACACGGCGAACGGCGTCCTGACCCTGGCTGACGAGGTGCTGACCCCGGACTCGTCCCGATACTGGCCGGCGGCCGGCTACCAGCCCGGCCACGTCCAGCCGTCGTTCGACAAGCAGTACCTCCGCGAGTGGCTGTTGTCACGGGAGTCCGGTTGGGACCGTGCCGGCGGGGAACCGCCGCCGCCGCTGCCGGCGGATGTCGTGGCGAACACCCGTTCGCGGTATGTCGAGGCGTACGAGCAGATCACCGGCGAGTCGTTCGACGACTGGCCGACCGCCTGACTCGTCCGGGTGTGGTGGTCGGGCTGGGCGCATTCGGTGCCGTGACTGGCGCCCGCATGGCCGCTAACGGGAACTTCCCCCGATCTGCGCCGCGCGGACACCTCGCTGACTCCTGACCGTCACCGCCGTGCGGCGCACTGGAACCGTGAGCGAGCCAGCCGTGGGTCCGTGCGTCGCGAACACGGCTGACTGGCGCCAGCGAGGAGGTCGCGTGAGCGCACGACTGGTCGTCTCGGTGTCCGGTCTCGGTGGCAGCCCACTGGACGTGACCGCGCGGTTGGCCGCCGAGTTGGACCGTCGTCTGGTGCCGTTGTCTCTCGTCGTCGCGCCCGCGCATCTGGTTGCCGCTCCCGAGGTGGCCGAGTGGGTGCGCGCCCGCGCCGCCACCGGTGACGCTCTGCTGTTGCGCGGCTGTGACCACCTCGCCGGCCGGTTCAGCCCCGCCCGGTGGCCGGTCGGCACGGCGGTACTGCCGGCCCACGAGACCCGGCTGCAACTCGTCGCAGCCCGTGCCGCGCTGAACCAACTGGACATCGCCGTCGCCGGCTTTGCCCCGCGTGGCTGGCTGGTACCGCCGGGTACGCTGGAAGTGTTGCGCCGCAACGGGTTTCGCGTCTGTGCGGAAGTGCGTGGCGTGCGCGACCTGCACACCGGTGAACTCGTGCCCGGCCGCGTACTCGGCCCCGGCCCGACGCCATGGCAGGGCCAGTACACCGAGCCGTGGTGGTGCCGTGCCGCCGTACTGGCCGCCGCGAGAGCGGCCCGCCTCGGCCGCCTGGTGCGACTGGCTGTGCCGGCATCCGGCCTGGCCAGCCCCGGCATCACCACGGCCATCCTGGACGCGGTCGACATCGCCCTGCACCACGGCGCCCAGCCGACAACCTATCCCGGCCTGCTCACCCCGACCCGCACCATCCGCCGCCCGCTCGACCCACGGCACCGCCGCCCACCCAGTCGACAGCCGACCTACGCGTCGAGCGGCCACACCCACCCGACAACAGAGCGCTGACCATTGGGCCGTCCACCGTCACCGGTCGCGCGCTGAGCCGGACCGTCCACCGGCGCCGGTCGCGTGCCGAGTCGGGGCGGTCGCCGAGCCGAGCGGACTAGCTGATGCCGGCCAGACCGCTGCCTCCTCGCGGACTAGCTGATGCCGGCCAGCACCTCCGCCTCCTCCTTCGGGGTCAGTCCAGCCTTGCGTTCCCGATCCAGTCCCAACCGTCGCTCGGTTTCCAATGCCGCTCGTACCGTGTCCGCCAGTGGTCGTGGGCGTAGGCCGGCGTTCAGCGACGGGCCGGCGTCGCGCGCCGCGAGACCCGAGTGCGTCGGCGGCAGCCAGAGCGGTAGCGACTTCGGGCCGCCCCAGTAGCCGACCTCGGCCGCGGTCAGCTTCTCCGGTGCCACCGGCACCAGTTCCGCTGCCACACCCACCGCGTCCGCGATTCCGCTCAACAGCTCCAGCAGTGGCCCGGCCGGTCCGATGCCGTCGTAGTTGCCGGTCCGGCCGGTTTCGGCCGCGGTCACGATCCACGCCGCCAGGTCTCGGACGTCGATGTGCTGCATCGGCTGGGCCGGCGCGTCCGGCACCAGCACCCGGCCGCCGCGGGCGAAGCGGGCCGGCCAGTAGCCGAATCTGTCGCTGCCGTCGTCCGGGCCGGTGATCAGGCCGGGGCGCACGATGAACGCGCGGTCGCCCACCGCGTCGCGGACGGCGTTCTCGCTGGCCACCTTGATCGAGCCGTACCGGTCCGGGTCCACGATCCCCCCGTCGTGACCGCCCTCTCGCAGTGGCGGCAGTAACTCGGCGTCGGGTCCCAGTCCGGGGGTCGAGTGGTCGGTGTAGACGTTGCACGTGGACACGAACGTCCAGTGGCCGGTCTTGTCGCCGAGCACCGCGAGCGCTTCGGCCACCCACGGGTACGAGATGGTCGCCACGTCGACCACCGCGTCGAAGCTCGCGCCGGCCAGTGGGGCGAGGCCGTCGGCCGCGTCCCTGTCGACGCGCACCAGCGTGGCGCCGTCGGGCACTGTGCCCGTGACGCCGCGCGCCGCGCAGGTCACCTCGTGACCGCGGGTGATCGCCTCGGTGGCGACGGCGCGGCTGACGAAGGCGGTGCCGCCAAGGACGAGTAGTCGCATGATCACAGAGTCCACCCTGGGCACCGACGCGCGCCACCTGTCTCGCTCAAGGCGAACACCCTGCTCAGGTAGTATCCGGCGGTACCGCCGACCCACTCGATGTCTGGGAGTACGCCCGTGGCCCGTGTCGTCGTCGACGTCATGCCCAAGCCCGAAATCCTCGACCCGCAGGGACAGGCGGTAGCCAACGCCCTGCCCCGCCTCGGTTTCACCGGAGTCACCGAAGTCCGCCAGGGCAAGCGGTTCGAGCTGGAGGTCGACGACTCGGTCGACGACGCGACGCTCGCCAGGATCGCCGACGGCCTGCTGGCCAACCCGGTGATAGAGCAGTGGACGGTCCGGCGGGTGGCGCGGTGACCGCCCGGATCGGGGTGATCACGTTCCCCGGCAGCCTCGACGACTCGGACACCACCCGCGCGGTCGGCCTCTCCGGTGCCGAGCCGGTCGTGCTCTGGCACGGTGACGCGGACCTGCGCGGTGTGGACGCCGTGATCCTGCCCGGCGGCTTCTCCTACGGCGACTATCTGCGTGCCGGCGCGATCGCCCGGTTCGCGCCGGTCATGGGTGAGGTGGTCGCGGCGGCGCGGCGGGGGCTGCCGGTGCTGGGCATCTGCAACGGCTTCCAGGTGCTGTGCGAGGCGGGACTCCTGCCGGGTGCGTTGACCCGCAACGAAAGTCTGCACTTCGTGTGCCGCGACCAGTGGCTACGCGTCGACAACGCAGCGACGACGTGGACGGGGCGGTACGACCAGGGTGCCGAGATCCTGGTGCCGGTCAAGCACATGGACGGCTGCTACGTGGCGGATCAGTCCACTGTGGATGAACTGGAGGCCGAGGGCCGCGTGGTGTTCCGCTACCTCGACAACCCGAACGGCTCCCGCGCCGACATCGCGGGGATCACCGACCGGACCGGCCGGATCGTCGGGCTGATGCCGCACCCCGAGCACGCGACCGACGCGCTGACCGGGCCGGGCGACGACGGCCTGCGCATGTTCCTGTCCGTACTCGACCACCTGGTGAGGGCATGACCAGCACGGACACGATCGACACCGTCGCGCACGCCGAGGCGACGCCGGGCCACCCGCAGCCCTACCGTGAACTCGGCCTGCGCGACGACGAGTACACGCGGATCAAGGACATCCTCGGCCGTCGTCCCACCGACGCCGAGCTGGCCATGTACTCGGTGATGTGGAGCGAGCACTGCTCCTACAAGTCGTCCAAGGTGCACCTGCGCTACTTCGGCGAGACCACGACCGACGAGATGCGCGCCCGGATGCTGGCCGGCATCGGCGAGAACGCCGGCGTGATCGACATCGGCGACGGCTGGGCGGTCACCTTCAAGGCGGAGAGCCACAACCATCCGTCCTATGTGGAGCCGCACCAGGGCGCTGCGACCGGCGTCGGCGGCATCGTGCGCGACATCCTGGCCATGGGCGCCCGCCCGCTCGCGGTCCAGGACTCGATCCGCTTCGGGCCCGCCGACGCGGCCGACACCCGGCGGGTGCTGCCGGGTGTGGTGGCCGGCGTCGGCGGCTACGGCAACTGCCTCGGTCTGCCCAACATCGGCGGTGAGGTCGTATTCGACCGGACGTACGCGGGAAATCCGCTGGTCAACGCGCTGTGTGTCGGCGCGATGCGGGTCGAGGACCTACACCTGGCGCACGCGTCGGGCACCGGCAACAAGATCATGCTGTTCGGCGCGCGGACCGGTTTGGACGGCATCGGCGGCGTGTCGGTGCTGGCGTCGGACACGTTCTCCGGCGACGAGGGCAGCGGCGGTCGCAAGAAGCTGCCCAGTGTGCAGGTCGGCGACCCGTTCACCGAGAAGGTGCTCATCGAGTGCTGCCTCGAACTGTTCGCGGCGGGTCTCGTCGTCGGCATTCAGGACCTCGGCGGCGCGGGCCTGTCCTGCGCGACCAGCGAGCTGGCCAGCGCGGGGGACGGCGGTATGGTGGTCGAACTGGACCGGGTTCCGTTGCGCGCCAAGGGAATGACCCCGGCCGAGATCCTCTCCAGCGAGTCGCAGGAGCGGATGTGCGCCGTCGTGCGACCGGCCGATGTCGCGGACTTCCTCGCCGTGTGCCGGAAATGGGACGTGATCGCCACCGAGATCGGCGAGGTCACCGACGGCGACCGGTTGGTGATCAACTGGCATGGCGTGCCGGTGGTCGACGTGCCGCCGCGCACGGTCGCCCACGAGGGTCCGGTCTACCAGCGGCCGATCGAGCGCCCGGCCACGCAGGACGCGCTGGTGGCGGCCGAGCCCGACGCACTTCCACGACCGTCCACACCGGACGAACTGCGGTCGACGCTGCTGCGGATGGTGTCGTCGCCGAACCTGGCGTCGCGGCGCTGGGTGACCCAGCAGTACGACCGGTACGTGCGTGGCGGCACCGTGCTCGCTCAGCCGGCGGACTCCGGGATGATCCGGATCGACGAGCGCACCGGCCGCGGGATCGCCGTGTCCACGGACTGCAATTCCCGTTACGTGGCACTGGATCCGTATCAGGGCGCGCAGTTGGCGTTGGCTGAGGCGTACCGGAACGTCGCCGTCACGGGGGCCACGCCGGCGGCGGTCACGGACTGCCTGAACTTCGGCTCGCCGGAGGACCCCGGCGTGATGTGGCAGTTCCGCGAGGCGCTGCACGGTCTGGCGGACGGCTGCCGCGAGTTGGGCATTCCCGTCATCGGGGGCAATGTCAGCTTCTACAACCAGACCGGCGACACGGCCATCCTGCCGACGCCACTGGTCGGGGTGCTCGGCGTGATCGACGACGTGCGCAGGCGCATCCGGACCGGTTTCGGCGCGACCGGGGAGACGCTGCTGCTGCTCGGCACGACGCGGGACGAGTTCGGCGGTTCGGAGTGGGCACACGTCGTGCACGGCCATCTGGGTGGTCGTCCGCCGCAGGTGGATCTGGCCGCGGAACGGCTGCTCGCGGAGGTTCTCGTCGCGGCGTCGCGGGACGGGATGGTCTCGGCGGCGCACGACCTGTCCGAAGGCGGGCTGGCCCAGGCCGTGGTGGAAGCGGCGTTGATCGGCGAGACCGGCTGTCGAGTCGTGCTGCCGGTCGATGCCGATCCGTTCGTGTGGCTGTTCGCTGAGTCGGCCGGTCGGGCCCTGGTGGCGGTGCCGCGCGTGGCGGAGTCGCGGTTCACGGAGTCGTGCACGGCGAGCGGGCTGCCATGGACACGAATCGGCGTGGTCGACGCGGCCGTGGACGCGGTGGAGATCCAGAACGTGGCGACGATCAGCCTGTCCGAACTGAGCGCGGCCTGGGAGGGCACCCTACCGAGCCTGTTCGGCTGACCAATCGGCCGACTTCCGGTGCCGCCGACTTCCGGTGCCGCCGGATCAGCCGGCTTCCAGTAGGCGGTCGATGTTCTCGGGGGCGCCGGGCCGGGCGAACAGCCATCCCTGGCCCGAGTCGCAACCTATTCTCCGTAGGCGTTCGGCCTGCGCCGGGGTTTCCACGCCTTCCGCCGTCACCGTCAGGCCCAGCGCGTGCGCCAGCGTCACCAGCGTTGCCACGATCTGCGCGTCCACCGGATCCGTCCGGTCCGCCGCTCGCAGGCCCTCCACGAAGGACCCTGCGATCTTCAGCTCGTTGACCGGCAGGTGCCGCAGATAAGCCAGGTTCGAATAGCCGGTGCCGAAATCGTCGATGGCGATTCGTACGCCCATGGCGGACAGCGTGCGCAGCGCTTCCAGCGGCTCGTCGGCCGGGCCCATGATGGCGCTCTCGGTCAGCTCCAACTGCAGCAGGTGCGGTGGCAGGCCCGTCTCGTCCAACACGGCCCGCACGTCGGCCACCAGGTTCGGCTCTCTCGACTGCCGGACGGCCAGGTTCACGCTCACGAACGGCGCCGCCAGGCCGAACCTGTCCAGCCACGACTTCGCCTGGAAACACGCCGTCCGCAGCACCCATCGGCCCAGCGGCACGATCAGGCCGGTTTCCTCCGCCAGATCGATGAAACGGTCAGGGCCCAACCGCCCCAACTGCGGGTGTTGCCAGCGGACCAGCGCTTCCACGCCGACCGTCCGTTCGTCGCCGAGGCGCACCAGTGGCTGGTACTCGACGAAGAACTCCTTGTGTTCCATGGCCGCCGGCAGTGCCGCCGACAACGTGAACCGGACCACCTCGTGTGCGTTGCGTTCCGGGTCGTACACCCGCCAGCGGCCCTTGCCGTCGGCTTTCGCCCAGTACTGCGTGATGTCGGCGTCGCGCACCAGATCCGCCGACGTTGTGCCGGACACCGGCCGTTCCACGATGCCGATGCTCGCCGTGACCGACAGTTCGTGGCCGCCGATGCGGACCGGCGGCTGCAGCGCCGCCAGCACCGTCTCCGCGATGCCGACCGCGTCTTCGGTACCGGTCGTGCCCTCCGCCAGCACCACGAACTCGTCGCCGCCCATGCGGGCGATCAGGCGGCCGGGGCCGGCGATGGCCTCGTCCAGCCTGCGGGCCACCGATACCAGCAGGCGGTCGCCGACCGCGTGGCCGAGGCTGTCGTTGATGACCTTGAAGCCGTCCAGGTCCAGGTAGCACATCGCGACCCTGGTCCGGCCCGGCGTTTCGCGTTCGGTGGCGAACACCGACGACAGTCGCTCCAGGAACAGCGCCCGGTTGGGCAGGCCGGTCAGCGGGTCGTGGCTGGCCTGGTAACGCAACCGCTCCTGCAGCGCGTGCCGTTCCGTCACGTCCTCCATCACCGACACCGCGAACAGCGGCACGCCGGCGTCGTCGCGGACGAGGGAACACGTCACGTGGGCCCAGACCCAGCCGCCGTCCGGGCGGCACAGGCGCTTTTCCACTCGATAGTGGTCGAGCTCGCCTCTGACCACCCGTTCGAATGAATCCCAGAGGCCGTCGAGTTTGTCCTCCGGATGGATGTAGTCGCGCACGTTGCTGGAGAGGGCTTCCTGGCGTGTGGTGCCGGTCATCCGCAGCAGTGCCGTGTTGGCCTCGACCACCCTGCCGGTCATGTCCGAGATGCCGATGCCGATGGCCGCGTCGGTGAACATCGCGCGGAACTTGGCCTCGCTGGCACGGAGCGCCGCCTCCGCCTCGTCCCGCGCGTCCAGTACCGCGCTGCGGATGGCTTCCTGCTCGCCCAGCGTGCGTTCCCGCAGCGCCTGCGCGTAGCCGGCGGCCAGCGAGCCCTGCAGGCGCGACACCCGGTCGGCCAGCCGCTCGTTGTGCGCGAGGCCGAGTTCGTCCAGTAAGCGCTCGCCGAGCACCTGGACGGAGCGTTCGATGGTGCCGCTGCCGGTGAAATGGGCGGCGACCAGCCGGGCGCCGGCCTCCCGAGCCGAGTCGGCGGCGAACGGTTCGTCGAGCAGCGCGCTGATGAGGCGGCTCGTCAGGTCGTCCAGCAGGTCGATCACCTCGTCTCCGCTCATCGGGACGTAGCTGGTACCGGCGATGGCGGATGCCCAGATCCGGGCGAATGACTGTGCGGCGGACACTGGCTCACCAGGGGCTGGCAGCATGGCCGCGGGCGCGCGGCGGCGGTGAGAGCTCGTCATGCCGGCCGACCAGCGGCAACGGTCCGGCTGTCTGACCGGCGGGTCGTGGCGTGCCGGTCATGCGGGCGCCACCCTCCCGAAAGGCAGATCGGGCCATTCACCGCGTTGCCCCTCTCGACTGCACGCCGTCGCTCACGTCGACTAAGCGAGCATACGTCCGACCGAGTGAACTGCCTAAGCCCCTCTGTATGAACTCCCAGTTCGCTGGATACCACTGATCTGGGTTCACCCTGCCGGGTGATGCGATCCAGTGCCGGCACCGTGTGCGAACGAGGCGCTCTCACCACCGCGAACCGGCGCCGACTGCCGGTCGAGCAGCTTCACGGCACGTTTCAGGTCGTCGGCGAGACCGTCCGCCAGATCGTGGCTGAAGCCGTTGCGGACCACGATCCGCAGTGCCACCAGATCTGTGCGGTTCGCCGGGAATGTGTAGGCCGGTACCAGCCAGCCGCTTTCCCGCAGTGCCGCAGACACGTCGAAGACCGAGTACCTCGTGACGTCGTCGGCCAGGGTGAACGCGAACACCGGGAGCTGGCTGCCGTCGGTCAGCAGGCGGAACGGGCCGGTTTCGGCGATCTTGCCGGACAGCCGGGTCGCCACGTCCCTGCAGTGCTGCTGCACCCTGCGATAACCGTCGAATCCGAGCCGGACGAAGTTGTAGTACTGGGCCGCGACCTGGGCACCGGGCCGGGAGAAGTTCAGCGCGAACGTCGGCATGTCACCGCCGAGGTAGTTCACGCGGAACACCAGTTCGTCCGGCAGCGCGTCGGGATCACGCCACACGATCCAGCCGACGCCGGGATAGACCAGGCCGTACTTGTGGCCGGACGTGTTGATCGACACCACCCTGGGCAGCCGGAAGTCCCACACCAGGTCCGGATCGCAGAACGGCGCGACCATCCCGCCGGACGCGCCGTCCACGTGCACGGGGATGTCCACACCGGTGCGCTCGGCCAGGGCGTCCAGTGCCGCGCACACGTCGGCGACCGGCTCGTAGCCGCCGTCGAACGTCGAGCCGAGGATGACGACGACGCCGATGGTGTTCTCGTCGCAGAGCTTGACCGCCTCCTCGGCGGACAGCAGGAACCGGTCGCCGTCCATGGGCACGAGGCGCGGTTCGACGTCCCAGTAGTTGGCGAACTTCTCCCAGCAGATCTGGACGTTGATGCCCATCACGATGTTCGGCCGGTCGACGGGCTTTCCCTCGGCCTGCCTCCGGTGCCGCCAGCGGCGCTTCATGGCCAGCCCGGCGAGCATGCAGGCTTCACTCGATCCGGTGGTGGAGCAGCCGGTGGCCGTTCGCTCGGTCGGGGCATGCCAGAGCTCGGCGAGCATCCGTACGCAGCGCGCCTCTAGTTCCGCGGTGCGCGGGTACTCGTCCTTGTCGATCATGTTCTTGTCGAAAGTCTCGCTCATCAGCCGGGTGGCCTGGTCCTCCATCCACGTAGTGACGAACGTGGCGAGATTGAGCCGGGCATTTCCGTCCAACATCAACTCGTCGTGCACGATCTGGTAGGCGATGTCGGGGTCGATGCCTCGGGCCGGGAAGGTGTCCTTCGGAATCCGGACCGGTTCCCTGGTGAACAAGGGATTCACGGCCACGTCCGGGTGCGTCGATACGTGCCTGTGCTGCGCCGACGGGTGCTCCAGTGGCATGCCTGGA
>DATBDL010000249.1:0-7170 GCA_036269975.1 Pseudonocardiaceae bacterium | reverse complement strand
CACGGCTTCCTGGACGACGATCGGGACCAGGTGGCAGGCCCAGTTCGCCCAGTCCGGATCGGGGATCGTGGGCGCGAGATACTGGTGGGCCACCGCGAAACCGGCCGCGCGCATCCGGTCCACCTCGGCCCGGAACTCCGGTTCGCGGGCGGCGTGGTGGAACAGCAGCCGGAAGCCGGCCGGTTCGGCCGCCGCGACCCGGAGCAGACCGGCGATACTGAAGTGGTCGAAGTCCGGGGCACCGGTCGACGCGGCGAGGCGATCCCGCATCCGGGCGAGAACCGCTTGGTAGAGCGCGGTTTTCGACTCGAAATGGGTGTAGACGATCATCCGCGTGACGCCGGCCTGCGCGGCGACGTCGTCCAGGCTGGTCGCGGCGAAACCGGTGCGCGCGAACGCCTCGGTCGCGGCGTCCAGGATCTGTTCCCGACGCTGCGCCCTCGGCAGGCGCCTGGTCACGCCGTCGGTGGACATGGCTCCAGTCTCCACCCCCAAGTGACGTTGACACAAGGATCTATACAAGCAAGTATAGTTACGATGAGCGGGGAGCTACCAGGGGAGCTGATGTCGATGGATCTGCCCACACTGCCGTTCGACCGGCCGAACGTGCTCGAACTGGCGCCGAAGATGCGGGAGTTGCAGGCGTCCGATCCGGTCGCGCGGGTGCGCACCGCGACCGGGGACGAGGCGTGGCTGGTCACCCGGTACGAGGACGTGAAGGCGCTGTTCGCCGATCCCCGGCTCGGCCGGTCACCTCCGAAGCCGGACGAGGCGGCGCGGGTCTCGGAGTCGGCCCTGCTCGGCGGGGCGAGCGACGGGTTCGACACGGAGGACACCGACCACGCGTTGCTGCGGTCGCGCCTCGTCCCCCGGTTCTCGGCCCGCCGGATGCGGCTGTTGCGGTCACGGGTCGAGTCGATGGTCGACGAACTGCTGGACGTCCTGAATGGACGGACGCCACCGGTCGATCTGCACGAGGCGCTGGCGTTTCCGTTGCCGGTGCTGGTGATCTGCGAGTTGTTGGGGGTGCCCTACGAGGATCGGCGGTACTTCCGTGAGCTGTCGACCGGAATGGCGGACCTCAAGGACAACGCCCTGTCGGCCGGGTCGTTCGAGAAGCTGATCGGCTACGTGCGGGAGCTGGTCGGGCGCAAGCGGGTCGAGCCGGGCAGCGACATGCTGTCGGAGTTGCTGACGATCGAGGACGGGTCGCTGACCGACGACGACATCGCTGGCCTCGGGGCGATCGTGTTGTTCGCGGGTCACGAGACCACCGTGGTACGGATCGACCTGGGAACGTTGCTGCTGTTGAGCAATCCCGACCAGTACGCGGCGTTGGCACGCGATCCCGCGTTGGCGCCGGCCGCGGTGGAGGAGATCCTGCGCCTCGGGATGGGCGGCGGGGGCAACGGTGGGTTGCTGCGCTACGCGCGGACGCCGTTGGAGTTCGGTGGGGTGCGGATCGCGGCCGGCGACGCCGTGTTGCTGGCCGTCAGTACCGCCAACCAGGACGCGAGCGCGTTCGCCGAACCGGCGCGGATGGACATCGGGCGGCCGCAGACGCATCCGCACCTGAGTTTCGGCCACGGTGCCAGGTACTGCATCGGGGCCGCGCTGGCCAGGATCGAGTTGACGGCGGTGTTCGAGCGGTTGGGTGCCCGTTTTCCCTCGCTGCGACTGGCGGTGCCGGTGTCGGAACTGAAGTGGCGGTCGCACCTGCTGACCGGCGGGCTGGCCGAGCTGCCGGTGGTCTGGTAGTCGCTACAACGGGTTGGGTACGCCCAACGGGGACGTCGTGAAGCCGCCGCCGAGGTATTCCGGGGTGGCCGTCTGGAGCGGTTGTGGGGTCTGCTCCAGGATTTCGGCGGCGAACTTCTCGGCGTTGTCCTCGGATCGGTAGCCCAGTTCCTCGGCTTCGGCCAGGGAGGCGAAACGGCGGGTGTTGTCCGAAACGCCCCAGATGATCCGGTAGCCGGGGTTCGGTGCCGTCAGGCACGCTTCGAACAGGCGGCCGGCGTCGTCCGGGGACAGCCACGTCGACAGACCCCGGACGTCCCAGGGGGCCTCGAAGCAGGTGCCGATCCGGATGCAGACGACGTCCATGTCGAATCGGTGGTGGTACAGGGCGCCCAGTGCCTCGATGGCCGCCTTGCTCACCCCGTAGTACGTGTCCGGCCGCGTCGACGAGTCGGCGTGCAGGCCGTCCGGGCCGTCCTCGCCGACGATCCGGAAGCCGACCGCGTGGTTGCTGGACGCCAGGATCACCCGTCGCACGCCGGCCGCCTGTGCCGCCGCGAGGACGCTGTGGGTGCCGTCGATGTTGGTGGCCATGATGTTGGCCCACGAGTCCTCGCGGCTCTGGCCACCCAGATGAATGAGCGCGGTCACGCCGTCGAACGCCGACACGAGGGCAGACTCGTCGTTGATCGAGCCGGTGACGATCTCGGCGTCGTCATCGGTCGAGGCGGGCGCGACGATGTCCAGCAGCCGGAGTGTCCGGCCGGGGCGGCTCAGCCGGGTCCGCAGGAATCGGCCTACGACGCCGGACGCGCCGGTGATCAGCACCCGCTCGTTGCTCAACGGATGAGTCCTTTCGGTAGCGATTCGATTACCGGCGGCGGTTCAGCGAATTCCCGCGCGGCGCAGCCGCTGCGAGAGGTCGTCGGCGACCGCGGCCAGCAACTCCCCGATGCGGGTGACTTCCTTGTCGGTCGCCTGCGCCGCCGGCATCGAGACGCTCAGCGCGTCCGATGCCGGGATGCGGTACGGGATCACGGCGGCGACGCAGGCGACGCCGTGGGTGCCCTCCTCGTGCTCGAACGCGTAGCCGCGCTCGCGGACGGCCGATAGTTGGTCGCGCAGCGCGTCCCGCGACGTGATGGTGTTCTCGGTCAGCGGGGAGAGACTGGCCGGCAGCAGGGTCGACAGTTCGTCCTCTGTCAGTTCCGCGAGGAGTGCCTTGCCCAAGGATGTGGCATATGCGGGAAGTGTGCGGCCGACCCTGGAGACGAGGTGCAGCGAGTGGCGCGACTCCCTGGTTTCCAGGTAGACGACCTGGGCGTTGGACAGGCGGGCGTAGTGCGCCGTGAAACCGGTCTGCTCCCGCACCCGCTCCAGCGCCTCAGTGGCGTGTGGCATGGCGGGGTCGCGGTCCACGTAGGCGGTGCCGCAGATCAGGGCCCGCACGCCGAGGCGGAAGCGGGTGCCACCGGTGTCCGTCTCGATCCAGCCGGCGTCGCGCAGGGTCCGCAGCAGGCCGTGCAGGCTGGAGCGGGGGAAACCGGTCCTGGCGTGCAGGTCGGCCAGGCTGGTCCATGCCGGGTTCTCGGCGAACGTCTCCAGCAGGTCGATGGTCCGGCGCGCGGACTTCACTCCGCTGCTGGACTCCTCACCCGGTTCGACCGCCGCCACCTGGGTCGTCTCGTCGTGGATCGCGCTTACCTCGGCCTGTCGCGGCATCCGTGTCCTCCCTGCTGTTGCCCGCAATCCTCGTCCCCCCGAAGGACGTTGACACCTGTGAGGCACCACACTAACTTCTGGGACAGGATTCCTCTACTTGATGTTTGTTCAGCATCATGTCATCGTTCTTGTATGTGAACAATAGCTCGCGAGAGCCGAACCCACCGACACCGATGAGAGAGCGTGACATGACCCGGTACCCGACCGAACTGTCCGGCCTGCTCGCCTTCCCGCTGACCCCGTTCACCGAGACGCTCGAGCTGGATCTGGACGTACTGGCCGACCAGGTCGAAGCGCATCTCGACGCGGGCGCAGGTGCGTTGTTCGTCGCGTGCGGGACAGGGGAGTTCTCGTCGCTCGCGCCACACGAGGTGCGGGCGGTGCTGCGCCGCACCAGGGACGTGGTGGCGGGGCGGGTTCCAGTCCTGGTTGGCGCCGGTGGCGGGCCGGAGCTGGCCAGGGCCGGTGTGACCATGGCCGAGGGTGAAGGGGCGGACGGCGTACTGCTGCTGCCTCCCTACCTCGTGTCTGGTCCGCCGGCCGGGTTGGTTGACCACGTTCGGTACGTCGTGCGGGACAGGGACGTTCCGGTGATCGTGTATCACCGGTCGTCCGGGAAGTTCACCCCGGACACCACAACGGCGTTGCTGGACGTACCGAACGTGGTCGGCCTCAAGGACGGCATCGGGGACGTGGACCTGATGACCAGGATCGTCACCAGCGTGCGCGGCGCCGACCACCCGAGAGCGGGCGAGTTCCTGTTCCTCAACGGCCTGCCGACGGCCGAGGTGTCGGCGCGGGCGTACCGCGCGATCGGCGTGCTGACCTACTCCTCCGCCGTGCACTGCTTCGCGCCGGCCATCGCGCACGCCTTCCACCGCGCGCTGGACACCGGCGACGACGCATGCGTCGACGCCCTGCTGCGTGGCTTCTACCTGCCGTTGGTGGCGCTGCGCGACGAGACGCCGGGATTCGCCGTGTCGCTGGTGAAGGCCGGCGCCCGGCTGCGCGGCGCGAAGGTCGGCAGTGTGCGGCCGCCGCTGTGCGACCCGACCCCGGACCAGGTCGACCGGCTGGAGGGCATCATCGCGGCCGGGTTGGACCTGCTGACCAGTCTCCCCAGCGCCGAAACGCGGGCGGTGGCTGGATGAAGATCCAGCGCGTCGACCTGACGCCGGTCGCGTTCGCGGACCCGCCGCTGCGCAACGTGATGGGCGTGCACGAGCCGTGGGCGCTGCGGACCGTGCTCGTCCTGGTGTGCGAGGACGGCGTCGTCGGGCTCGGCGAGTCCTACGGCGACGCCGCGTTCCAGGACGTGGCACGGCAGGTGGCCGCGCAGCTCGTCGGCCACGACGTGTTCGACCTGCCCGGCCTGCGCGCGGTCGTCGCCGGCACCCTCGGCGGCTCCGTCTACGCCGATCAACACGGCCTGACCGGTGGTTTCTCGCACGACAAGACCCTGGCGACGGTGTACTCGTTCTTCGAGGTCGCCTGCCTCGACGCGCAGGGCCACGTGCTGGACCGGCCGGTGGTCGACCTGCTCGGCGGCGCCGCCCGCGACCGTGTCGACTTCTCGGCCTACCTGTTCTACAAGTTCGGCGCGCACGCCGACGGCAACGCCGACGACTGGGGCGAGGTCGCGACACCGGAGTCCGTTGTGGACGAAGCGCGCACGATGGTGGCGCGCTACGGATTCGGCTCACTGAAACTGAAGGGCGGCGTCTTCCCACCCGAGGACGAGGCCGCCGCGATCCACGCCCTCGCCGACGCCTTCCCGGACACCCCGTTGCGGATCGACCCGAACGGCGCGTGGACGCCGGCCACCGGGATCACGGTCGCGCGGGAACTGGACGGCGTACTCGAGTACCTGGAGGACCCGACGCCGGGCATTCCCGGCATGGCCGAGGTGGCCGCGACCGCGAGCATGCCGTTGGCCACCAACATGTGCGTCGTCCGGTTCGCCGACCTGCCGCCGGCCGTGGCGCGGCGGGCCGTCGGGATCGTGCTGTCCGACCACCACTACTGGGGCGGCATGCGGCTGACGCAGTCGCTTTCGGTGCTGTGCGAGACGTTCGACATCGGACTTTCCATGCACTCCAACAGCCACCTCGGCATCAGCCTCGCCGCGATGGTGCACGTCGCCGCCGCCACCCCGTACCTCACGTATGCGTGCGACACGCACTGGCCCTGGAAGACCGAAGACGTGATCGCGCCGGGCGTCCTGGAGTTCCACGACGGCGCGGTCAAGGTGCCTACCGGCCCCGGTCTGGGGATCGAACTGGACCCGGACGCCCTGGCGAAGGCACACGAGAACTACCAGAGGTCCGGCCTGCGGGCCCGTAACGACGCCGGCTACATGCGCCGGTTCGAGCCGGACTTCCAGCCGAACACCGCCCGATGGTGACGGGAGCGGCGGCGACGATGCGGGTGACCGGTTACGCGTATCCCTGGGACGTGCTCGGCGATCCCGGATTCGTCGACCGGGCGGGTGAGCTCGGCGTCGACCAGGTCGCGATCGCCGTCGCCTATCACTCGACCCGTGCCGCGACTCCTTGGCAGACCGGCAGAAGCGCGGTGCTGGCCAGCCATTCCGCGCTGTACCGGCCGGTGCGCGAGGAGGTCTGGCGGGCGAGGGCACTGCGGCCGGAACCGGCCACCTGGGTACGCGCGATGGACACCACGGCGGACAGCGCCGGCGCCGCCGTACGGGCGCTGCGGACGGCCGGCATCGACACCGCGCCGTGGGTGGTGCTCACGCACAACTCGTTGCTGGGCAGCCGGTTTCCCGGCCTGACCGTGCGGGACTGCTTCGGCCAGCCGTATCCGTGGGCGCTGTGCCCGTCCCGTGCGCAGGTTCGGGACTACGCGGCGACACTGGCCGCCGAATGCCTCCGCGACCTGGACTGCGACACCGTGATCCTGGAGTCGTGCGGCCAGATGGGCGCCGTGCACCAGCACACGCACGAGAAGACCGACGCCGTGTGGGCGCCGGCCGTGCAGCGGCTGCTGTCGGTGTGCTGCTGCGCGGCGTGCGGCGCGTACTGGCGCGACGCCGGCATCGACCCGCGCCGGATCATGATGACGATCCGCAACCGGGTGCTGACGATCATCGGTGCCGGCGACCTCACGGTCACCGACGACGGCCTGCCGGCCGACATCCGAGACGTGGTGCTGGCGGGCCGCCAGCGCGCCACCGACCTGTTGCGCGGCCAGGTGCTGGTCGCGATCGAGCCGAGGGAACGTGTGGTGCTGCACGGCAGCCCCGATCCGTGGGCCACCGGCGCGCTGCCCGGCCTGACACCGACGGCCGGCAAGGACGTGCGGGGTGTCGTGCTGCCGTGCTGGCCGGTCGGCGCGGCGAGCACGGACCTGGTCCGCACCGCGCGGGCGGAGCTGCCGTCCGGTGTGGACATCGGCGCCTACGTCACTGCCGTCGCTGCCGCACCGGTACCCGACATCGCCGGCTACGTGAGGGATCTCGCGCTGGCCGGCGCCGACGAACTGCACCTGTACCACCTCGGCCTCGCCGGTCCGGCACGGCTGGCCGACCTCTCGGCCGCCGTCGCCGCCGCACACGGGGGGCCGCTGACCGCCTGATCGCCCTTCAGCCAAGGAGGAGCAATGTCGCTGCGCAGCGTCGCGCAGGCAGCGACCGCCATCGACGCCACTGCCGACTTCGCCAGGATCGTCGCCGCCTACCGTGCGCTCCAG
>DATBDL010000248.1:0-12326 GCA_036269975.1 Pseudonocardiaceae bacterium | reverse complement strand
GACCGGGATGTCGGCCGGCGCGCTGTCGACGTTGAGCCCGACCCCCAGGATCACGGCGTCACCGCGTACCTCGGCCAGCACGCCTGCGCCCTTGTAGCGGTCGAGGCCGAGCAGCAGGTCGTTGGGCCACTTGAGCGCTGCGGACGCACCGGCGAACCGGGCGGTGCGCACCAGCGCCACCCCGGCCAACAGTGCGAGCCACCCCAGCCGAGGCGTCGGCAGCACGTTGGGGCGCAACAGAACGCTCAGGTACAGCCCGGTGCCCGGCGGCGACGTCCACGTCCTGGCCAGCCGGCCCTGCCCAGCCGTCTGTTCCTCGGCGACCAGCACGGTCCGGTCGGCAGCGCCGTCCTCGGCGGCCAGGGCCAGGTCGGCGTTGGTCGATCCGGTGCTGGGGACGACGGTGACGGCGGCGTAGCGGCCGGGCCCGACGAGTTCGGCTGTCAGTCGTTGCGCGTCAACAGGCACGGCTCACAGCGTAGGGCGGAAGAGATAGTTGCGGGTCTCCGCTGTCACGATCTCAGCCGGTCGCCAGCCGTCGCGCCAGACATGCATCGTGTAGTCCCGCTTGACCAGCCAGTCCACGATGTCGGCCGCCGAGTGCGCGTAGCGGCTGATGTGGCGGTCCTCGATCTCGACCAGCATCGCCGGGCGGTACGTCTCGATCGCGCGCTGCCCGCTTTCCAGTACGTGCAGTTCGGCGCCCTCCACGTCGATCTTCAGGAAGTCCAGCCGGGTCAGGCCGAGCCGGTCGCACATACCGTCCAGGGTCTCCACGTCGACCACGATGTCGACGTGGCCGGCGAACTCGGCGTTGGAGCCGAGCCCCTTGCTGCGGCCGGTCAGGAAGGACCGGCCGGTGACCAGCCCGTAGGGGCCGATCGGCACGCTGATCACGCCCTTGCCCGGTTCGAGACCGAGCGCGCCGGTGTGCGGGCGTACGTTGCCGGCGCTTTCGCTGCGCAGCAACCGCTTCCACACCTGGTGCGCGAACGGCAGCGGCTCGACGCTGTGCACGACACCGGTCGGGCCGACGAGTTCGGACAGCGCCAGCGTGTAGAGCCCGGCGGCCGCGCCGATGTCGATGCAGACGGCACCCGGTCCGACCACTTCGGACAGGCCGAGCATCTCGGCCTCCATGTACGGCGTGTGCCGGGCCAGCAGCCGGACTGCCGCGTTGGTCAGGGCGGGGCGATCAAGGCGGACCATCGGATGTCTCCCGAGTTTCAGGCGCGATCGGACTGTGCGGTTGGTACAGGACGAGCCAGCCGAACAACCCGATGGGGTAGGCAAAATAACCGAATCGGGTGGCCGGCGCGAGCGCGAACAGGACGGTGAGCCCGATCGCCAGCCGACGGATCGCGGCCGGGCCGTCGGTCGGCGGGCGGGTCACCAGGGATACCGCGAGCGCGAGCCCGGCGACGGCCAACACGCCGATCGCGGCCAGGTGGCCCGCTGACCCGGTGGACGCGAGCAGATGACCCGGCAGCGGGCTGGCCGCCGGCGTCTTGGCGTGCGTGAGGCCGAGCGGGAACAGCACGGTGTTCTGGACGAGCGACGACGGGTGCCGCAGGGCGGCGGGCGCGCACGCCGCGAGCAGACCAGCGGCGATCGCGGCAGTGCCCGCGGTGAACCGGAGCGCGACGCGGCCGCTGTCGCGGGTGGCCAGCATGGCGGCGAACACCGGGAGCGCCGGCCACGCGGTCGCCTTCATCGCGCACGCGACACCGAGCGCGATCGCGGCCGGCCAGAGTCTCCCCCGGCTCAGCAGCGCGGCCGTCAGGCACAGCAGCGCGAGCATCGGCGGATCGGTGATGCCCAGCGCCAGCGGGAAGGCCAACACGGAGGACGCGACCGCGAACACGGCGACCCGGACGGCGTCCTGGCGGCCCGCGATGCGGAACGCGGCCGTGAGCAGCGCGAAGGTCGCCGCGGCCAGCCACAGCCGGGGATCGCCCAGGACGCCGGACAGGCCGATCGCGCTCGGCAGGCCGAAGACGGACATCACCGGCAGGTACGGGTTGTAGGCGATCACCGTCGTGAGCTGCGCAGTGGGCAGGTAGGGCGTGCCGTGGTGCAGCACGAGCGCGGCGGCACGGGCGACGACCTGGACGTCCGGTGTCGGTGGCGCGGTCATGTCCAGCCAGACCACCGGGGCGATCAGCGCACCGAGCAGGCTGATACCGAGCGCACCGATGCCGCCGTGCGCACGCCACCGTGCGACGAGCAGGGCGGCGACCGCATAGCCGCCGACCGCCCACAACCCCCAGATCCGGTCCTGACCAGGTCCGCTGAACACGGCGACGGCGCCGGCGTGCACGGCGAACGCGGCATACCAGGCCGAGGTACGGCGTCGACCGGACCACCACGACCCACTGACCGGTCGAGATCCCCCGGTCGCGAGAACAGCCACGCGACCTCCCCGATGTTTCGACTGCCTCCAGCTTGCCCCCGGCCACGACAAGCCGGTGCGGCGGGTGACCTCCGCAACGCCACAGGTGGAAGTGCGGCGTTCGTCGTTAGGCTGACCAGCCATGAGCAGCGCGACCGTGCCGATCGGTGACCAGGACGCAGCGGCGGCCGAGCCGGACGTCCACACCACGGCGGGCAAACTGGCCGACCTGTACCGGCGCAACGACGAGGCGGTGCACGCCGGGTCGGCGCGGGCGATCGAGCGGCAGCACGCCCGAGGCAAGCAGACCGCGCGTGAGCGGATCGACATGCTGCTGGACCCCGGCTCGTTCGTCGAACTGGACGAGTTGGCGCGGCACCGCTCCACCAACTTCGGCCAGGACCGCAACCGCCCCTACGGCGACGGCGTCGTCACCGGCTACGGCACGGTCGACGGCCGACCGGTGTGCGTGTTCAGCCAGGACGTCGCCGTGTTCGGCGGGTCGCTCGGCGAGGTGTATGGCGAGAAGATCGTCAAGGTGATGGACCTGGCGATCAAGACCGGCCGGCCGATCATCGGCATCAACGAGGGCGGCGGCGCGCGAATCCAGGAAGGCGTCGTGTCGCTCGGCCTGTACGGCGAGATCTTCCGCCGCAACACGATCGCGTCCGGCGTGATCCCGCAGATCTCGCTGATCATGGGCGCGAACGCGGGCGGTCACGTCTACTCGCCCGCACTGACCGACTTCGTCGTGATGGTCGACAGGACGTCGCAGATGTTCATCACCGGCCCGGACGTCGTGAAGACCGTGACCGGCGAGGACGTGTCCTTCGAGGACCTCGGCGGCGCGCGCACGCACAACACCAAGTCCGGCAACGCGCACTACCTGGGCACGGACGAGCGGGACGCGATCTCCTACGTCAAGGAGCTGCTGTCGTTCCTGCCGTTGAACAACCTGTCCGAGCCGCCGGTCTTCAACGGTGCCAACGGTGTCGCAGGCACGATCGGCGACACGATCACCGATTCGGACCGGGAACTGGAGACACTGATCCCGGACTCGGCGAACCAGCCGTACGACATGCACGAGGTGATCACCCGCATCCTGGACGACGGTGAATTCCTTGAGGTGCAACAGTTGTACGCGCCGAATATCGTGGTCGGCTTCGGCCGCGTCGACGGGCACGCGATCGGTGTCGTCGCGAACCAGCCGACCCAGTTCGCCGGCTGCCTCGACATCAACGCGGCCGAGAAGGCGGCCCGGTTCGTCCGCACGTGCGACTGCTTCAACGTGCCGGTGCTGACGTTCGTCGACGTGCCGGGCTTCCTGCCGGGTACCGACCAGGAGTGGAACGGGATCATCCGGCGCGGCGCGAAGCTGATCTACGCGTACGCCGAGGCGACGGTCCCGCTGGTCACGGTGATCACGCGGAAGGCGTACGGCGGCGCGTACGACGTGATGGGCTCCAAGCACCTCGGCGCGGACATCAACCTGGCGTGGCCGACGGCGCAGATCGCGGTGATGGGGGCGTCCGGCGCGTCGAACATCGTGCACAGGAAGACGCTGGCGGCGGCGGCCGAACGCGGCGACGACGTGAACGCGTTGCGGGCCAGGCTGGACCAGGAGTACGAGGACACGCTGCTCAACCCGTACATCGCGGCCGAGCGGGGCTACGTGGACTCGGTGATCCCGCCGAGCTACACGAGGGGTTACGTGGCGCGGTCGCTGGCCATGCTGCGGGACAAGCGATCGACGCTGCCGCCGAAGAAGCACGGGAACATCCCGCTGTGAGCGACCCGATGACCGACGAACCTCTGCTGCGCGTGGTGCGGGGCGAACCGGACGACGCCGAGTTGGCCGCGTTGACAGCGGTCGTGCTCAGCCTGGCGTCGGCAGCGACCCCCACCCCCGAGCCGGCCGCGCGCTCGCGGTGGGCGGACCGGGCGGCCCTGGTCCGCCGACCGCTGCCGTTCGGCCCCGGCGCCTGGCGCGCCGCCGGCCTGCCTCACTGACGCCCTGCCTTCCGGTTCACTCGTCCGTGTCGTATAGTCCATCCGGAATATATGGTCACCGAGTGATCCGATGGGGAGTGTTCGATGCGGAATGCCGGCCGAGCCACGTTGACCGCGATGGGGCTTGCTGTTCTGGAGTGCCTGCACGAGTGCCCCCGTCACCCGTACGACATCCACCAGACCATGCAGGAACACGAGACCTGGCGGCTGGTCAAGCTGACCACCGGCTCGCTCTATCACACGATCGAACGACTTGCCGAAGACGGACTGATCGAGGTCGTCGAGACCAGCCGGGCCGGGCGGCGGCCAGAGCGCACCATCTATCGGGTGACCGACGCCGGGCGGGACGCGTTCGCGGCGCGGTTGCGCGCGATGATCGCCGACCTGCCCACCGAGTACCCGCAGTATCCGGTCGCGGTCGGCTTCATGCACGAACTGCAACCAGAGGACGCCCTCTTCCAACTCCGCCGTCGCACGCTCGCCCTCGAGGCGCAACTCGCCGCGGACCGGGTCGTCGAAGCCGGGCTCACGGAGGAGGGAATTCACCCCCTGTACTGGGCCGACGCCGAACTACGCCGGCGCTACCGCGAAGCCGAACTCGAATTCACCAGGGACCTGATCGACAGGGTGGCCACCGGTCGGGTCACCTGGCCGGCGAAAACGGCCCAGGCAGCGCCCCACACCGAACGACAGCACAGCGATCCGCCGGGCCTGAGCCTGGTGGACGAGGGGAATCAGGAGAACGTGGGATGACAACGGCACAACCACGGCAGGTCAATCCGTGGGCGGCGATGGGCGCGCTGTCCATCGGCTTCTTCATGATCATGCTCGACACCACGATCGTCAACGTGGCGATTCCCGCCATGCTCAAGGGGAACCTGCACGCCACGCTGAACCAGATCGTCTGGGTCAACAGCGTCTATCTGCTCACCTACGCCGTACCGCTCCTGCTGACGGCGCGGCTCGGCGACCGCATCGGCCGCAAGCAGATGTTCCTGGTCGGCCTCGCCGTGTTCACCGGTGCGTCGCTGTGGTGCGCGCTGTCCCGGTCGCCAGAGATGCTGATCACCGCGCGGGCGGTCCAGGGCCTCGGCGCCGCCAGCATGGGCCCGCAGACCATGGCGTTCATCACCACCCTGTTCCCGCCGGCCAAGCGTGGCGCGCCGATGGGCGCGTGGGGCGCGGTCGCCGGTGTCGCCACGATCACCGGACCGCTGCTGGGCGGGCTGCTGGTGGACAACTTCGGCTGGCAGTGGATCTTCATGGTGAACGTGCCGATCGGCGTCATCGGGCTGGTGCTGGCGACCGTGCTGGTACCGGGGAAACAGCAGCGCAACCGGCATCGCTTCGACGTGCTGGGCACCGTCCTGTTCAGCCTCGGGCTGCTGGCCGTCGTGTTCGGCGTGCAGAACGGGCAGCAGTACGACTGGGGCCGGGTCTGGGGCCAGATACGCATCCCGGAGATCATCGGCCTCGGTGTCGTGCTGCTGGTCGCTTTCGTCGTCTGGCAACGGGTCAACCGCAACGAACCGCTGCTGCCGCTGTCGCTGTTCGGGCGGCGCACGTTCTCGGCGGCCAACGTGGCCAACGTCTGCATCGGATTCGCGATCACCGGCATGTTCCTGCCGGTGGTCATCTACCTCCAGTCGGTGCTCGGCCTGACACCGCTGGCCTCCGGCGTCGTGACGCTGCCGATGTCGGTGGTGTCCGGGATGGTCGCGCCGTTCGCCGGCAAGCTGTCCGACAGACTGCCCGGCAAGTACGTCGCGCTGGTCGGCTTCGCCGCGTTGGCGGTCGGGGTCGGGTGGCTGGCGCTGGACACCGAGGTCGGGGCGAGCCCGTGGCGGTTCGTGCCGGCGCTGGCGGTAGCCGGGATCGGCATCGGATGCGTGTTCTCGCCGTTGGCCAACCTGGCCACCAGCGCGGTCGACCCGCCGATGATGGGCGCGGCGTCCGGCGTGTTCAACACGACGCGGCAGGTCGGCGGCGTGCTCGGCAGCGCGGCCATCGGCGTGCTGTTGCAGGCGAGGCTGACCGTCTCGATGCACGCGGCGGCCGTGGCGTCGGCGGCGAGCCTGCCGGTCGGCTACCGGGCCCAGTTCGTCGACAGCATGGCCAAGGCGGCCAGCTCGGCCACCAGCGGCGGTGGTACCAGCGGCTGCGCGTTGCCACCCGGCGTGCCCGCGTCGCTGGCGAACCGGCTGTGCGGCCTCGGCACGGCCACGTTCCAGCACGGATTCACCGACGCCACCCGTACGACGCTGATACTGCCGACGGCCGTGCTCGTGCTCGGCGCGCTGGCGTGCCTCGCGATCAGCAAGCGGCAGAACCGACCGGCGTGGTACCAGCCGAAGGCACCGGTCGCGGTGGCGGAGGCGGTCTGACCACTACGCTGCCGGCCGTGCGCCTCGTGCTTGCCTCCGCGTCCCCCGCCCGACTCGCGGTGCTTAAAGCGGCGGGCATCGAACCGCTGGTGCACGTGTCGGGGGTGGACGAGGACGCGGTCGCGGCCGGGCTCGCCGATCCGACACCCGCCGAACTGGTCGCCGCGCTGGCCGAGGCCAAGGCACGTGCCGTGGTGGCCGAGGTCGGGCGGCGCGAGCCGGACGCCGTGGTGGTCGGCTGCGACTCGATGCTGTCGATGACCGGCCCGGACGGCCCGCGGATGGTCGGCAAGCCGGGCTCGGTCGAACTGGCGAGGGCCAGGTGGACGGCGATGGCCGGCGGGCAGGGCGACCTGCTCACCGGCCACGCCGTCCTCCGGCTGACCGACGGCGACGTCACGGCGAGCGCGAGCGGCGTGCGGTCCACGACCGTACGGTTCGCCACCCCCAGCGACCGCGAACTGTCCGCCTACCTGGCCACCGGCGAGCCGCTCGCGGTGGCCGGCGGGTTCACGCTGGACGGTCTCGGCGGCTGGTTCGTCGAGGGCGTCGACGGCGACCCGTCCAGTGTGATCGGCATCAGCCTGCCGCTGACCAGGCAACTGCTGGCCGACGTCGACGTGAGCGTCGTCGACCTGTGGACGACCACGAACGGTTCAGCCGGCTGACCTCGGACAGGCCCGCAGGTCGGCGGCCGGCGGCATCGTCGTGCCGTGGCCGGGCAGCAGGCTGATCGCGCCGACCGGCTTCGTGCACCCGGTCGGGCTGTCCACCCCGAGCGCGAACAACTGCACGTAGACCTTGGGATTCGGGCACTGGTCATCGCTGTCCGCGCAGTCGTTCTGCACCGTGATCACCTGCGGCGGGGTACCGGCGGTACCCGGCCACAGCGTGAAGTAGCCGGCACTGGAGTAGTAGATGTCATAGCTGGGCCGCACCCAGTAGCCGTCGCGCTCGACGAACACCTCGGCCAGCGCGCCGTCCTTCTGGTTGTCCTGCGAGTACTCCCCGAACACGATGCACGCCGGCACCTGTTGGCTGGCCGGGCACGACAGCGAACTGGGCGTGAGCACGGCCTCGTCCTGGCTGATGTTGGTCTCGAACGTGATCGGGCCGGTCTTGCCGGCGAAGCGCACCCGGCCGCTCTGCGCCGCGTTCTGCTGGGTCGGGCTGACGTCGTCGGCGTAGAGCTGCACGGTGCTGTCACCGGCCGCGGCGGTGGCGAGGAGCTGGCAGGGACCGTTGTCGCACTGCAACGGCGCGTTCGCCGACGTGTTGCCGACCGAGAGCTGCTGCCCGCCCGTCCCGGCGTCCGACGACGTGTCCGGCCGTGGTCGCAACAGCAGCGCACCGGCCAACGCCGCCGCGGCCACCACGCCGGCGACCGCGAGCGTGACCACCACCGACCGGGAACCCACCGACCTCACCTTCCCCAGATTGTCACCACCGTCATCCCACCGCAGCCGAACGGGTCAACGGCGCCGGCACGCCCGTACCCTGCATTGAGACGGTCAGGAGCCGGTGAGGTTGCTCTCGCCACCGGCCGGTCGGCCGGTCCGTAAACTCGCCGGTAGGCCGGCATCCGGATCGAGGAGGTAGGCGTGCCCGCAGCGCCAGTGACTCTGCGCAAGGTATTGATCGCCAATCGCGGTGAGATCGCCGTGCGCGTCATCCGCGCCTGTAGGGACGCCGGCCTGGCCAGTGTCGCCGTCTACGCCGACCAGGACCGCGACGCGCCGTTCACGCACATCGCCGACGAGGCGTTCGCGCTGGACGGCTCGACCCCCAGCGACAGCTACCTGGCCGTTGACAAGCTGCTGGACGTGGCGAAACGGGCCGACGCCGACTCGGTGCACCCCGGTTACGGCTTCCTGTCCGAGAACGCCGACTTCGCGCAGGCGGTGATCGACGCCGGCCTGGTCTGGATCGGACCGGACCCGCAGGCCATCCGCGATCTCGGCGACAAGGTGACGGCGCGGCACATCGCGACGCGCGCCGGTGCCCCGCTGGTGCCCGGCACGTCGGAGCCGGTCGCCGGCCCGGCCGAGGTGATCGCGTTCGCCGACGAACACGGGCTGCCCGTCGCGATCAAGGCCGCGTTCGGCGGTGGCGGCCGTGGCCTGAAGGTGGCGAGGACCCGCGACGAGATCCCGGAACTGTTCGAGTCGGCCGTCCGCGAGGCGGTGGCGGCGTTCGGCCGGGGCGAGTGCTTCGTCGAGCGCTACCTGGACCGGCCACGACACGTCGAGGCACAGGTGCTCGCGGACAAGCACGGCAACGTGATCGTCGTCGGCACTCGGGACTGCTCGTTGCAGCGGCGGCACCAGAAGCTGGTCGAGGAGGCGCCGGCACCGTTCCTGACCGACGCACAGCGCGCCACGATCCACGCGTCCGCCAAGGCGATCTGCGCCGAGGCCGGCTACAGCGGCGCCGGCACGGTGGAATACCTGGTGGGCACCGACGGCACCATCTCGTTCCTCGAGGTCAACACGCGCCTTCAGGTCGAGCACCCGGTCAGCGAGGAGACCGCCGGCATCGATCTGGTGCGCGAGCAGTTCCGGATCGCGGCCGGCGAACCACTGCGGCACACGGCGGACCCGACGCCGCGCGGCCACTCGATCGAGTTCCGCATCAACGGCGAGGACGCCGGCCACAACTTCCTGCCGGCGCCCGGCACGGTCACCAGGTGGGTGTCGCCGGAGGGGCCTGGGGTACGGGTGGACTCCGGTGTCGAATCGGGCGGTGTGATCAGCGGCGCGTTCGACTCGTTGCTGGCCAAGGTGATCGTCACCGGCGAGGACAGGGCACAGGCGCTGGAACGCGCCCGGCGGGCACTGGACGAACTGGTCGTCGAGGGGATGGCGACCGTGCTGCCGTTCCACCGCGCCGTGGTGCGCGACCCGGCGTTCGTCGGCGACGAGCACGGTTTCGCCGTGCACACCAGGTGGATCGAGACCGAGTTCGACAACACGATCCCGCCGTTCGGCGGCGCGGCCCAGACCGAGGCGGAAACGCCCCGGCAGACCGTGGTGGTCGAGGTCGACGGCCGGCGCCTCACCGTGTCGCTGCCGGGCGACCTGGCCATCGGTGGCGGCGGTGCCGGCGGCGGTCTCAGCGCTGGCGCCGGCGCGAAGGCCAAGCCGCGCAAGCGATCCGGCGGCAGGTCGGGGGCGGCGGTCTCCGGCGACGCCGTTGCCGCGCCGATGCAGGGCACGATCGTGAAGGTCGCCGTCACGGACGGGCAACATGTCGACGCGGGCGAGCTGGTCGTCGTGCTGGAGGCCATGAAGATGGAGAACCCCGTCACAGCGCACAAGGCGGGCACCGTCACGAAACTCGCCATCGCGCCGGGTGACGCCGTCACCCAGGGCACGGTCCTGCTGGAGATCGCGGACTGATCCAGGCCGGATGTCACGGTCGGACGGCGTCACCAGCACGTAGGATCGGGATGTGGCCGACGTACCGCCTTCCGAACTCCGGATCGGGGACACCGAACGGGAGACCGCGCTGACCGCGCTCGGCGAGCACATGAGCGCTGGTCGGCTGGACATCGACGAGTACGGCGACCGGTCCGCCAAGGTCGCGGCCGCCAGGACCCGCGGTGAGCTGCTGGCGCTGTTCACCGACCTGCCGCAACCGCACCCGACGTTCGGCCAGCAGCAGCGGGCCGCCCCGGCTGCCGTGCCGCAGCAGGCCGTCGGCAACGACAGCCTACCGATGCCGGTCGGTCCGACGATGCCGATCAGCCAGCGCCTTGCCGCGGCCGCGATGCCACTGGCCGGCATCGTCGCTGTCGTGCTGTTCTTCGCGTTCGGGGGGCACATCTGGGAGTTCTTCCTCATCCCGGCCGCTGTCGCGGTCCTGTCCGGCGTCATCTTCGGCGACGGCTGGAAGCACAACCAGCGGATGATGCGCGAACGCCAGCGACAGGAACAGCGCGCGATACGTCGGCGGTACCGCGGCTACTGAAGCGGATGGAACCCATCGAGATCAACGCGGGTGCCTACTACCTGCGCCAGTTGCGCGCCGACGACCGGATCGACGACCGGCCGGCGCTGATCGCCGCGTTCGCCGACCCGGAACTGCGCCGCTGGGTGACCCGCTGGCGGATCGACAGCCTCGCGGAGGCCACCGACTACGTGGTGCGGCGCGCCCAGGAGTGGAGCCGCGACGAACGCTGCTCGTGGGCGGTCGCGCAGCCGACGACCGGCGCGCTGGTCGGCGAGATCGACCTGATCAAGCTGGCCGACGACTGGGCGCTGGCCGAAGCCGGCTGCTGGGTGGCGCCGGAGTGGCGCGGGCGGGGTGTCGCGGCGGTCGCGCTGCGGGCCGCGCTGCGGTTCGGCACCGCGATGCTGGACCTGCGCCAGGTGGACTACGTGCACGCCACCGGGAACCTGCCGTCGCGGCGGGTGGCCGAGAAGTGCGGTTTCGTGCCGCAGGAGACCAGGGACGGCCTGCTCGTGCACACGATGCACGTGCCGGCGTACGAGGGGTAGCGGCGGCCGGTACGGTGGCCCGATGCGGACTCCGCATCTGGCGCGCCTGATCGCGGCGATCGGGATCGCGTTCGTCATCATCGTCGGCGTGGCCCTGACCAGCGGCGGCCGCCCGATGATCACCGCGAACGAACCACCGGCGCCGCCGCCACTCAGACGGGTGACTCCGCCGACCACGACCACCCAGACGCTGGCGCCCCGGC
This sequence comes from Pseudonocardiaceae bacterium, assembly GCA_036269975.1. Classification (GTDB taxonomy): domain Bacteria; phylum Actinomycetota; class Actinomycetes; order Mycobacteriales; family Pseudonocardiaceae; genus DATEPR01. The sequence goes on along the minus strand of DATBDL010000248.1, from coordinate 838 downwards.
CGGGCAGTCTCGTACTGGACGGCGTGAACCCCTGCGCGATCCTGTCCAGCTCGCAACGCGCCGACCTCAGCCTCGACTCGAAGCCGACGCCGTACACGGATCCCGAGTTCGACAAGGCGAAGGCGTGCACCATGCGTGGCCTGGAGAGCGGCACCGTGGCGCGGCTGGCGCTGGTGGTGAACATGGGCGTCGACGTCTGGTTGTCGGACGAGGCCCAGGTGCAGACGCGAGCAGTCACCGAGGACGGCTTCCCCGCGCTCGTCGTGCGCACCCCCGGCCTGACCGACGCGTGCGACGTCGAGGTCGACACGGCGCAGGACCAGTTCCTGGACGTGCTGTTCCGCGACGGCGGCAACACGCCGCCGATCCCGCAGGACACCCTGTGCCAGGGAGCGCAGCGAGTGGCCGAAGCGGCCGTGAGTAGTCTCAAACTGCGCCGCTGACGACAGCGGGCGCTGACCTACTCACAGTGGGTGACGACGGGCGACAACGGTTCGTCCACACGGGCGTTGTTCACAGCAGGAACATCGTGTGCTCACGCCTGGTGGCTACAGTGAAGCCGCAGCCCACTCGCCCCAGGAGGTTGCCGTGCCGTCCAGTACCACCGGCTCGGGAGGCCGGGTGACGATACCGTCGCCGACCGGCCGCGCCACGCTCCGAGTGGACAGGGAATCGCTGCCCCGCCTGCGCCAGGTGTTCGACGGGGCGATGTCCAAGCTCGACGAACAGATCGAGCTGGCCATGACCGGCGTGCGGGTCGCGCCGTGGGCCGGCGACCCGGTCAGCGACAACGCGGCGACGGACTTCAACAACAGGTCCGTGGACGACCCCGACTCGG
>DATBDL010000247.1:0-5975 GCA_036269975.1 Pseudonocardiaceae bacterium | reverse complement strand
AGTGTGTTGCTGGTGGCGCTGGTGGTCACGTCGGCGCTGGTCAGTGGGCACGGGTTCGCGGGCTGGGCGCGGGCGGCCGGTGTGGTGGTGGGTGGCGCGCTGGCCGCGCGGCGACTGCCGTTCCTGGTGGTCGTGCTGGCGGCCGTCGCGACGACGGCCGGATTGCGGCTGCTCGGCGTTCGGTGACGATCTTCGCGATGCGTACCCGCGTCCACGACCTGGACCGGCACTCCCGGTAGTGTTGGCCTGTTGGGAGCGAGTCGGGAGGGCGCGTGGGTCAACCCCTGGTCGGCGTGTTGGCCCTGCAGGGCGACGTCAAGGAACACCTTGCCGCGCTGCGGGCGGCCGGTGCGCGGGCGGAGCCGGTGCGGCGGCCGGCCGAGCTGGCCGAGGTGGACGGTCTCGTGCTGCCCGGTGGCGAGTCCACCACGATGAGCCGGCTGCTGGACACGTTCGAGCTGCTGGCGCCGCTGCGCGAACGGCTGACCGACGGGATGCCCGCCTACGGGTCGTGCGCCGGGATGATCCTGCTGGCCAAGGAACTGCGCGACGGCCGGCCGGACCAGCACCAGCTCGGCGCGCTGGACATCGTGGTGCGCCGCAACGCCTTCGGCCGGCAGGTGGACTCGTTCGAGGAGGATCTCGACTTCACGGGCGTGCCGGGCGATCCGGTGCACGCGGTGTTCATCAGGGCGCCGTGGGTGGAGTCCGCCGCCGACCACGTCGAGGTGCTGGCGCGCGTGCCCGACACGGCCACGGCCGGCGTCGCCGCAGGTAGAATCGTCGCGGTCCGGCAGGAGAAGGTGTTGGCGACCGCGTTCCATCCGGAGCTGACCGGTGACGGCCGGGTGCACGAGTTGTTCGTGCGAATGATTGCCCAGTAGCTATGGAGACAGATACATGAGCGGCCACTCCAAGTGGGCCACCACCAAGCACAAGAAGGCACACCTCGACGCGAAGCGCGGCAAGCTGTTCGCCAAGCTGGTCAAGAACATCGAGGTGGCCGCGCGGACCGGCGGGGGTGACCCGGACGGCAACCCGACGCTGTACGACGCGATGCAGAAGGCGCGGCGCAACTCGGTGCCGGCGGACAACGTCGAACGCGCCCGCAAGCGTGGTGCCGGCGAGGAGGCCGGCGGCGCGGACTGGCAGACGATCATGTACGAGGGATACGCGCCCAACGGCGTCGCCGTGCTGATCGAGTGCCTGACCGACAACCGCAACCGCGCCGCCAGCGAGGTCCGCACCGCGATGAGCCGCAACGGCGGCAACATGGCCGATCCCGGCTCGGTGTCGTACATGTTCAACCGCAAGGGTGTCGTGATCGTGCCGAAGGGCGACGTGTCCGAGGACGACGTGCTGCTGGCCGTACTGGACGCGGGCGCCGAAGAGGTCAACGACATCGGCGAGGGCTTCGAGATCGTGTCCGAGGCCGGTGACCTGGTCGCGGTGCGGAAGTCGTTGCAGGACGCGGGATACGACTACGAGTCGGCAGAGGCGAACTTCCTGCCGTCGATGACGGTGCCGCTGGACACCGACGGCGCGCGCAAGGTCTTCCGGCTGATCGACGCGCTCGAGGACTGCGACGACGTGCAGAACGTGTACGCGAACTTCGACGTGAGCGACGACGTGTTGGCGGCGCTGGACGCGTAGGGCAGGCGAGGGGGAGAGCATGGCCAACTGGGGTGGGGCGACTCCACCGGGTTACCAACAGCCGTATCCCCCTGGACAGCGATGGCAGGGCGTGCCGGCCAAGGTGCCAGGTGGCGTGCTGGCCGGCGTGAGCCTGTGGCGGCTGGTGATCGTGATCTTCGCGATCACCGGGTTCAGTCTCGCGATGGGCGACTCGGCCGGATCGGACGCGCTGGCCGCCCTGTCACAGCAGGCCAGCCTGCTCACCGCGATCTGCTACACGATCCTGCTGCTCTACCCGGCGTTCACGGGCGGCCGGCGGCACGAGCCGAACAGCCCGTGGCTGCGTGGATCGCTCGTCGTGCTGCTCACGCTGGTCAGCGTCACGTTCCTGACCATGCTCGGCGGCGATCTCAACCAGGGCTGGTCACTGTTCGAGCACCTGCTCACGCCGTTGATCGTGCTGGCCGACTGGCTGTTCGTCGGTAGGGACCAGCGCAACGCCAAGTGGTGGTACACGCTCACGTGGCTGGCGTTTCCGTTGGCGTACCTGTTGTTCTACATCGCGTACGTCGGCGACGGCGAGCCGATCTACCCGTTCCTCGACCCACACGACGGTGACTTCGCCGGCATCGTGGCCGGGTTCCTGGCCGGGGTGCTCGTGTACGGGTTCGTGGTGTTCGCGCTCGGCATGATCAGGGGTGCGGCCGCCAGGCCGGCGCAACCTCTGCCGCAGCAGTACTACCAGCCCTATCCGCCGCAGCAGCCACAGCCGTTCCAACCGCCAGAGCCGTTCCAATCGCCACAGCCGTTCCAATCGCCACAGCCGTTCCAACCGCCACAGCCGTTCCAACCGCCACAGCCGTCCCCTCCCCAACAGTGGGGACCGCCGCACCCCTGACCAGGTGCGTGTCGCAGAATGGCGCCGTGCCGCCCCAACCACTCACCGCCAAGGACGAGAAGTTCCGCCGCTGGCTGCTCGACGAGGCGGAGCAGCGCGGCAACGCGATCGTGCAGGTGGCCGGCGGGCAGGACCACGCGCCCTACGCGTTCACGGTCGGCGCGTGGCGGCGGTTCGGGGTCGCCGAGGCGGTCGTCGTCGGGTTGCCGGCCGAGATGTCGCAGGTGTTGCTGTCGGCGTACGTCCTGCGGGCCAGCGAGGGCGAGCGGTTCCTGGCCGGGACCGTGTACGAAGGGTTCTTCGAAGGCGTGCCCGTCGTGTTCGAGACGGTCGCCAAGCCCTGGTACAAGGAGTACCTCGGCAGCGCGTTTCTCTTGTACGCCAAGGGGGACTTCGCCGCGTTGCAGATCATCGTGCCGACGCCGAACGGGCACTGGCCGTGGTCGCGGGACGCGCCGGCCGGATTTCGCGCGTGGCAGCGGGTGTTGACCGTGTCCGGGCGGCCGGAGACGTGGACACCGGGTGTCGACGGACCGTGATCGCGTGTCGGTGAGCCGGCCGGGACACCGTTGCCCGTAGGGTTCGAACGGGTGTTCGTGGTCAGTGTAAGGAGCCGGTCGTGCGGGTGCTGGGCGTCGACCCTGGGTTGACCCGCTGCGGCCTCGGCGTCGTCGACGGCGGCTCGGGGCGGACGGTCCGGTGCGTCGCGGTCGACGTCGTGCGCACCCCGGTCGATGCCGAGTTGGCGACGCGGTTGCTGCTGGTCGCCGAGGAGGTCGAGCGCTGGCTGGATCGCTACCGGCCGGACGTGGTGGCGATCGAGCGGGTGTTCAGCCAGTACAACGTGCGGACCGCGATGGGGACGGCGCAGGCCGGCGGCGTGGTCGCGTTGTCGGCGGCACGGCGTGGCCTCACGGTCGCGTTCCACACGCCGAGCGAGGTCAAGGCCGCCGTCACCGGATCGGGACGGGCGGACAAGGCGCAGGTCACGACCATGGTGACCCGCCTGCTCAACCTGGCGGAACGGCCGAGTCCCGCCGACGCGGCCGACGCGCTCGCGCTGGCCATCTGCCACCTGTGGCGGGCGCCGATGCGCGACCGGCTGGCCGAGGCGGAGGCACGCGCGAAGGAACTGGCCAAGCACCACAAGGCGCGACTGGCCGAGGCGGCCAAACAAGCGGGTAGGGGCAGCGCGGTCAAGAAGGACAGCGCAGCCGAGAAAGGCAGCGCAGTGAGGAGGACAGCGCGGTGATCGCGTCGGTACGCGGCAGGGTGCTGGAGATCGGCCTCGACCACGCAGTGGTCGAGGTCGGCGGGGTGGGCCTGGAAGTCCGTACCACGCCGGCCACCCTGGCCACGCTGCGCAGGGGCGACGAGGCGAAACTCGCCACCGCGCTGGTCGTGCGCGAGGACTCGCTCACCCTGTTCGGGTTCGCCGACAGCCACGCGAAGGACCTGTTCGGCCTGCTGCTCACGGTGTCCGGCATCGGGCCCCGGCTCGCGTTGGCCACGCTCGCGGTGCTGGAACCGGACGCGCTGCGTGCCGCGCTGGCCGACGGCAACCTCACCGCGCTCACGCAGGTGCCCGGCATCGGCCGCAAGGGCGCCGAACGGCTGGTCATCGAGCTGCGGGACAAGGTCGGCCTGCTGCCGGGCACCACGAGCCCGGCCGACGGCGCGAACGGGACGGTGCGGGCCGCCGTGGTCGAGGCGCTGCTCGGGCTGGGCTTCCCGGCCAAGCAGGCCGAGCAGACGGTGGACGGCGTGCTGGCCGAGAACGGCGTGTCCGATACTGCCGGGGTGCTGCGCAAAGCCCTGACGGCCCTTGGCCGTAAGCGTTGACGGACGAAACGGAAGACGAGCTGTCGCCGGTCGCCCGACCGGCGGAAAGCGACGTCGAGGCGACGCTGCGACCTCGCGATCTGGGCGAGTTCATCGGGCAGGCACGGGTGCGGGAGCAGCTTTCGCTCGTGCTGGAAGGGGCCAAGCGGCGCGGCAGCCCGCCCGACCACGTGCTGTTGTCCGGGCCGCCTGGGCTCGGCAAGACGTCGCTCGCGTTGATCATCGGGGCGGAGCTGGGCGCGGCGGTTCGCGTGACGTCCGGGCCGGCGCTGGAACGAGCGGGTGACCTGGCCGCGATGCTGTCCAACCTGGTCGAGGGCGACGTGCTGTTCATCGACGAGATCCACCGCACCGCGCGGCCGGCCGAGGAGATGCTCTACCTGGCCATGGAGGACTTCCGGGTGGACGTCGTGGTCGGCAAGGGGCCTGGCGCGACCAGCATCCCGCTGGAGATCGCCCCGTTCACGCTGGTCGGCGCGACCACCCGCTCCGGCTCGCTGACCGGCCCGCTACGCGACCGGTTCGGGTTCACGGCGCACATGGAGTTCTACAGCGCGGCCGAGCTGGAGCTGGTGCTGCGGCGGTCGGCCGTGATCCTCGGCGTCGACCTGCGGCCGGACGGCGCCACCGAGATCGCGCGGCGCTCCCGTGGCACACCCCGGATCGCCAACCGCCTGCTGCGGCGGGTGCGGGACTTCGCCGAGGTACGGGCGGACGGCGCGGTCGACCTGGCCGTGGCACACGACGCGCTGGCCGTCTACGACGTCGACGAGTTGGGGCTGGACCGGTTGGACAGGGCGGTGCTGTCCGCGCTGGTCCGGCTGTTCGGCGGCGGGCCGGTCGGCGTGTCGACGCTGGCGGTGGCGGTCGGTGAGGAGCCGACGACCGTCGAGGAGGTGTGCGAGCCGTACCTCGTGCGGGCCGGCATGCTCGCGCGAACCCCACGTGGGCGTATCGCGACGGCGGCGGCATGGACACATTTGGGACTCGCCCCACCGCCGAACGCGGTGGGCGACGGATTGTCACCGCTGATGGACGGGTAGTCTTTCCCAGACCTGGCAGACACCTGGCACACTCGGTACGGATTGTCGCGACCGCATACTGATGGGAAGCGGATTCGCGGTGTCACACCGATCGGAGAATAATGAACTTTTCGACCCTTTTGCTCCCGCTGATCATCGTGCTGTTCGCGGTGCCGCTGTTCATGGGAACCCGGAAGCAGAAGCGCAACCTGGCGCAGCAGCAGAACATGCAGAACTCGCTGTCCTACGGCGACCGGGTGATGACGACCTCCGGCTTGTACGGCACCGTCGTGAGCACCACCGACGCGAGCATCGACATCGAGGTCGCGCCCGGCGTGGTGACGAGCTGGCTGCGTGCCGCCGTCCGTGAGAAGGTCGCCGACTCGACCGTCGAGGGGCTGTCCGCGGACGACGCCGACGACGTCTACGAGGACGACGACGCGGACGAGGCGACCACCGAGACCGTCGTCGAGGACTCGGTACCGGAGACCACCGCGCAGGTGGCGCCGCCGCTGGAGCAGTCCAGCAAGAAGGCCCGCTGAGCCTGCCAGGGCCGACGGGGTCGCCGGCACCCGAGG
>DATBDL010000246.1:0-3099 GCA_036269975.1 Pseudonocardiaceae bacterium | reverse complement strand
GGCGGTCTGGACTATCAGGTCGTAGGCGACCTGCCTGGGCAGACCCAGCAGGATGCCGGCGTCGGTCATGGCCTCGACCAGGTAGAAGAAGTACGCCGGCCCGGAACCGGACAGTGCCGTCACCGCGTCCTGCTGCGATTCCGGCACCCGCACCACCTGGCCGACGGCCGTCAGCAACTCCTCGACCACGGCCAGGTGCTCCGGTGTGGCGTGCCGGCCGGCGGAGATCGCGCTCATCGCCTCACCGACCAGCATCGGCGTGTTCGGCATGACACGCACCACCGGCGTCTCGTGCGGCAGCAGGCGGTCGTACAGGGCGGTCGGCAGCCCCGCGCACAGCGACACGACGAGCGTGCCCGGCCGCAACGCCGGCGCCAACTCGGCCAACAGCGGCTCGATATCCTGCGGCTTCACCGCGACCACCAGCACGTCCGCGACGGCGGCGGCCTCGGCGACGTCGACACCGCGTACGCCGTAGCGTTTGGTCAGTTCGGCCGAGCGCTCCGGGTAGCGCTCGGTGAACAGCAGGTCGTCGGCACTGCGACCGGCCTGCAACAGCCCGGACAGCAGCGCCTCACCGATCTTCCCAGCACCGAGGACGGCCACGATCGTCATGCGCCAAGCCTGCCAGACGAACGGAAGCACGTGACCACCCCCGATTGGTTCGGGGGGATGGCGGCGGACGAGGTGATCGAACCCAACCTGCCCGGCGTCATCGACGATGCCATCGCCACCGACGAGATCCAGGCGGGACTGGCAGACCCGCGACTGGGCCTGACCGAGGACGACCTGCGCGCACACGCCATGGCCAACCAGGCCCGGATCTGCGACCCGGCACAGGCGGAACTCAACGAGGTGGTCTTCGCACGGGCGGGCGCCGTTCGGCGGTCGGGGTGGCGGCCGTGGAGTCGAGCCAACTGGCGACGGAGCGTCGCCCGAAACGATGCGGCGCTGGCGGCCTGGCGGTCGAAGGTGCTGCACGACGGCGTGCTGCCGTTGTTGCGCACACAGATCAACGACAGGCTTGCGCCACTCGTGTGGGCGACGGTGGCGGTCCATAACTCGCCTGGTCTGGATCGGGTGCGGGACAGTCGGTTCGTCGTGGAAACCGTTTCGGCGCAACGGTTCTTCGACCTCGCCGGTCAGATTCGCTACGGCGCTATCGGCATCGCCGGTGTGCGTGGGGTCGGCAAGTCGACGGTGATCGAGCAGTACCAGACCGAGCGACCGGAGCCGGTCTCGGTGCTCGTGCCGGCGCCGGTGCAGTACAACGCGCGGGAGTTCGTGCTGCACCTGTACGCGCAGCTATGCAACGAAGTGCTGCGCCGATTCGCCTACCGGGAACGGGTCGTCCGCGACGTGAATCGCGGCACCTTACGGGGGATGGTCAGGTACCTGGTCCTGGCCGTGGTGCTGTTCGGCGTCGGTGTGCTGGTGGTCGGGCCGGGGCAACTGCTCGCCGTGACCCACTGGTCGCTCGTACCGGCCGTGGTCGGGGGCGCGCTGCTGGTCATCGGACTCGGCTGCGCCGGGTTCGCGCTCTATCTGCTGGGCACCGTGGTCGTGACCAGTTCGGCCACGCGCCGGACGCTGCGGTGGTTCCTCCCCGGCGACCGCGTTCCCACGCGGGAGGAGTTCCTCGTCGGCCAAGCCCGCCGCCGGCTGAAGCGGATTCGGTTCCTGCAGACCAGAACCACCGGCTGGTCGGGCAAGCTGACCATCCCCAACACCGAGATCGGCTTCGACCGGTCGACCGAGCAGGCCGAACAACCGTTGACCTACCCGGAGATCGTGCACGAGCTGCGGCGATTCATCGAGCTGGTCGCGGCCAGAATTCCCGACAGCCCCGGCGTGATCGTCGCCATCGACGAGCTGGACAAGATCGAGGACGCCGAGCGGGCACAGCAGTTCGTCAACGAGATCAAGGGCGTGTTCGGGGTGAGCGGCGCCCAGTTCCTGGTGTCCGTGTCCGACGACGCGCTCGCCTCGTTCGAACGCCGTGGCCTGCCGGTGCGGGACGCGTTCGACAGCGCCTTCGACGAGATCGTCCGCATCGAGCCGTTGAACCTCAAGGACGCCTGCGCCCTGCTGGGCAGTCGGGTGATCGGCGTGTCCAACCTGTTCAGCGCGCTCGCGCACTGCATGGCGGGCGGCCTCGCCCGCGACATCATCCGCACCGCACGGTCGATGCGCGCGGCGGCGGGCCAGGGCGGCGGGATCGAACAGGTGTGCCGGGGACTGGTCGCGGCCGACCTCCAGCGCAAGATCCACGCCTTCCAGCAGGCGACGAGTCAGCTCGACGGCGCGCCGGACACCACGGACTTCATCCGCGCCCTACGCCTCCTGCACGCCGACCCGACGACCCTGCTGCAGATCGTGCCGACGCTGCTGCCGGAAGACGGCGACAAGGCCGACTTCCGGCAGGTTCGCTGGCAGGCGGCGACCTACGTCTACCACTGCGCCACCGTCCGCGAGGTCTTCACCGAGGCGTTGACCACCGAACGGTTCGACCAGGAACGCCTCAATCTGGAGTCGCTGGCCACGGCGAAGCAGGAACTCGGCACGCACCCACAACTGGCGTGGTTGATGGTGGACGAGTTCCGGGCCGCGTGGGAGCTGCCTACCGTTCCAACGGCGTGAGCGCGAGCTGGCGCGACTGGCAGACCAAGCGGCCGGCCGAGTCGATCACCATGGCGTCCTCGTCGAACCACTGCCCGTACACCGCACGGCAGCCGACCTCGATCCGCAGCCAGCCCGGCGCCGGCCGGGCCCGCAGCAGCGCGGTGAGCTGGACCGTGGGCGACCAGCCGTAGCGGCCGAGGTTCAGCGTCACCGGCATCGAGATGTCGCCCGCCACCAACGCGAACAGCGGATCGGGCTGCTCGCCGCGCGGCCGCGCCCACATGCGCAACCGCAACGGATCACCGACGCGGCCGTGCAGGAATCCGGCTGTGCTCTGGTCGAGGCGGATCTCGCAGGTGCGGGACAGCCGGAACACGCTGGCGCCGGGCACCGCCGCCAGGTCCAGTGCGTCGGCCGGCGGTTTCACCGGCAGGTCGGGCAGGTCGGTCCAGACGGCGGTGTCGTCGGTCATCCGGC
>DATBDL010000245.1:0-7176 GCA_036269975.1 Pseudonocardiaceae bacterium | reverse complement strand
CACCGGCCGATGTGCCGACCAGGAAGTCCGGTGTGATGTCCGCTTCGGACAACGCTCGTAGCATGCCCACCTGTGTGGCCGCCAGGCTGCCACCGCCGGCGAGCACGAAAGAGATCGTCATATCTTCGGCTACCCGCTGGTAGCGGCGACGAAACGCACGTCAACCGGCTTCGGCCGTCATGGTGCCGCCGCGCGCAGCGCTGGCAGGAGTTCCTGCTCGGCGACGCGCAGGAACTCGTCCTGGTGCTCGCCGCCGATCTGTACCAGCGCGACGTCGGTGAAACCGGCCTGCCAGAACGCCGACACGGCGGACACGACGGCGTCGACGTCCGCGCCGCACGGGATCGACGCGGCGACGTCGTCCTCTGTGACGAACTGGGTCGCCGCCGCGAACGCCGAAGGACCCGGCAGTTCGGCGTTGACCTTCCAGCCGCCGGCGAACCACCGGAACTGTTCGTGCGCTCGGCGGATCGCGGCGTCCCGGTCGGTGTCCCAGCAGATCGGAAGCTGGCCGATCTTGCGCGTGCCCGGTGTCGGGCGCAGCGCGTCCCATCGTTGCACCAGTGTCTCGTCCGGCTCGACCGCGATCATCGCGTCGGCGCGTGGCGCGCACACCTCGATCGACTGAGTGCCGGACACGGCCGTCGCGATCGGCACCCGCCGCTCGGGCAGGTCCCACAGCTTCGCCGAGTCCACCCGGAAGTGTTTGCCGGGGTAGTTGACATAGCCGCCGTCGAACAGTTCCGAGATGATCGTCAACGCCTCCGCGAACATCTCGTGCCGGACGTTGGCCGGTGGCCAGCCCGCGCCGACCACGTGCTCGTTGAGGTTCTCGCCGGCGCCGAGCCCGAGCGTGAACCGGTTGTCCGACAACAGGCCCATCGTGGCCGCCTGCTGCGCCACCACGGCCGGGTGGTAGCGCATGGTCGGGCAGGTCACGTACGTCATCAGCTCGATCCGCTCGGTGACCTGGCTGACCGCGCCGAGCACGCTCCACGCGTGCGGGGCGTGTCCCTGGCTGGCCAGCCAGGGGGAGTAGTGGTCACTGCACACCGCGAGGTCGAACCCGGCCTGTTCGGCGGCGGCCGCGTGCGACACGAGTTGCATCGGCCCGGACTGTTCGGTCATCAGCGTGTAGCCAAAGCGCACCATGGCGACGGACTGCCCGTACCGGAAACCGGGCAAACACGCGATGGTTGGCGCGTGCGCCGGTGGGAATTCCACGGACGTGCGGTTACGACGTAGTGACGTTTCGGGACGCGGCCTGACCCGCCGCCGGCACGGCCGCGGGTTCCGTTACGTCGACCAGGACGGCGGCCCGGTAGGCGATGCGGACCGGGCGCGGATCAAGGCACTGGTGATCCCGCCGGCCTGGCGGGAGGTGTGGATCTGCCCGTGGCCGAACGGGCACATCCAGGCGGTCGGCGTCGACGACGCGGGCCGGCGGCAGTACCTGTACCACGAGCAGTGGCGGCGGCAGCGCGACGAACAGAAGTACGACCGGGTACTGGACCTCGCGCCTCGGCTGCCCGACTTCCGTAAGCAGGTGGCGGCGGATCTGGCGAGTCGCGGGTACGCGCGGCGGCGGGTCCTGGCGGTGGCGCTGCGGATGTTGGACAACGGCGTGTTTCGTACCGGCGGCGACGAGTACGTCGAGCAGAACGGCACCTACGGCGTGGCGACCCTGCTGTGCGACCACGTCCGGGTGCGGGGCGACCGGGTGAGCTTCGACTACCAGGCCAAGGGCGGCGCGCACAGGTCGCTGGCGCTGTCCGATCCGCTGTTGGCCAAGGCGGTGGCCGGCCTGGCACGGCGGGGCGCCGCGGCGGGAAGACTGCTGGTGTGCCGGGACCGCACCGGCTCGTGCGCGATCCACGCGGACGACGTGAACGAGAGGTTCCGGGAACTGGTGGGTCCGGAGTTCTCGGTGAAGGACCTGCGGACGTGGACGGCGACGGTGCTGGCCGCGACGATCCTGGCCGGCACGGGGGTACCGGGCTCGAAACGCGGCCGGGCAGGAGCGGTCACGCGGATGTACCGCGAAGTGGCCGAGCACCTGGGCAACACACCGGCCGTGGCGAAGAAGTCCTATGTGGACCCTCGACTGGTCGAGCTGTACAACCAGTCGGGGACGACCGTCGACAGGCGGCTCGGCGCCGCCGAGTTGTCCCAGGCCGACGCCCGTGAGCGGGTCGAGCGCGCGACCCACGAACTGCTGTCGACGGACGGCTGACGTGCTCGGGCCATATGGGCGCAACGCGTGCTGGCCGACTATCCGACCGTCGATGCGGCTGTCCGGGGCTGATCGGTGACGGTGGCGCTCAACCGGTACCACGACGCGCCATATACCCGACCGGCGTAGGCGGCGAGCCGATCGGCCAGGTCGTCGTCGGTCGGGCGGGCGTGTCGTTCGGGTCGCGCCTGGCCGAACCCGGCACCGGAGCAGGCTCGTGTGACGTACTCGGCGACCACGGGTGGTGTCGGCAGCAGCGTGTCCGCGAGGTATCCCAGCACGGTCAGTTGCACGGTGCCGGGCACCTCGATGGCGAGCATCCAGCCGTACCGCTCGTCCCATATCAGGGCGAGATCGTGCTCGGGGTACGCGGTGGCGCATCGTTCCAGCGGAAGGTAGACGTTCACCGGGTCGTCGAACTGCGTGGCGGAGGCGTCCGCGCCGATGCCGACCGCTTCGGCGACCAATTCGACGTATCGTCGCAGTCCGCGTGCTGCCGCGCTTTCGCGGTCGAGGTTCATGGTGCCCCCTTTGGTCGGCGCGGGATCCCCGCTTCTGGGGTGCGTATACCCATCTGGACGGCCAGTAATCACAAGGGCTTTTCACACGTGTGCCCGACACGGCGACGCCGGGCGTTCACCCGGCACTTCAATGGTCACCGTCCCGCACCAGGGCCGGGTGGGCGGTTTCGGATGTTGGGCGATCGGTGGGCCGTTCGGTTCGGGCGGCAAGGCCATCGGCTGGGGTGTGGTGAACGACGACGAGTCGGTCGCGGCGATCCGTCGGGCGATCGAACTGGGGATCACCTTCTTCGACACGTCGGATGTCTATGGCGTCGGCCACAGCGAGCGGGTGCTTGGCCGCGCGATCACGGGTTGCCGGGATGACGTGGTCGTCTCGACGAAGTTCGGCTACACGTTCGACGAGTCCACCCGTCAGTTGACCGGCGCCAACGTGTCCGACGACTACATCAGAGCCGCCTGCGATGCGTCGCTGCACCGGCTGGGCACCGATCGCATCGACCTGTATCTGTTGCACGACGACGGCATGGCGTTCGACCGGGTCGACGGGGTGATCGCGGTCCTGGAGTCGCTGGTCGCGGCCGGCAAGATCCGTTCCTACGGCTGGAGCACGGACGACCCGGCTGGCGCCGCGACGTTCGCCGTCGGGCCACACTGCGCCGCGACGCAGTATGAGCTCAACCTCCTGGACGACCAGCCCGAGATGCTCGCGGTGTGTGCCGAGCACGGGATGGCCGGCATCAACCGGGGACCTCTGGCCATGGGCCTGCTGTCCGGCAAGTACACGGCCGATTCACGGCTGGGTGAGGACGACGTGCGTGGCAACTCCCCGTCCTGGATGCGGTACTTCCGCGACAGCCGGCCGGCCCCGGAATGGCTGGACCGGATGGCGGCGGTGCGCGAGGTGCTCACCAGCGGAGGCCGGACGCTCGCCCAGGGTGCCCTCGGATGGTTGCTGGCACGCGCGGACACGACCATACCCATCCCCGGTATCCGCACCGTGGCACAGGCGACCGAGAACGCCGGCGCCCTGGTACACGGACCGCTGGACGAGTCCGCGATGGCCGACATCGAACGCCTGCTGCGCCGTTGACCCCTGTTCGGCCCTGCCGAGCTCGTGGCGCAGGATGTCCTCGAACGTGAACGTGCCGGTCGGCTGGGCCCGAGCCCCCTGTTTCGGTGCCTTCAGCCGGTCTTGAGTGGCTGCGGGGCACCGGCCTTCGCAACGCGCACGGCCAGCAGTTCGTGGAGCATCTCGTGGATCGGGGCCGCCGTGCCGGCGCGCTCGGCCATGCGGACGACGGCACCGGTCCAGGCGTCCAGTTCGGACGGTCGTCCGGCTAGAATGTCCTGTTGCAGCGAGGTGGTGACGTGGGCCGGCTGCCGGTCCATGAACTCGATCGCGTTGTCCAACACGTTCGCGGGCAGCGCGATTCCGAGCGCGGTGGCGATGTCGTGGATCTCCCGCATACCCGCGATCAGCAGGTTCCGGGTGCCCGCCCGCGAGCGGAGTTCACCGATGTTCGCCCCGTCCGCTGCCGCCCCGAGGCTGCCGATCGGCACAACCAACAGGAACTTCCCCCACATGTCGGCCCAGATGTCGCCGGGCTCCGACGATGCCAACCGCGCGTCCCGCAGCGCCTCGCGCAGCCGGAGCACCCGCCGGGACGCATGGCCGTCCCACTCGGCGAAGCCGAGCGCGCCGGGACCACCGACGTGCCGCACCTCGGCCGGTCCGATCTTCGTGGCGACGACCTGCACCAGGCCGGGCAGCACCCGATCGCGGCCGATCCGCTCGGCCACCCGCTCTGGCGCCTCCACGCCGTTCTGGATGGTGACCACCGCCGTGTCCGCGCCGATCAACGGGCCCAGCGCGTCGACGGCCGCCGGTAGCTGCGGCGTCTTGACGCACAGCAGCACGAAATCCGCCTCGCCGATCTCGTGCGGATCACCTGATACCCGCACGTGCGGCGCGGACCAGACGGTCGAGCCGCCGGCGACGGACAAACCGTCGCGCCGCAGTGCCGCGAGGGTCTCGCCGCGAGCGAGGAACCGCACGTCCTGTCCGGCCGCTGCGAGCCGCCCACCGAAGTAACCGCCGATGCCGCCCACCCCGACGACGGCGATCCTCGGCCCGGTCATCGCGGCAACCGTCCGCTGAGCCGGACCGGCAGCGCCTCGAGGCCGCGGGACAGCGAGCTGTCCGCGAGCCAGGTGATCTCGTCGACCGGCACCGCGAGTTCGAGCCGCGGCAGCCGGCGCAGCAGTGTGGTGAAGGCGATCTCGCCCTGCAACCTGCCCAGCGGCGCGCCGAGGCAGAAGTGCGGACCGTGGCCGAAGCCGAGATGCCGGTTGGGCGAACGGGTCACGTCGAAGCGTTCCGGGTCCTCGTACACGTCGGGGTCGTGACCGGCGGCGGCCAGCGACAGGTGCACGAAGCTGCCCTTGGGGATGTCCACTGTGCCCAGTGCCAAGTCCTGCGCCGCGACCCGCAGCGAGGCCCACGACGCCGATCCCTCGTAGCGCAGGATCTCCTCGACCGCCGATGGCACCAGTTCGGGGTGGGCGCGCAGCAGGGCGAGCTGTTCGGGATGGCGCAGCAGCAGCGCGGTGCCGTTGCCGAGCATGTTGGCGACCGTCTTGTGCCCCGCGATGATCAGCAGGAGGGTCGTCGACAGCATCTCCCGTTCGCTGAACGTGCCGTCGTCCATGCCGCGGACGAGTTCGCTCATCAGGTCGTCGCCCAGGTTCGCGCGCCGGCGCGCGACGAGTTCGGTGAAGTAGTCGATGAACTCGTCGGTCGACTCCTTGAGCTCGGCCTCGGAGATGTGGAACGGATCCTGGGACAGGACGTAGCCCCATTTCTGGAACAGCGGTCGGTCCGTCGTCGGTATCCCGAGGTACTCGCAGATCACGATCAGCGGCATCGGCAGGGCGAACGCGCTGAGCAGTTCGACCTCACCGGTCTCGGGGAAGTCGTCGACGAGGTCGTCGACGACCTCCTGGATGCGCGGGCGGAGCCCGGCGACCCGACCGGGCAGGAACGCCCGGCTGAGCGGCCTGCGCAGCCGGGCGTGCGCAGGCGGGTCGGCGAAGCCGAGGTTGCGCACCATCAGCAGGCTGGTTGCCAGCGCCTTGTCCCGGTACCGGGGTGGGAGGTTCTCGACCTCCTTGGACAGGCGCGGGTCGCCGAGTGCCTCCTCGACGACCTTGTGGCCGAGCACCGCGTAGGACCGGGTGCCCGGTGGGTAGTCGATCCGGTGCACCGGACACGCCGACCGCAGTTCCGTGGTCGCCGCGTGCGGGGACGGCCCAGGGTCGGTGAAGAACTCGGCGGGCAGGACGTCGGACATCAGGACTCCCATGGCGGGTTCGCCCCGCTGCCGCCGGCGACGGCGGGCAGGATCCAGATCTGGTCCTCGTGCGCGACCCTGGTCTCCAGACCGTCCAGCCCCCGGATGTCGTTCTCGTTGTGGTAGACGTTGACGTAGCGCTGCATGGCACCCTTCTGGTCCACGAGCCGGTCGAGCACACCGGGGCAGAGCCGGTCGAGACCGATCAGCACGTCCCGGACCGTGCCGCATTCGACCGAGACATTTCGTCGCCCGCCGGTCAACGTGTGGAACGCGGTGGGCAGTTTGACGGTCACCACGCACTGTGGGTCGGACATGTCCTTTTCTCCTTAGGTGAGACCGCTTCGATTCCATCTGATCGACGCGGCACTGTCGGCGTCGGTCGGGACAGCCATGTCGAAGGTTTCGTGGATCGCGGACGGCAGCCCCAGTTCGAGCCGCTCGCATCCGTTCGGGCCGGGGCGCCACCCCGCCACCTGATGCGTCATACCGCGATCGCCGCCGCTGATGTACCAGATCACGTTCACCGGCCAGCACGACTGGCGGAACAGATACTCGTCCATCTGCGTGGGGTTCTCACCCAGCCGCATCCGCCGTTCGTGTTCCGGGCCGATGTTCTGCCAGTCCGGGTGCGAATGGACGGACCCGAGCAGTTCCCGGCCGTACTCGTCCTGGCGCATGATCGCCCGTAACACCGCCTTCTCGTCGGACCAGAATCCTCGACTGAGATTGCGGTAGGCGTCGCCGAACCGCGGTGCGATGGTGTCCTCGAACTCGGCGATGACGGTCTCGTCCGTGCCACGGATGTCCGGCACGAACTCGACGCCGCCGATGGTGATCTCGTCGCGGTCGAAGCGGCCGAACAGCAGCGCGGACGCCCGTGGCCGGTGCGTCGGCACGCCGGTGGCCACGCGGCTGTCCAGGCACTTCTGGTATTCCTCCGCCGCGTTCACGGCGAACGACGTGATGGGATCGAGTTCGAAGTGGACGATCGTGGGCAGGCCGGCCAACAGTGCGAGACCGTCGGCACCGCCCACCCCGTCGGCACCGCCAACCCCGTCGGCACCGC
>DATBDL010000244.1:0-17810 GCA_036269975.1 Pseudonocardiaceae bacterium | reverse complement strand
AGGTCCCGGTCACGCCGGCCCGGTACAGCTCCCGGTGCACCAGGGCCATCAGCGACCTGCCGACACCCGCGCCACGGACACCCGGCAACACCGAAACGGCGTTCACGTAACCCCAGCGGCCGGTCGGCACCGGGAACCGGTGCCGGGCGCCGGGGTTCGAGTCGGTCACCCAGCACTCGGCCAGCGCGATGGCGACGCCCTCACGTTCGACCAGCCACACCATGTCGTCGTTGCCGATCCGGTAGCGCAGCGCGGTCCGCTTGATGTCCGCCGCGTCCGGTCGCACGATCGTGCCGCCGACCATCGCGGAATACGACATCTCGGCCAGCGCGAGCTGCACCGCGGTCTCGACGTCGCTTCCATTCGCGCGGCGAACGGTCAGGCCGAGCTTCGGCTCCCACTCGTCGGTCGGCACGGCCGGGCGCCGGACGGCGAGCACGGACAGCGGGACGAAACCGTGCCGGAGCAGGACGTTGCTGCCCTCGACGTCCCGGCTCGGCCACGTCACGACACACGCCGAGTCGTGGTCCGGCCGGCCGGCGCGGTCCATCAGCCGGCGCCATGTGCCCAGCAGGGCATGTAGGCCCGCGCCTGGTTCGTCGCCGACGAACGGGAACAGCTCCCACGCGTCCCGCGCCGACCACAGGCTGGTCGGCGCGCCGGGCCCGTGCACCGTCCTGGCGAGCACGCCGGCCACCCGCCGGCCGGACGGCAGCGCGACGCCGAGTTGCTCACCCGCCGGCTCGGCCGCCGTCGACACCAGGAGCGGATCGAGGCGCGCGAACCGGGCGTCCTGCGCCTCGCGCAACGCACCCAGCCTGGCCGCGCTCACCTCACCGCCTCGCTGCCGCTCGCCGGTCGTGTCGGGCCCGTGGTTCACGTGGCTCACGCGCGCTCACAGCAGAAGATCGCCGTTCCTGGGAACAGCCTGCCGCGCAGCGGGCTCCACTGGCCCCACTCCCTGTCGTGTCCGTCCGGCCACTCGGGCTCGATCAGGTCGGTCAGCACCATGCCGGCCGCCCTGATCTGCCGGACGAAGTCGCCGAGCGTCCTGTGGTGCTCCACGTAGGTCGCGCGGCCGTCCTCGTCCACCTCCAGATACGGCGTGCGGTCGAAATAGGACTGCGTCACGGTCAACCCACCCGCGCCGGGGTCATCCGGGAAAATCCACCGCATCGGGTGAGTCACCGCGAAAACCCACCGACCGCCCGGTCGCAACACACGGGCGACCTCACGCAGCACGGCACCGGAGTCCGCGACGAACGGAACGGCGCCGAACGCGGAGCACGCGGCGTCGAAACTGCCGGTCGCGAACGGCAGTTCGTCCGCGCTGCCCTGCACGAGTGGCACGTCGACACCGGATTCGGCATTGCCGGCCCTTGCGTGACCGAGCATCCCCGCCGACAGATCGACACCGACCACGTAGGCGCCCTGGCCGGCCAGCCAACGGGCACTCGCCGCCGATCCACAGCCGACCTCGAGGATCACGCGGCCCGCGACGTCACCGAGTAGCCGTGCGTCCGCCTCGCGCACGCCTTCCGGACACCACATGAAGTCGGCGACACCGAGGAAGTCACCGTGTTCGGCCTGGTAGTCGTCGGCGTCCGCGTCCCACCACGCCCGGCTGGCCCACCGTGACTCGGCCCGGTCGACGGTCCGTTTCGCGATGCCGACGGTGCCCAGCGCGGCCTCTGCGGACAGGTGGCGTTCCGGTGTCGTCCCGATCGTCCCCGGAGGACTCGGTTTCAATTCGATTTCGGTTGATTCAGGCACGCTGCGTTCCGAGTCGGTCACGGACGGCTCCTCGGCGTCGGTCGATTCGACTGGATCGACAGGATCCGGCCTGGTTTTCGTACGTCTGGACCCACTCCAGCCGACGCGGAACCGACGAGTTGTCTCGGTGCCATCTCGGTGTTGTCTCGGATTGCTCCCCGCCGCACGTCGATGATCGTGCCAG
The DNA here is from genome assembly GCA_036269975.1 of Pseudonocardiaceae bacterium. Taxonomy (GTDB): domain Bacteria; phylum Actinomycetota; class Actinomycetes; order Mycobacteriales; family Pseudonocardiaceae; genus DATEPR01. The sequence continues at coordinate 15,853 of DATBDL010000244.1, read as the reverse complement.
CACACTGTGATCGGCCCCAGCCGGAGGCACGGGTTTGCCCACGAACCGGAAAATCGCGTACGATACCGCCCGCGCAGTGGGTTCTTACTGCCTGCGGTCCCGCACGTCGGGAATCGGGCCGCCTTCGTCGCTGTTGTACTTCTCAGCACCGACGTCACCAGGCTTCCTCCGCTGGCCGGAACGTCCGTCGCGCACCACGAACGATCATGTCCACCCACAACACAAACCGTCCGGAGCAACCCACCTAATGTCCACCGACACCACCATTGTCCCGGCCAAGGCCCCCGCGCAGCAGGTCGCGATCAACGACATCGGGACGGCGGAGGACTTCCTCGCCGCCGTCGACAAGACCATCAAGTACTTCAACGATGGCGACATCGTCGAGGGCACCATCGTCAAGGTCGACCGGGACGAAGTTCTGCTCGACATCGGCTACAAGACCGAGGGTGTCATCCCCTCGCGTGAGCTGTCGATCAAGCACGATGTCGACCCGTCCGAGGTGGTCAGCGTCGGTGATGAGGTCGAGGCGCTCGTTCTCCAGAAGGAGGACAAGGAGGGCCGGCTGATCCTGTCCAAGAAGCGCGCTCAGTACGAGCGCGCCTGGGGCACGATCGAGGCGCTCAAGGAGAAGGACGAGCCGGTCAAGGGCACCGTGATCGAGGTGGTCAAGGGTGGCCTGATCCTGGACATCGGCCTGCGTGGCTTCCTGCCGGCGTCGCTGGTGGAGATGCGCCGAGTGCGCGACCTCCAGCCCTACGTCGGCCGTGAGCTCGAGGCGAAGATCATCGAGCTGGACAAGAACCGCAACAACGTGGTGCTGTCCCGCCGCGCGTGGCTGGAGCAGACGCAGTCCGAGGTTCGCAGCGAGTTCCTCAACCAGCTCCAGAAGGGCCAGGTCCGCAAGGGCGTCGTGTCCTCCATCGTCAACTTCGGCGCGTTCGTCGACCTCGGCGGTGTGGACGGCCTCGTGCACGTCTCCGAGCTGTCCTGGAAGCACATCGATCACCCGAACGAGGTGGTCGAGGTCGGCCAGGAGGTCACCGTCGAGGTGCTCGACGTGGACATGGAGCGCGAGCGGGTCTCGCTGTCGCTGAAGGCGACGCAGGAGGACCCGTGGCGCCAGTTCGCCCGTACCCACGCGATCGGCCAGATCGTGCCGGGCAAGGTCACCAAGCTGGTGCCCTTCGGCGCGTTCGTGCGGGTCGACGAGGGCATCGAGGGTCTGGTGCACATCTCCGAGCTGGCCGAGCGCCACGTGGAGATCCCGGAGCAGGTCGTCCAGGTCAACGACGACGTGATGGTCAAGGTCATCGACATCGACCTGGACCGCCGGCGGATCTCGCTGTCGCTGAAGCAGGCGAACGAGGGCTTCACGCCGGACACCGAGTTCGACCCGACCCAGTACGGCATGGCCGCCGAGTACGACGCCGAGGGCAACTACATCTACCCCGAAGGCTTCGACCCGGAGACCCAGGACTGGCAGGAAGGCTACGACAAGCAGCGCGAGGAGTGGGAGCGCCAGTACGCCGAGGCGCACACCCGCTACGAGCAGCACATGAAGCAGATCGTGAAGGCCGCGGAAGCGGACGCCGAGGCAGCTCAGTCCGGCGAGGCGCCCAGCGGCAACTACTCGTCCACGGACGAGGCCGCTGCCAGCAGCACCACTGGCGGCACGCTGGCCAGTGACGAGCAGTTGGCAGCGCTGCGGGAGCGGCTCTCCGGCGGCGTCTGATCTCGCCTTCGCCCAACCACGAGGACCCCGCGCCGGTTTCGGCGCGGGGTCCTCGTGGTTGTCGGCACTTCCGACTAGCGTGCTCGGCATGAATGGGGCGCGCGGTCTGACGGCGGCCGGTTCGACGATGGCCGTGTTCGGGCTGGTCGGGTTGCTGCTGGCCGGCTGCTCGTCGTCGAGTACCCCGCGCACCAATCCCAAGCCGCCGGTGCCGACGTTCTCCGCGACGCCCCGGCCACCGCCCACCGTCGCGGTGGGGACCACACCGCCGACGGCCTGCACCGGCGTGGCAGCGGCGGCGGACATCGACAAGATCGTCGGCCACCCGCTGGGCGGTTCGGCGAACCAGGTCGTCGGCGTGCCGCTGACGAGCATCGGCCGTACCGCGCGGCTGGACTGCTACTACGGCATCCCGGCCGGCCAGGGGGTGACCGCCGCCGTGCTGACGATCGGTGTCGCCACCTACGGCGACCCGCAGTCGGCGCAGGCGCGGGTCACGTCGACCGTGAACGACGCCCGTAGCGCGAACTCGCAGGTCAGCACACTCAAGGTGAACGGCTCGCCGGCCACGTTGATGATCAGCCAGCAGAACCAGGCGCTGGCGATGTCCGTCGGCACGCGCACGGTACTGGTGACGGCCAACACCGGCGTGCTGCCCAAGGGCGAAGACACGGCACAGCTCTCGGCACTGGCCAAGCTCGGCCTGACGGCCCACGCCTGATCGACGGTCCGTTCGTATCTACGGCAGAATCGGCGTCGTGCTGAGGGTGGGGTTGACCGGCGGAATCGGGTCGGGGAAGTCGACGGTGGCCGGCCGGCTGGCCGAGCACGGCGCCACTTTGATCGACTCGGACAAGATCGCCAGGGAGGTCGTCGCCCCCGGAACACCCGGCCTGGCGGCGGTGGTCGATGCGTTCGGCGACGGTGTGCTCGCGCCGGACGGCTCGCTGGACCGGCCGACGCTGGCCCAGCGGGTGTTCGCCGACGACAGCGCACGGGTGCGCCTGAACCAGATCGTGCATCCGCTGGTCGGCGCTCGGACGGCCGAACTGACCGCCGAAGCGGCCACGGACGCGGTCGTCGTGCACGACGTGCCGCTGCTGGTGGAGAACGGCCTCGCGCCGCGCTACCACCTGGTCCTGGTGGTGGACGCGCCGGAGCCGGACCGCATCCGGCGGCTCGTGCACGACAGGGGCATGACCGAATCCGACGTGCTGGCCAGGATCGCGGCCCAGGCGGACGACGGGCGACGGCGGGCCGTCGCGGACGTGTGGCTGGACAACTCGGGGACGCCGGACCAGGTGCTGGCGACCGTGGACGACCTGTGGGCGGACCGACTGGTGCCGTTCGAGGCGAACGTGCGGCTGCGACGAATGCCGGACCGGGGTGGGCCGAAACTGGTGCCCTACCACCAATCCTGGCCGGCGGAAGCGGAGCGCCTGATCGCGCGGTTGCGGCTGGCCGGCGGGTCGCTGGTGTCGCGCGTCGATCACATCGGATCGACGTCGGTGCCGGGGTTGGCCGCCAAGGACGTGATCGACATCCAGGTGACGGTCGCCGATCTCGCCGACGCGGACGCGTTGACGGAACCGTTCGTGGGGGCGGGTTTCGCGCCACTGCCCACGTACACACGGGACACGCCGCACCCACAGGACGTCGACCCGGAGCACTGGCGCAAGCGGATGGTGGCCAACGCCGATCCGGGCCGCTGGTGCAATGTCCACATTCGAGCGGACGGTTCGCCCGGCTGGCGAGTGGCGTTGCTGGCCCGCGACTGGCTACGCGCGGAACCGGGTCCACGTGCGGACTACCTGGCGGCCAAGGAAGCCGCGGCCGACACGACCCGCACGATCGGCGACTACGCCGATGCCAAGCAACCGTGGTTCCACCGCTCGTATGGCGAGATGGAAGCGTGGGCGACGAGAACCGGTTGGCAGCCTGGCTGACCTGCGCCGGTTACAGCGGTGGCCAGGGTGTCGTGATGTGCTGGTACGTCAGCCACGGCACCAGATCGTGGTAGCAGCGGCTCAGCTCCTCCAGCGCCCGGTGCACCGTCCGCAGTGCCATGTCCGCGTCGTCCGGCCGCAGCACCCGCCCGGACACGGCCGCGGCGAACTCCTCGGAGCCGACGATCCTGGCCGTGGTGTTGCCGGGTACTGACAGGCCGAGCAGCAGGTCCGTCGTGCGCCACGAGCGGGTGTCGCGTTGCACCCGCACCGCGGTCAGGGTGCTGGGGCCGCTACGGGCGTGGCGGGAGCGCGGGCGTTTGTGGGTCAACCGGAGGCCGGCGTCCGGGATCAGCCAGGTGACCTCGCTGTCCACGAACGGGTCTTCCGGTGTGGGGCACTCCATCCGCAGCCCCCACGGTTCGACCTGGCAGAAGGTCAACCGGACGCTGCCACCGGACGAGTAGCTGCGTTCTGCGGTGAACGTGTCGACGATGTCCACCAACTGGGGCGTTATAGCGGTTCCCACCGGGCCGAGAGTAGCGGTGTGTGTGCGGGTGGTGACCTCGGGGGTCGATTCGTTATGGAACGAGTTACCTACGAATTGATATCGATTTCACATCGACTGGTCGAGACCACGGATGGCGGTTGCATCTTGCACGAACGGCGACTAGCTGCTCGGATGCTCCGCTATGTCAACTGCCTTGCCATGTCAAGTGGATGTCCAGATCGGACAGCCACGCGTCAAGATCGTAGCCATGCGCGGCCAATCGGTCCACGGTCCGGTATGTGGCGTCCAGTGCACGTTGGACAGTCGCGCGATTGATCAGACCGTCGCCGAGCGCGCCGAGCAGTTCGTCGGTGTCCAGCACCGTCAGGTCGCGCCCGGTCCGCAGCTCGATGTCGACATACAGGTCGACGAGCTGCCACGTCCGGTCCCCCGGCCGCACCAGCGCGATGTCCAGGTAGAAGTCGCGGTCCCGCTCGTGGCCGGGATGGCAGGTCCAGTCGGTGATCGCCAGGTCGAGCTCGGGCAGCAGCCACGTCTCCCGGTAAGCCAGGTCCACCCGGTCGACAACGGGCCGGGCCATGTACAGGCCGAACGGCTCGACGCGGTACTCGTCGACCGGCCGCACGTAGCCCTTCGGGTCGACGTTGGCCATCGCCGTCAGGTCGAACGTCTCGATCTTCGGAGGATGGACGTCCAGCTCCGTCGCATCGCCCCGACGGGCCGATGGCAGCAGGTGGGAGCCGGTGCGCATGACGCCATCCTGCCCCGAACCGAGGCGGCTATCCCAGAGTCTCGATCGTGTGTCACCCATGTGAGTGGTGATCGGCGCACAGACACCGCGACTTGAGCCCTCGGGGCCGCCGTCCGGCAAAGTCTTTCTCCGAAACCACGCCGGATCACGGGGCCGACCCGCCACACGGCCGCCGGCCGGCCGCCCGGCTACGCAACGGACGTGGTGCCCGGTCCCGGCGAAGTCGGTTGTGCTGGTCGGTGACAGCGCGTGCAGCCTGGATCGGGGTGAGGCAGAAGTGATCGAGCGGCCCCTCTGACTGTCTGGATTGTCCTCGCTGGTTTTGGCTGGGCCGCTGTGTTGGGTGGTTGCGGTGCTCGGACGCCTCTTGCGCTGCTGGGCGGCGGTGGGATGGTGGGGTCTGTCTTCGCGGTCCGTGACAGATCGCCTGGCCAACCGCCGTCCAGCACCATCCAGCCACAACTTGCGTGAACTCTGTCGGTCGGTCGGCCTACTCTCGATGTCGTGGCTTTCGCGACCGAGCTCCCTCCCGTCACCGCACACTCCGAGTTCCGGCCCATCGGCGACATCCCGCGCGCCGACGGGTCCTTCCGCGTCATCGCGGACTACCAGCCGGCCGGCGATCAGCCGCAGGCCGTCGCCGAACTGGAGCGGCGGGTCAGGGCTGGCGAGAAGGACGTCGTGCTGCTCGGCGCCACCGGCACCGGCAAGTCGGCGACCACGGCGTGGCTGATCGAGAAGGTGCAGCGGCCGACGCTGGTCATGGTCCCGAACAAGACGCTGGCCGCGCAGTTGGCCAACGAGCTGCGCGAGTTCTTCCCGCAGAACGCGGTGGAGTACTTCGTCAGCTACTACGACTACTACCAGCCGGAGGCGTACGTCCCCCAGACCGACACCTACATCGAGAAGGACTCTTCTATCAACGAGGACGTCGAGCGCCTGCGCCACTCGGCGACGATGAGCCTGCTGTCCCGGCGGGACGTGATCGTGGTGTCGACCGTGTCCTGCATCTACGGTCTCGGCACCCCTCAGTCCTATCTCGACCGGTCGATCGAGCTCAAGGTCGGTGGGACCGTCGACCGCGACCTGCTGCTGCGCGCCCTTGTCGACGTCCAGTACACCCGCAACGACCTGGCCTTCTCGCGCGGCACGTTCCGCGTGCGCGGTGACACGGTCGAGGTCATCCCGGCCTACGAGGAGCTGGCCGTCCGGGTGGAACTGTTCGGTGACGAGATCGACAAACTCTACTACCTGCATCCGCTGACCGGCGAGATCGTCCGCGACGTCCAGGAGCTGCGGATCTTCCCGGCGACCCACTACGTGGCCGGGCCGGAGCGGATGGGGAAGGCGATCACGGCCATCGAGGCCGAACTGGCCGAACGGCTGGCCGAACTGGAGGGCCAGGGCAAGCTGCTGGAGGCGCAGCGGCTGCGTATGCGCACCAGCTACGACGTCGAGATGATGCGCCAGGTCGGCTTCTGCACCGGCATCGAGAACTACTCGCGACACATCGACGGCCGTGGCGCCGGCACCGCGCCCGCCACCCTGATCGACTACTTCCCGGACGACTTCCTGCTGGTCATCGACGAGTCGCACAACACGGTCCCGCAGATCGGCGGCATGTACGAGGGCGACGCGTCACGTAAGCGGACCCTGGTCGACCACGGGTTCCGGCTGCCCAGCGCGATGGACAACCGGCCGCTGACGTGGGAGGAGTTCAGCGACCGGGTCGGCCAGACGCTGTACCTGTCCGCGACGCCCGGTCCGTACGAGATGGGGCAGGCCGGCGGCGAGTTCGTGGAGCAGGTGATCCGGCCGACCGGTCTGATCGATCCCGAGGTCATCGTCAAGCCGACCGAGGGCCAGATCGACGACCTGGTGCACGAGATCCGCACGCGGGCCGAGCGGGACGAGCGGGTGCTCGTCACGACGCTGACCAAGAAGATGGCGGAGGACCTGACCGACTACCTGCTGGAACTGGGCATTCGGGTGCGCTACCTGCACTCCGAAGTGGACACTCTGCGTCGGGTGGAGTTGTTGCGGCAGTTGCGGTTGGGTGAGTACGACGTACTGGTCGGCATCAACCTGCTGCGGGAGGGCCTCGACCTGCCCGAGGTCTCCCTGGTGTCCATTCTGGACGCCGACAAGGAGGGCTTCCTGCGCAGCGGCACGTCGTTGATCCAGACGATCGGCCGCGCGGCGCGGAACGTGTCCGGTCAGGTGCACATGTACGCGGACCGGGTCACCGCGTCGATGGAGCGGGCGATCGACGAGACGAACCGCAGGCGCGCCAAGCAGGTCGCGTACAACGTCGAGCACGGCATCGATCCGCAGCCGCTGCGCAAGCGGATCGCGGACATCCTGGACCGGGTGTACGCGGAGGCCGAGGACTCGGACCAGCGCACCCCGGTCGGCGGCTCCGGTCGCAACACGTCCCGGGGCAAGCGGGCCACCGGCGAGCCGGGTGGTTCACCGTTGGCGCGCAGTGCCGGCGTGATCGAGTCCGGCCGTGACCCGAAGAGCATGCCGAGGGCGGAACTGGCCGACCTGATCAGCCGGCTGTCCGAGCAGATGATGAACGCGGCCCGCGACCTGCAGTTCGAACTGGCGGCGCGGCTGCGGGACGAGATCCACGACCTGAAGAAGGAACTGCGCGGCATGGACGCGGCGGGCGTCCGTTGACGCTCGACGACGTGATCGCGTACTGCATGGCCAAGCCGGGCGCCGAGGAGGCGTACCCGTGGGGCGACGGCGAACTCGTGTGCAAGGTCGGCGGCAAGGCGTTCGCGTTCATCGGCCTCGGTACGCCGAAGGTGGGCCTGAAGTGCGGTCCGACCGCCGAGGCCGGCGACGAATGGCGGGACAGGTATCCGGCGATCACCGCGAGCACTCATATCGGCAGGTACGGCTGGATTTCGGTGCCGCTGGACGGCACAGTGCCGGCCGGCGAGGTGCGTGAACTGCTCGACATGTCGTACGACGCCGTGGTCGCGCGGCTGCCGAAGGCCCGGCGGCCGGGCTCGACCGCCGAGCGGCGCGGCCGGTGAGTCAGCTCAGCTCGTGATGTCCTTGCTGTTGAAGCGGCGCACCGCGAAGAACACGAAGATGGCCGCGTAGATCAGGGCGGACAGGATTCCCCGTGCCAGGTCGCCCCAGTCGATGTCGGGGCTGAGCAGGTCCGCCCACGCGTAGACGTAGTGCGTCGGCAGGTACTCGCGTAGGCCGCCCAGTGCGGTGATCGAGTCCAGGATCTGCGACAGGATCGACACCAGCACCGCGCCGCCGACCGCGCCGAGTGGGGCGTCCGTGGACACCGACAGCAGCAGCGCCAGCCCGGCCACCCACAGCAGGTGCACCGACAGGTACGCCACCGTCAGCGCGATCCGGCCGACCGCCGTGCCGAACGGGAGCGCGTCGCCGACCGGGCTGACCATGTCGCCGGTGCCGTACCAGAGCACGCCGACCAGCAGCGACACCGCCGGCAGCACGACGAGGCCGACCACGGTGAGTATGCCGGCCACGATCGCCTTCTGCCGCAACAGCCTTCCGCGTGGTATCGGCGCCGCCAGCAGGTACTTCAGGCTCGACCAGGACGCCTCGCTCGCTACCGTGTCGCCGAAGAACAGCGCGACCACGACCACCAGCAGGAAACTCGCGGACGCGAAGAGCGCGAAGACCGTGAAGTTGGCGCCGCTGGACGTGGCGAGGTCGACCAGTTGGCCCGAGTTGCGGTTGCTGCTGCCGTTGCCGATCTTGAACGCGATCAGCAGCAGGAACGGCAGGATCACCAGGAATCCCAGGGCGATCTGCGTCCGCCTACGGCGCAACTGCCGGGTCAGTTCCACCCGGACCGGCAGCGTCCGTCCCGGTCGGTAGCCCACCGCTGTCATTTCGCACCTCCGCCGACCAGTTGCAGGAACGCGTCTTCCAGCCGGCCGCGCGGCCCGACCTGGTCGACGGCGACGCCGGCCCGTACCAACGCGTCCACGGCCGCCGAACGCGGCACGCCGTTCAGCTTCGCGTGCACCTGGCCGTCCTGGAGTTCCACGTCGGCCGCCGTCACGAGGCCGCTGAGCACACCGACCGCACGGTCGGCGTCGTCCACCCGGAACGACGTCTCCCCGCTGCCGCCGACGATCTCCCGCACGTCGCCGGACGCGACGAGCCGACCCTGGTGCATGACGACGACGTGGCTGCACGTCTGCTCGACCTCGGTGAGCAGGTGGCTGGACACCAGTACGGTCCGGCCGCCGGCCGCGTAGTCACGCAGCACGCCGCGCATGTCGCGGATCTGCGGCGGGTCGAGACCGTTCGTCGGTTCGTCCAGTACCAGCAGGTCGGGCAGTCCGAGCATCGACTGGGCGATGGCGAGGCGCTGCCGCATGCCCTGGCTGTACGTGCCGACCTTGCGTCGCACCGCGTCGCCGAGGCCGGCGATCGCCAGTGCCTCGTCGAACCTGGCCTCATCGGCCGGGCGGCCGGTCGCGGCCCAGTAGAGCCGCAGGTTGGCGAGACCCGACAGGTGCGGCAGGAAACCGGGGCCCTCCACGAACGAGCCGATCCGGGACAGCACCGGCGCACCGGGGCGCACCAGGTGGCCGAACAGCCGGATCGAACCGGCCGACGGATGCACGAGGCCCATCATCATGCGCAGCGCCGTCGTCTTGCCGGCGCCGTTCGGGCCGAGCAGGCCGACGACCTGACCTTTCGTCACCTGGAACGACAGGTCATCGACGGCGACCACCCCGCCCGGATACGACTTGCTCAGCCCTTCGAGCACCAGCGGCACGTCGGCTGTGTCCGGGTCGACCTGGTCCGGGCGGCGGCGGCGAACAAGCAAATAGCCGCCGGCCAACAGGCACAGCACCAACACGACGCCGATCGCGATCAGTTGCGGGACAGGCAAAGCGGCCGAACCGGTGCGACCGGGGACGACCGGCACCGAAAGATCGGCCGACGCGAGGCCGATGCCGACCACCGAAGGTGTGCCGAGCCCGGCGTAGCTCTGGTCCGTTGTGGACACGACGAGTTGTAGCCGATGGCCCGACTGAACGGGTTGCACGATGCCGGCCAGCGTGACCGTCACGTCGGTGGGCAGCGAATCGATCCGGATCGGCGCGACCGCGGCGCCGGGGAGGGTGCGGGTGCCGTTGGGCGCGATGTCGTACAGCTTCGCGAACAGGATCGCCTGGCCCTGGCCGCTGACCCGCAGCCGGACCGTCGGCGCGCCGGCCACCAGCAACTGGCTGGGCAGGGGCGCTGTCACGAACGACGCGTTCTCGCCGGGAATGTCCGATGCCAGCCGGCCGGCGGCGGTGCCACCGAGTGCGCCGCCGATGCCGGGCAGTCCGCTGATCGCGGCCGGGCTGCCACCTGGCGGGTTGAGCGCCGGCTGCTGCGGCTGTCCTTGCAGCGCAAGCGTCTGCCGTTCGGTTCCACTGCCCGTCAGGCCCGGATACGCCGGGGCGGTGACAGTGCGGACGGACGGGATGCCGTTGGCGCGGACCGCGCCCCGCACGTCGTACTGGAAGGCGGTGCCTGGGTCGGTGCCGTGGCCGGCCAGGTAGTACCGGAACCAGTCGGTGATCTGCTGGTCGACGGCGGCGGTGGGCGGCCCGCCGTCGTGGCCGCCGTCGTACCAGGTCATCTTCACCTTGCCGCCGGCCGCGGTGATCTGGCGCGCGTTCGCGTCCGCCTGGTCGAGGCCGAACAGCGTGTCCTGCTCCCCCTGCACCAGCAGGGTCGGCACGGTGATGTGGCTGGTCACGCTGACCGGCGAGTTGCGGCGCAGCAGGTCGACGGTCTGCTGGGTGGCCAGGCCGGTGGTGGCGACCTGTTCGTACGCCGCGCACACCTCCGCGATGAACCGACCACAGGTGGCGGGCGGATCAGCGGCGGCCGCGGTGCCGGTCGTTGACTGTTGCGGGCCGCCGCTCAGGCCGCTGCCGAACAGGATGCCGGCCCACGCCTTCTTGAACACGCCGTCGGCGGCGAACGCGCCGGTCGCCGGAGTCGAACCGGCCACCACACCTGGGGTGGCCGCGTTCGGGACCAGCGCCTGGGACAGGTCGTTGTAGGTGATCACGGGGGCGATCGCGTCCACCCTGCGGTCGGTACCGGCCAGCATGAGCGCGAGCGCGCCACCGTAGGAGCCGCCGGTGACGCCGATCCTCGGGTCGTTCGGGCCGTCCTTCGTGACCTCCGGCCGCGCGGCCAGCCAGTCGACGAGCTGCCGGGCGTCCGCGATCTCGTAGTCCGGCGAGTTGAGCGCGATGAGCCCGGTGCTGTGACCGAAACCACGTGGCGTGTAGGCGAGTACCACGAAACCCTGCCGCGCGAGGTCCCTGGCCTGGCTGTCCACCGACGTCTTCGTGTCGCCGAAGCCGGGCGCGATCAGCACGGCGGGGGCCGGTGTGCTCGCCGGGAAGTAGACGGTTGTGTCGATCAACACATGTTGATCGTGGGCAGGGCCGTCCACGACCGGGACGAACTGGCTCTGCGAACGTACGTCGGCTGGCCGGTTCAGGCGGTTGACCAGGACACCGACACCCACGGCGACCAGCACGACAACCAGCCCGAGCAGCAGCCACCTGATGAAGGTCCGGCTTGATCGGCGCACGAAACCGACAGTAATGGGAGTTCACTGAGAAACCCTCAGCGGAGGGGACGAACGTACGCCGAACGGACCCGCGCGGATCAACGGAACCGCGATGGACCAGAATGGCCACCGTCGTGGAGGGGAGTATTCCCACGCGGCGGTGTCGTCAACACGGAGCTACCCACTGTTCCCGGCGCCGTCGATCAGCCTGGCGGAGACGTACCGGCTGGTGGAAGAGACCTCCGGATGGTGGCGTGCGCCCGGATCCGGAGGTCGGCTGACGTGAATGTCCCGCTATGGCTGTGGCTCGCGACGATCGTCGGGCTGCTGGCCGTGTTCGGGATCGACCTGCTGCTCGTCAACCGCGACCCGCACAAGATCACCATGCGGGAGGCGGCCACGTCGGTCGGCGGCTACGTCGTCGTCGCCATCGTGTTCGGCATCCTGGTGTGGCTGTTCGCCGGCGGGCGGTACGCGGGTGAGTACTTCTCCGGCTACATCACCGAGTACTCGCTGTCGGTGGACAACCTGTTCGTGTTTCTCGTGATCATGACCGCGTTCGCGGTGCCGGTGGTCCACCAGCACCGGGTGCTGCTGATCGGCATCCTCATCGCGCTGGTGCTGCGCGGCACACTGATCATGCTGGGCGCGGCCCTGATCAACCAGTTCATCGCGATCTTCTACCTGTTCGGCGCGTTCCTGATCTTCACGGCCGTCCGGCTTGTGCGCACGCCCGGCCCGATCGGCGAGCATCAGTACGTGGAGAACGCGGCGCTGCGGCTGCTGCGGCGGGCCGTGCCGGTGACGCGGGAGTACCACGGGTCGCGGGCGTTCGTGCGGGTCGACGGCCGGCGCATGGTGACGCCGATGCTGGTGGTGATCATCGCGATCGGCACGACGGACCTGATCTTCGCGCTGGACTCGATCCCGGCCGTGTTCGGGCTGACCCGGCAGTCGTATCTCGTGTTCGTGGTCAACGCGTTCGCACTGCTGGGTTTGCGGCAACTGTATTTCCTGCTCGGCGACCTGTTACGGCGCATGGTCTACCTGCGGTTCGGCCTGTCGGTCCTGCTGCTGTTCATCGGCGTGAAGCTGATCCTGGAGGCGATGGCCGAGGACTGGCAGCCGTTCGTGCCCGGTCAGCAGGCGGTGCCGGTACCGGTCCCCGGTCCGTTCGTATCCCTGCTGGTCGTACTGGGGATACTGGCCGCGACGATCCTGGCGAGCCTGGCTCGGATGCGACACAAGACATGACCCCCCGAATTTCGTACGCCACGCTAACGGCACAGCGGTAGCGTGGAGGCCGTGCGTCCAGACGATGTCGCGCTGCTGCGCGTGCCGACCAGTCCCACCCTGCACGGCGATCTGCTGGTGGTCGCCGTCGCCGATGCCGATCCGGAACAGAACGAGTATCGCTCGACGCTGCAACGGATCTCGCTGGTCGGTGGCGCCCACCGGCCGCTGACCTGGGGCCGGCACGACGTGTCGCCGACACTGTCGCCGGACGGCCGCTGGCTGGCGTTCGTGCGACCGGGCGGGGCCGGGGAGCGGCCGCAGTTGCACGTCATGCCCAGCGACGGCGGTGAGGCGCGCTGCGTGACGTCGCTGGAGTTGGGAGTGGCGGGTCCGGTGTGGGCACCGGACTCGCGCCGGATCGTGTTCTGCACACGCGTGCCGGAGCCGGGCCGCTACGGCACCCGGCACGGCGAGTGGCCGGGCGCCCCGGAACCGGACGCCGAGGCACCCAGGCGCATCACCAGGATGGACTACCGGTTCGACGACATCGGTTACGTCGTCGACCAGCATTCCCGCATCGTCCTGCTGGACCTGGGCGGCGCGCTGGACTCGACCAACGCGACGCTCCCGGAGCCGGTCGAGCTGACCGACGGCCGCTGCGACGTGTCCGAGCCGGCGTGGACACCAGACGGGACTCACGTGGTGTTCGTGGCGCCGGCCGATCTCGGCGTCGAGGAGAACGTGCGCAGCGAGTTGTACGCGGTGTCGGCGGCCGGCGGCGGCGAGCCGGTGCGACTGGCGCGCAACAACGGCTGGGCGTCGCTGCCGATGGTCACCGAGGACGGCCTCGTCGTCTACATCGCGTCGGAACACGTCGGTGCCGGTGACTCCGAGGCGGAGAACAGCGGCCTGTGGGCGATCCCGTTCGCGTCGAACGTGCCGGGTGTGCCGCGCCGGCTGACCGACGTCGAAACGGTCGACTGCGAGACAATGGCCGGGCAGCCGGTATTGCTAGCGGGCGGGATCGCGGTCGGCGTACGCAACCGGGGCGCGATCGAGCTGCGCGTCGTGCCGCTGGACGCCGACTGCGCGACGCTGGACACGCTGCCGGTGCTGGCCGGCCACCACGGCTCGGTGAAGTCGTTCGCGGCGGACGGTGACCGCGTGGTGGCCGTCGTATCCACTTCGGACAGTCCTGGCGAGGTCGTCCTGGTGGCGGACGGCACGGTCACCACGCTCACGTCGTACGCGGAACCGTTGCGGGCGGCCGGACTTCGGCCGGTGATCGAGCTCAACGGCACTGCACCGGACGGCTACCCCGTCCACGGCTGGCTGGTGCTGCCGGCGGGCGCCGGTCCGCACCCGGTGCTGCTGCACATCCATGGCGGCCCGCACATGTACCACGGCTGGGCGTTCTTCGACGAGGCTCAGGTGTACGCGGCGGCCGAGTACGCGGTCGTACTACCCAACCCGCGCGGCTCGTCCGGCTACGGCGAAGCGCACACGAAGGCCATCGTGCACAAGCTGACGACGGTCGACACGGACGACATACTGGCAACACTGGACGCGGCGCTGGCCAGGCCGGACTGTGACGGTGAGCGGGTCGGCGTGATGGGCGGCTCGTACGGCGGTTACATGACCGGTTGGCTGGCGGCACACCATGGCGAGCGGTTCCAGGCGGCGTGGTCGGAACGTGCGGTCAACGCGTGGGATTCGTTCAGCGGCTGCTCGGACATCGGCTGGTTCTTCACGGACCGCCTGGTCGGGCCGGATGTGGCGGAACAGCGGCGGTTGAGCCCGTTGACGTACGCCGACAAGGTCAGGATTCCGTTCGCGGTCGTGCACTCGGAGCAGGATCTGCGGTGCCCGTTCGAGCAGGCGCAGCGGATGTTCGTCGCGCTGAGGCAGTCCGGTGTGGACACCGAGATGCTGGTGTTTCCCGGCGAGGGCCACGAGCTGACGCGGGCGGGGAAGCCGAGGCACCGGGTGCAGCGGTTCCATGCGGTGCTGGACTGGTGGCAGCGGCACCTCAAGACCGGCTGACCCGGTCGTTGGTGCAGCTCCCGCCTGGTCGTTGGCCTGTCAGCCGAGCAGGGTGTAGTTCAGCTCCTCGCAGATTCGGGCCAGCGGTAGGTCCAGTCCTGGGTGGTCCAGCTGTATCAGGGCGTCCGGCGCCGCCGGCATCGCGCCGCCTGCCGGCGGGTCCCACAGGCACACCGCCGGGTTTCCCGAGTCCATTGAGGACCGATACCACAGACCGTCCAGATCTGGGTATGCCGCTCGGATCGTTCTCGCCCACTCCTGGGTTCGTTCCCTCGGTCCGCTGCTGATCTCCTGCGAGGCGCCTGCCCTCGTCGGCCACAGACCGACGAGATCCAACAAGCGCAGCGTTCGCATCGGGCGGAATATCACCAGGAACGGCCGTCTCGTCACTCTGTCCACTATGGACGTGTCTTGGAACACCTCGGCGACGCTCGTGCGCACCGTCAGACCGAAGTACAGGACTCCCTGGTCAGGCGCGTCTACCGGGCGGCCTCGTGGGCCTGGTGGGTGTGGGTCGAATCTTGCGTGTGGCAGGGGACCCGCGCGGCGGAACGTGTCCCACTGCTGCGGATGCCGGCCCGCCACGGTGAAGATGCGCACGAGCCTCGTCGCCGGGTGGACTGCCACTACGTCCTCGTCCGGACGCAGCATCGCGGCCAGGGCGGCCGGTTCTGGCGGCTGGGGTAGCCGAGCCAATGCGGGGTCTCCAGTCGCCGGTGATGACGAACGGTGTGGTCAGGCGGGGGTACCGAGCATCGACGCCAGTCTGGCCACTCGTTGGGGGTCGCCGCCGGAGGCCAGCCACTCGTGTGGGGTGATGGCGCGTGACCTGGCCATCAGGTCCTCCTGTGGCGTGGTCATGAACGCCGCTATCACCAACGCCGGCTGGTCCTCGGGCAGCGCCGCGATCACCTGCTCCACGCCGGGCAGCACGCCGTGGTCGGTGAACTGCCACCTCGGTAGGCGCCAACCACCTCGATCCTTCCAACCCACCAACCGGCCGGCCAGCAGACGGTGGCGCACCCTGCTGTTGTCC
>DATBDL010000243.1:0-29721 GCA_036269975.1 Pseudonocardiaceae bacterium | reverse complement strand
CGGCCGGGCACAGCCGATCGCCCTCGATCAGAAAGAACCAGTCCTCATTGTAGATCTGCGGGAAGAATGATGCGGATTCGGTGCCGACGACCAGTGCCCCGCCGCCGATGAACGTGCCCTGATCGCCTCCGGTCGCGCGATGGGCATGGCAGACCACGGAATTGTCCGGGAAGGCACTGATGGCGAGACCGACCGCGGTGTACCGGTTCAGCAGATACGCGGCGCGTTCGAGATCCGCCGGTTTCGGCACGGTGATGTCGTCGTCCAGGAACACGATGCGTTGCCAGCCCATCAGGCCGGCCAGCAACAGTCCGGCGTTCCGTTTGGCGCTGGTGTCCCGCGCATACGCGAACGGGGTCGCGTCGAGCAGATCGGTGGTGGCGAATTTCGGTAGCAGGCCACCGGGTATGCCGTCGAAATTGATCGCGACGACGTCGGTGTCGCCGTTCGCGAGTGCCACGGCCTGCTCGGCGGTGGCCTCTTGGCTGCACAGCGCCACCAACGGACAACAAAGTTCTCGTGCCAGGGTCAGGGCGGTGCGCAGGTACTCGACGGGGTGGGAGATCGGCACGATGATCGCATCGACAGCCGAGGAACCAGGTGGATCGAGCTCCGTGGATCGCAGCAGTTGAATATGCGAACCATGGTGGCTATGTGCCGGACCGGTCCCCAAGCCTGTCCTCCGACCACTCGTGCAGACGGTTCTCCGGAATGGTCCAGTCTGGCGTGACCACTCGGCCGTTCACAACGGGCACCCGACTCAACATGGAGAAGGTATCGGCCTCAGCGAATCGATCCCTGACGTACGCCTCGTTCCGATCCCGGAACCTGGCGTCGGTGAGCGCCCGTACAGCACCGAAGGTTCCCCGCCCGAACATACCATTGAGAAACGTGACGGTCCGGTTTCTGTTGTAGGGGTTGGGGCCCCGGTAGAAGTGCGCGACGTCCTCGATCAGCGTCCTGCGATCGCCATCCTTCGCGACGTGTGGCTCGAACCGTAGTTCCTCGCCGTCCTCCAGCACCGTGAAAGCGCCGAAGTCGTCGTCATCGGGTCGGGTCAACTGGCTGACCGGCATCTCGACCCGCAGGAACATGTCGCGGGTCGCGAGGTTCCAGTCGACGCCGCCGATCAGCACCAGGTGCGACGTGAAGTCGTCCGGTCGCAACTCGTCCGACGTCCGGCACTTGACCTGGTTGTCCGGGTTGCGGGCACGGATGTGGCCGTACAGTTCGATCAACGCGTCCAGGTCGGCGAACCGGGCCATCCGCAGGTAGTCCGGGTTCGTAGGGTCGGTGAACGGCACCCCCGCCAGCATGCTCGCCGGCAGCGGGGCACAGGCGATGGTGACGTCCTGGTCGTACGGGAAATCCCACAGGGTGCGCTTGGCGGCCGGTTCGATGGCGGTGCCGGTGGCGGGCTGCCGGGCGGCGATCCGCAGGTCGCTGAGCTCGTCCAGCAACTGGTCCCGACTGGCCCGCTCGACCGGTGTCAGTTCGTCCAAACGCAACAGTCGGAAGGGTTCGCGCTCGACGGAGCGTTCGGTCGCGAAGAAGAGCGCGTAGGTCTCCAGGTGCCGCAGCGGTGGGGGCGTGGGATGGCTGATCTTCTCCCATGACGAGACCAGCGCGACACTCAGCCCGCCGAGCACCTCAGCGAGCTGACCCTGGGTGACGACACGTCCGGACCACTGGTGCTTGCGCAGCGCCCGCAGGCGTCGCGCCAGTAGTACGTCCGGGTCTTCAGTTGGTTGCACTGCCGCCGCGACCTCTCGAGTTTAACTTCAGTCAACTAACTGAACATCGGCAATATACCTGAACCAGGTCGCCCACACCAGCCCTGGCAAGGTGAACAGGCTGCTGGGGCCGATCAGGGACAACTACCTGCCATGGACATGACATCTCTTGCGCCTGTGGTCGCTGAAGTCTTACGCTGAATAAAGCCGAAAGGCGACTAAATTTCAGTACCAGAGCTGAAATTTACACCACTCAAGTCAGGAACCTGTCATGGCGAAAATAATCTTGCAACTGGCCGGACTGTCCGCGGCGCATCCCCCTGTGCACAACCTGGCGGACCCGACCGCGGCACCGTCTGCGAACTCGTACCTCGTGGTCGCGATCGTCGCCGCCATCGCGGTTTTCGTGGCGCTTGCCCGGTTGTTGCGGCGCATGCTCGCGATGGTGTCGCACCTGCTCAGTTCGGCCGGAGCCGCCGTGTCCGTGCTGATCACGTTGATCGGTACCGGAGCACTGTTGCTCACCACGGTCCTGGCGGTGATCAGCGGTCGATGATCATGAAAATGCCAGCCCGCTGGCCCAGGGACTGGTCGGTCCCTGGGCCATTTTGTTGCCCACTAACGGTTATCGGCCTACGTCGATGACCAGGCGACTCGGGTTGTGCAGTGTGAAGACATGCAGCCACGTCCGGTGCCGCACGCCGAGGCCGATCGACAGCACGGCCTCGAAGTCGCCGGTGACGGCTACCGCCCTCACGTTGCGCAGTGCCGGTGTGGTGAACGACCTCCGGCCGTTGTAGGTGCCGAATGCCGTCGCGCCCTGCGACACCACGCTGACGAACGTGTTGCCCGGCAACGAAACCCGCTTGCCGGACGGGTCGGCGGTCAGGTGGGCCGTGAAGTTCCCTCGGAACGACGACGGCACCGGGCCGCTGAAGTCCAGCACCACCCGGTCGTACGTGGCATGTCTGCCCACTCTGATGTTGGTCAGAGCACCGAATTGCGCGCCGGCGGCCGAACTGGGCACGATGGCCGCGCCGAGCACCAGTGCGGCCAGGGTTGTGACGGTGACGGCGAGCGTGCGCAGCGTCCGCCGGGAATGTCCTACTACCATGACAATCGTCCTCACGCTGTGGAAGCGATTCTCCGAAACCGGAGTGCTTCCACAGACGTGTGGACGTTGCTTTGGTTGCCGTGCCGATCCTCAGTCGCGCAACATCTTCCGCAGTACGTACTGCATGATTCCGCCGTTGCGGTAGTAATCGGCCTCGCCGGGGGTGTCGATCCGGACTACCGCGTCGAATTCGACCGATCCGTTGTTGGCTGTCACCTTGACCGTGTGCGGGGTGTCGCCGTCGTTCAACGCTGTGATACCGCTGATGTCGAACGTTTCCTCGCCGGTCAGGCCGAGGCTCGCGGCCGTCTTGCCCGCCGGGAACTGTAGTGGCAGCACACCCATGCCGATCAGGTTCGACCGGTGGATGCGTTCGAACGACTCGGCGACGACCGCCCGTACGCCCAGCAGTGACGTGCCCTTCGCGGCCCAGTCGCGCGACGAACCCGAGCCGTATTCCTTGCCCGCCAACACAACCAGCGGCACGCCCGCTTCGGCGTACGCGACCGACGCGTCGTAGATCGTGGCCTGCTCACCGCCGGCCGAGAAGTTACGGGTGAAGCCGCCCTGGACGTCGTCCAGTAGGAGATTGCGTAGGCGGATGTTGGCGAACGTGCCTCGGATCATCACCTCGTGGTTGCCGCGCCGGGAACCGTAGGAATTGAAGTCGCGTCGTTCCACGCCGTGTTCGGTCAGGTATCTGCCGGCGGGGGAGTCCTGTTTGATCGAGCCGGCTGGGGAGATGTGGTCCGTCGTGACCGAATCGCCCAGCAGCGCGAGAACCCGTGCGCCGCTGATGTCGGACACCTGGCTCGGCTCGTGCGCCATTCCGTCGAAGTACGGGGGCTTGCGCACGTAGGTGGACTCGGCGTCCCACTCGAACACGCGGCCGGTCGGGGTGGGCAGCGACCGCCAGCGGTCGTCGCCCGCGAAGACGTCGGCGTAGTCGGCGCTGAACATGTCGGACGAGATCGCGGTCGCGATCACGTCCTGGATCTCCTGCGGCGACGGCCAGATCTCGGCCAGGTAGACCGGTTTCCCCTCGGTGTCGGTGCCGAGCGACTCGGTCGTGATGTCGATGTCCATCGAGCCGGCCAGTGCGTACGCCACCACCAGCGGCGGGCTGGCCAGGTAGTTCATCTTCACGTCCGGGTTGATCCGGCCCTCGAAGTTCCGGTTGCCGGACAGGACCGACACCACGGCGAGGTCGGCTTCGTTGACGGCGGCCGAGATCTCGTCGGGCAGTGGGCCGGAGTTGCCGATGCAGGTGGTGCAGCCGTAGCCGACCAGGTTGAAGCCGAGCTTCTCCAGGTAGGGCAACAGTCCTGACCGCTCGTAGTAGTCCATGACCACCTTGGAGCCGGGCGCGAGCGTGGTCTTCACCCACGGCCTGCGGCCAAGTCCCCGTTCCACCGCCTTCTTGGCCAGCAGCGCGGCGCCGATCATCACCGTCGGGTTGGACGTGTTGGTGCAGGACGTGATCGCGGCGATGGCGACCGCGCCGTGGTCCAGTTCGAAGGTGTTGCCGTCCGACGTGACGGGGGTCGGCCGGCTCGGGCGGCCGCGTGATCCGTTGGCCGCGGAGTTCGACGCCGGCGCGTCACTGGCCGGGAACGACTCGTCGGACGCCTCGTCCACGTCGACGGCGTCCTTGGTGTAGTCGTGCAGCACCGTGCGGAAGGCGTGCCTGGCGTTGGCCAGCTCGATCCGGTCCTGCGGGCGCTTCGGTCCGGCGATCGACGGGACGACGGTGGCCAGGTCGAGTTCCAGCGTCTCGGAGAAGCGCGGCTCGACGGCCGGGTCGTGCCAGAGGCCCTGTTCCTTCGCGTACGTCTCGACGAGGGCGACGTGCTCGGCATCGCGGCCGGTGAACGTGAGGTACTCGATGGTTTCGGCGTCGATAGGGAAGATCGCGCACGTCGAGCCGAACTCGGGGCTCATGTTGCCGATCGTGGCCCGGTTCGCGAGCGGGACCGAGCCGACGCCGGACCCGTAGAACTCGACGAACTTGCCGACCACGCCGTGCTTGCGCAGCATCTCGGTGATCGTGAGCACGAGGTCGGTCGCCGTCGCGCCCGACGGGAGTTCGCCGTGCAGCTTGAAGCCGACGACGCGCGGGATCAGCATCGACACCGGTTGGCCGAGCATGGCGGCCTCGGCCTCGATGCCGCCGACACCCCAGCCGAGCACGCCGAGGCCGTTGACCATCGTGGTGTGGCTGTCGGTGCCGACGAGCGTGTCCGGGTATGCCTGGCCGTTACGGATCATCACGACTCGGGCCAGGTGCTCGATGTTGACCTGGTGCACGATGCCGGTGCCCGGCGGCACGACCTTGAACTCGTCGAACGCGGTCTGGCCCCAACGCAGGAACTGGTAGCGCTCGCGGTTGCGCTCGTATTCGAGGTCGACGTTGCGCTCGAACGCGTCCGCGCTGCCGAACACGTCGGCGATCACGGAGTGGTCGATGACCAGTTCGGCCGGGGCGAGCGGGTTGACCTTGTCCGGGTCACCGCCCAGTTCGGTGACGGCCTCCCGCATGGTGGCCAGGTCGACGACGCACGGCACGCCGGTGAAGTCCTGCATGACGACCCGGCCCGGCGTGAACTGGATCTCGGTCGACGGCTCCGCGCTCGGATCCCAGCCGGCCAGGGCACGGACGTGGTCGGCGGTGATGTTCACGCCGTCCTCGGTGCGCAGCAGGTTCTCCAGCAGGATCTTCAGGCTGTACGGCAGGTTCTCGGCGCCGCTGACCGCGTTCAGTCGGAACACCTCGTGGGTGGTGTTGCCGACGGTGAGCGTGCCGCGGGCACCGAAGCTGTCCTTGCTCGTCGGTGAGGTCACGTCCTACTCCGTCCACAGGCTGACGTCTGTTCGATGTCTGGGGCGAGTCTCGCGTATCGACTGGACCGGTGCCGATCAGGCCCCTCTTGCGGTTAACAGTACGCTTGTCCTGTAATAGTCGACAAGACGGGTCGTGGAGGTGGCGCGATGATCCATCACGTGCAGGTGTCGTGCCCGGCTGGCGCGGAAGATCGGCAGCGCGGTTTCTACGCCGGAGTGCTGGGATGGACGGAACTGGACAAGCCGCCGCTGCTGGCGGTGCGCGGCGGTTGCTGGTTCCGGGTACCCGGAGTCGGCGGGCCGGCCGGCGAGTTGCATGTCGGCGTGGAGGACGACTTCCGGCCCGCTACCAAGGCACATCCGGCGTTCGTCGCCGACGTGGACGAGGTGGCCGGCGCGTTGGCGGCGGCCGGCTGCCCGGTGCGGTGGGCCGATCCGGCCGAGGTGCCGGGGAAACGCCGGTTCCACACCGAGGACGCGGTCGGCAACCGGCTCGAGTTCATGTCGGCGTGACAGCGGGACGGTCGGCGCTCAGGGGCGCCGACCGTCCACTGTGGTCAGTGGCTGCCGAACTGGAGCAGCGCGCTGAGGTCGTCCGCGCTGACCGAGTTGAGCACGGTCAGCGTGAGCTGGGTGAACGTACGGGCCGGGCTGACGTACCACTGGCCGTCGACCTGGGTGGTCACGATGCCGAGGCCGCCGTTGACCAGACCGGACGCCAGGTCCTGCATGAACTTGCCGAGTGCCGGTGGCAGCAGGCCGCCGGCGCCCTGCTGCATCTGCGCGCCCAGGTCGGACGCGCACATCCGCTGGTTCTGCCCGCTGGCGGCATCCGTGATCGTGTAGCAGCCGCCGCCCTGGGTGACCGTGATCTTCTCGCCGTCGCTGTCCAGCGTCATGCTCGACAGGACGGCGTCCACGCCACCGGTCACGTCGCGGTCGGTGAAGGAGACCGAGTCGATGCGTACGCCACTGGGTGCGCTGGAACCGGCCGCGGCGAGGATCGCGGGGCCGGCGTCGTGCAGCGCGGCCATCTCGTCCGGGGCCGTCATGCCGATGGCCTTGCCGAAGTCGCTGTCCAGCAACGCCTGTACGAAACCGCGTACGGCCGCGTCCGGTGACGCCGAGCCGGTGGCCGGAATACTGTGGGACGGCCAGCTTTCGTGTGCCGACTGCAGCGCGTAGTCCGTGATCGAGTAGAACAGGCTCGGGTACCACTGGCCGTTCACCTTGACCGTGGCGATCCGGAACGGCTTGCCGGGCCGCACGGTCAGCGTCGTGTCCTTCGTGGACAGTTGGCTGCTCGGCCCAAGCGCCTTGAGGAACTTGTCGGTGTAGCCCACCTTGCTGAGGTCGGAGTCGACGGTGATCGTGCCGGCGTCCAGCTTCGTGATGGCCAGGTGGTCGTTGACCTGTTGCACGGCCGGGTCGAACCGGATTCCCGTGGTGTGGACCGTGCCGGCCGACTGCTCGGGATTGGCGTCCGGCTTCATGATCTGGAGCCGCTTGAGCTGGCTGGTGCTGTCGCTGATGGAGTCGCGCAGGAACCCGGCCTCGCCCGGCGGCAGGTCGTTCACGAGACCGACCACGTCGCTCCTGCCGAGATCGGCCAGCAGTTTCGTGGCGGCCGCCTGCGGGGTCGCCGAGCCGGTCGAGCCGGCTTCGGCGGTGCGGTTGAGCGCGATCCACGTGCCGACACCACCACCGGCCAGCACGACGACGGCCACGATGATGCCGGCGATCAGTCCGGTGCGGCGCTTGGGCTTCTGTTGCGGCTGCCAGTAGGTCGGCGGGCCGACCGGGGGTTGCTGCCCGTAGGGCTGGCCGGTCGGCTGGCCGAACGCGGACCCGATGGGCTGCCCGTAGGGCTGTTGGGACTGCTCGCCCAACTGCTCGAACCGCTGCCCGAACGGCGGCGGCTGGCCCTGGTACGGCATCGTCGGCTGCGGCCCGGCTGGCGGGTACGGGCCGGCCGGCTGCTGCGGATAGCCGCCCTGTTGCGGATAACCGGGTTGTTGTTGCGGGTAGCCGGGCTGTTGTTGCCAGCCGCCCTGCTCGTCCCCTGGATACGTCATGACGAACCTCCCCCTGTGCCGCCCCATCGCCCTGCGCGTGGACACACCACCACGGTGATCGCACCGGCCAGCATGATTGTTGCACCGACCAGCGTCACGATCGGACCGGTATCGGCCGGTCCGACCACGGACTTCGTGGCATCTCCTTGGACGGCGATCACCCCGGCCGCCGTTCCGACGACCAGCGCGACGAGCAGGCCGACGATCGCCGCGCTCCGCCGTAGCCCCAACGCATAGCCGGCGACGCATACCGCGCAGCACGGGATCACCGCCGGCCACGCCCCGAGCACCGCGCCGGCCTGGGCGTTCAGTCCGCTCACGAGTCCGCGCAGCGCACCGGCCGACTGGTAGCTGTCGCGCAGCACGGTGCCGGAGCGCAGCCATGGCAGGAACGTGCCGATCACGAGAACCGCGAGACCAGCGGTGGCGACGCCCGCACCGAGTCGGGCGATCACCGTGCGCATGCCGGCATCCTCCCAGGACGCATCGGACCGCCAGGGCCGGTTTGCCCGAACGAGTGAAATGTTGTCCGATTTATACGTTGAGTAAACGTTTGGTGCTCGTGTGGTTGACGATCAGTGAGTTTCCGGTGGGACGTGTGGCAACAACCGAGGTAGAAGTGGCACAGTACCTCCGACTGCGCATTCCACTACGCCGATCGGGTGCCGGCTGGTGGAGCAGGTCTGTTCGGGACGTTCGGGAGGTGAGGGTCGTGGCTGCTGGGTCGGTACGCCGCCGCAGGATCGCCGCGTTCGCGGTCCTGGTCGCCGTCGGGTTGTCCATGACGCAACAGCCGGCCGGCGCGCTGCCGCCGCCCCCGCCGAACCCGAGCAACTCGTCGATCGGCGCCGCGCAGGCGCAGGCCAACGCGAAGGCCGGCCAGGTCGGCCAGATCACCAGCCAGCTCTCCGCTGCCCAGGCCGCGCTGCAGAGCCTGCAGGACGACGTGGAGCTCAAGCAGGAGAACGCGAACAAGGCCATGGTCGACCTCCAGTCGGCGCAGGACGCGGCCACGGCCGCCCAACACGGCGCGGACGCGGCGCAGGTCGCGGCCACCGCTGCCGGCGACGCCATCAACCAGCTCCGCGACCAGGTCGACCAGTTCGCGGCCGGCAGTTTCGAGCAGGGCGCGGCGCTCGGCTCCGTCGCGGCCTACCTGACCGCGAACAGCCCGAAGGACCTGCTGGAACGCCAGCTCCTGCTCAACGACATCAGCGGTTCCGAGCTGAACATCCTGGACCGGATGCAGCAGGCCCGCATCGAGAAGGCCAATGCCGACTCGCTCGCCCGCGCAGCACTGAACACCGCGCGGGCCAGGCAGGCCGCCGCCGCTGCCGCGAAGCACTCCGCCGACGTCGCGATCGCGGCGGCGCAGGCGGCGGCCGGCAGCGAGGCGGCGCAGACCGGCCGGCTACAGGCCGATCAGGCCGCGCTGCAACAGCAACTGGCCACCGCACAGGCCGACGTCGCCGGTCTGAAGGCCGCGCGCCAGCAGTATCTGAACTGGTTGGCCCAGAAGCAGGCCGCCGACGCCGCGGCGTCGGCGAAGGCGACGCACGGCCGCACCGG
The DNA here is from genome assembly GCA_036269975.1 of Pseudonocardiaceae bacterium. Lineage (GTDB taxonomy): Bacteria > Actinomycetota > Actinomycetes > Mycobacteriales > Pseudonocardiaceae > DATEPR01. The sequence goes on along the minus strand of DATBDL010000243.1, from coordinate 20,389 downwards.
CGGCGTGCTCACGGTGACCGGCAACGGCTCGGTCGCGGACGTGCTGCGGCGGGCCATGTCCGCGATCGGCGTGATCTACGCGTGGGGCGGCGGCAACGCGCACGGTCCGACGAGAGGCATCCACGACGGCGGTGTCGCGGACTCCTTCGGTGACTTCAACAAGATCGGCTTCGACTGTTCCGGCCTGATGGTCTACGCCTTCGCCGGCGCGGGAGTCGGCCTCCCGCACTACAGCGGCTACCAGTACACGTCCGGGCAGCACGTGCCGCTGTCCGCGATCCAGCCGGGCGACATGCTGTTCTACTCGTCCAACGGCGCACCGAGCGGCATCCACCACGTGACGCTGTACGTCGGCAGCGGCCAGATGATCGAGGCATACGAGTCGGGCACCACGGTCCGCGTCACGCCGGTCCGTTACTACGGCGGGATCATGCCGTACGCCACCCGTATGCTGTAACTTGCACTGGACCGTGACACCGCCCGAGGAGGTGAGACCCATGAACGCTGTATCGATGTGGGTGCTCCTCTTCCCGTCATGGTCGGGCGATTGACGTAGGTGTCGCCGGGAGCGCCTCGACAACAGGGCACTCTCGAAAGGCAACACCTATGGACGCTCCGCCGTTCACCGCCGAGCCGTCGCCGGCCGCCGGCGCCGATCGTGCGCCCCTCATGTTCGACGTGATCATTGCCGGGTGCGGGCCGACCGGCGCGATGCTGGCCGCCGAACTGCGGCTGCACGATGTGCGGGTACTCGTTCTGGAGAAGGAAACCGAGCCCTTGTCGTTCGTCCGCATAGTCGGTCTGCATATTCGCAGTATCGAGCTGATGGCAATGCGCGGACTGCTCGAACGCATTCTCGAACACGGAAGAAAGCGTCCGGCCGGCGGTTTCTTCGCCGCCATCGACAAACCCGCGCCCGACGGCCTGGATTCCGCGCACGCCTATCTGCTGGGAATCCCGCAGCCGATCGTCGTCCACCTGCTCGAAGAACATGCGATCGAACTGGGTGCGCAGGTCCGGCGCGGTTGCGCGGTGGCCGGTGTCGAGCAGGACGACGATGGTGTGACCGTCGAGCTGGCCGACGGGGAACAGTTGCGTTCGCGCTATCTCGTCGGCTGTGACGGCGGGCGCAGTACGGTGCGCAAACTGCTCGGCGTCGGCTTCCCCGGCGAGCCGTCGCGGACCGAGACGCTGATGGGCGAGATGGAAGTGGGTGTGCCGCGGGAGGAGATCGCCGCCAAGGTGGCCGAACTCAACGAGACCCACAAGCGATTCTGGCTCAGGCCCTTCGGCGAAGGGGTCCACAGCGTCGTAGTCCCCGCAGCGGGAGCCGCCGACCGCGCGGAACCGCCCACCCTCGAAGATTTCAAACGACAACTGCGCACCATCGCCGGAACCGATTTCGGCGTGCACTCGCCGCGCTGGTTGTCCCGCTTCGGGGATGCCACCCGGCTGGCCGAACGTTATCGGGTCGGGCGGGTGCTGCTGGCCGGCGATGCGGCACACATCCATCCACCGACCGGCGGACAGGGCCTCAACCTGGGCGTTCAGGACGCATTCAACCTCGGCTGGAAACTGGCCGCACAGATCCGCGGCTGGGCGCCGGAAACACTGCTGGACACCTACCAGGCCGAACGTCATCCGGTCGCCGAGGACGTGCTGGACAACACCCGCGCCCAGACGGAACTGGTGTCCACCGAACCGGGCCAGCGGGCCGTGCGCAGGCTGCTCACCGAACTGATGGACTTCGACGAGGTGAACCGCCATCTGATCGAGAAGATCACCGCGATCGACATCCGCTACGACTTCGGCGCGGGCCCCGACCTGCTCGGCCGCCGCCTGCGCGACATCGACGTGAAACAGGGCCACCTCTACGATCTCCTGCATCGCGGCCGCGGCCTGTTGCTGGACCGCACCGAGCGTCTGACCGTCGGTGGTTGGTCGGACCGGGTCGACTACCTCGCCGATCCCACTGCGGTACTGGATGTTCCGTGCGTCCTGCTACGCCCGGACGGCCACGTCGCCTGGATCGGCGACGATCGGCGGGACCTGGAGGACCACCTCGCCCGCTGGTTCGGCAAGCCCGCCAACTGACGATCAACAGTGCTGCGATCGATGACGCTCGCCGGCCGTCTTCGCCACCTCTTCGAGCCGGGCCCGGTATGCCGCCCACCAGGCCGCATCCCCGCCTGGCATGTTCGTGGTGCCTTCGCGTAGGCCGGCGGCGCCGTCGACCAGTTCACGGACGATGTCGGCGTGTCCGGCGTGCCGATGGAGTTCGGCGGCCACGTGCACCAGCACCAGGTGCAGCGTGGGCTCCCGCCGCTCCAACCGCCACCACGGCACCTCACCGGTCGTTTCCAGCGGCAACGCGTCGAACGTCGCGTCCGCGTGTGTCCACACCCTCCGGTACAGCGCCACGACGTCCTCGCGTGACTCGTCGGCCGTCGCCCACATGTCCGAGTTCGGTTCCGCGTCGTCCTCGATCCACGGGAGCTCCTCGTCGAAGGGCCGGCCGAAACAGCAGCCGAAGTAGCCGGCTTCGACGCCGGCGCAGTGCTTGACCAGGCCGAGCAGGTTGGTGCCCGTTGCGGTCATCGGACGGCGGACGTCGTACTCGGACGCGCCGTCGAGCTTCCACAGCAGGGCGTTGCGGGCGTCCTGGAGGTAACGGCGCAGGTCAGCTTTGGGATCTGGGTCGGTCATGCCGGGAAGCTATCCAAGGACATACGGTTGCGTCGTGTGGATTGCGGTCTTGCTGGCGGGTGGCGGTGGCAGCCGGCTGGGCGGTCGGCACAAGCCGGGCATCACCGTCGCCGGCCAGACGCTGCTCGACCGGGCGCTGGCGGCCGTCCACGGCGCCGCGCTGATCGTCGTCGTCGGGCCGGCGCAGCCGACCAGCCGACCGGTGCGCTGGACACGTGAGGACCCGCCGGGTGGGGGTCCGGTCGCGGCACTGGCCGCCGGGCTCGCCGGCAATACAGAAGGCAGTATGGAGAATGTGAACGAGGTGGTCGTGCTGGCGACCGATCTGGCGGGCGTCACGGCCGGCACGGTGGACCGATTGCGTGCCACCCTGGCCGAACAGCCCGACACGGACGGGGTGGTGCTGTGTGATCGGACCGGCAGGCGGCAGTGGCTGATCGGGGCGTGGCGGCCCGGTCCGCTGGCGGCCGCGCTACCGGCCGATCCGCACGGCGCGTCGCTGCACCGCACGCTGGCCGGGCTGGCCGTCGCGGAGCTGCCGGAGCTGCCGGGTGAGTCCGTCGACATCGACACGCCGGCCGATCTCGCGCACGTGTTGGCCCGCCACGAGGAGGGTCCGCGTGCTGGTGGTCCTTCACAGCCGTCACACTGGTGACCGGGTTGTCTTGCGGTGGCGATGGGTACGTTGCTGCCCGAGCGACCTACCGGATTCGCCAGCACCCACCACCCCAGGAGGATGGACGACCCATGACCGAACCGGGGCAGTTCGAAGCCATGGACGGGCACTCGGGCGGCCCGTCGTCCAGTACCCCGGCACGGGACGCGCAGTTGCTCGAGCGCACCGCGTTCGAGGTCAAACGGGTGATCGTCGGGCAGGACCGGCTGGTCGAGCGCATCCTGGTCGGTCTGCTGGCCAAGGGGCACCTGCTGCTGGAGGGCGTGCCCGGTGTGGCCAAGACCCTCGCGGTGGAGACCTTCGCGAGGGTCGTCGGCGGCTCGTTCTCGCGCGTGCAGTTCACCCCGGACCTGGTGCCGGCCGACATCCTGGGCACCCGGATCTACCGGCAGGGCAGTGAGACCTTCGACGTCGAACTCGGGCCGGTGGTCGCCAACTTCGTGCTCGCCGACGAGATCAACCGCGCGCCGGCCAAGGTGCAGTCCGCGATGCTGGAGGTGATGGCGGAGCGGCACGTGTCGATCGGTGGCCAGACGTTCCCGATGCCCGACCCGTTCCTCGTGCTCGCGACGCAGAACCCGATCGAGAACGAGGGTGTCTACCCGCTGCCGGAGGCGCAGCGCGACCGCTTCCTGTTCAAGATCATCGTGGACTACCCGACCGCCGAGGAGGAGCGGGAGATCGTCTACCGGATGGGCGTCGAACCGCCGTCAGCGCAACCGGCGATCACCGCACCGGAACTGGTCCGGCTGCAGGGCGTCGCTTCCAGGGTGTTCGTGCACCACGCGCTGGTCGACTACGTCGTCCGGCTGGTCATCGCCACCCGGACGCCGGCCGATCACGGCCTCTCCGACGTGGCCGGCTGGGTGTCCTACGGCGCGTCCCCTCGGGCCAGCCTCGGCACCATCGCCGCCGCCCGCGCGCTCGCGCTGGTCCGCGGCCGGGACTACGTGCTGCCGCAGGACGTAGTCGACGTCGTGCCGGACGTGTTGCGCCACCGGCTGGTGCTGTCCTACGACGCGCTGGCCGACGGCGTGCCGATCGACCACGTGATCACCCGCGTGCTGCAGACCGTGCCGTTGCCCCAGGTGTCGGCCCGTCCGCAGGTCACGGGGCAGCAGCAGCACCCGGTAGGCCCGGCGATCCGGTGACCGAAGTACCGGCCTCCGGCGCTCGCGGCACCCGGCCGTCGTGGGCGCCGCCCGCCCTCAACGGTGATCGGCTGGAATCCGGGCTGCGCACGCTGGAACTGGACGTCCGCCGCCGGCTCGACGGCCTGTTGCAGGGCAACCATCTCGGCCTCGTGCCCGGCCCCGGCTCCGAACCCGGCGAGGCGCGGCCCTACCAGCCCGGCGACGACGTGCGCAGGATGGACTGGGCGGTGACCGCGCGGACCACCGTGCCGCACATCAGGGAAACCGTCGCGGACCGGGAACTGGAGACCTGGCTGGCGGTGGATCTCTCGCCCAGCCTCGATTTCGGCACCGCCGTGTGCGAGAAACGTGACCTGGTGGTGTGTGTCGTCGCAGCCATGACGCATCTGACATCGGGCGGCGGCAACCGGATCGGCGCCGTCGTCGCCACCGGCGAGCACACCACGCGGGTGCCGGCTCGCGGCGGACTGGCGCACGCAAGGGCCATGCTGCGCACGATCGCGCAGACCCCGCCGGCGCCGATCGGCACCAGGGGCGATCTGGCCGACGTGCTGGAACAGCTACGCCGGCCACCGCGCCGGCGTGGCCTCGTCGTGGTGATCTCGGACTTCCTCGGCGAGCTGACCTGGGAGCGCCCGCTGCGCGCCCTGTCCGCCCGACACGACCTGGTGTGCGTGGAGATCCTCGATCCGAGGGACGTCGACCTGCCGGAGGTCGGCACGATCGTGCTCGCCGATCCCGAGTCGGGTCGGCAGCGCGAGGTGCACGCGACTCCGTTGCTGCGCCGTGAGTTCGCGGCTGCGGCGGCCGAACACCGGGCCGAGGTGGCGGCCGCGATTCGCGGCACCGGCGCCGGGCATCTCGTGTTGCGTACGGATTCGGACTGGATCGCCGACACGGTCCGGTTCGTCGTGGCCCGCAAGCGGCGCTGGTCGGGAGGGGCGGCCTGATGTTCGGCCTGAGCTTGTCCGGATTCACGTCGCCGTGGTGGCTGTTGCTGCTCGGGGTGGTGGCGGCGATCGCCGTCGGCTACGTGATCGTGCAGTTCCTGCGGCGCAGGCGCACCATGCGGTTCACCAACCTGGCGCTGCTGGAGAGGGTCGCGCCCAAGCGGCAGGGCTGGTGGCGCCACATTCCGGCCGGGCTGCTCGTGCTCGCGCTGCTGCTGCTGTCGGTGTCGCTGGCCGGTCCGACCGCGGAGGAACGGGTGCCGCGCAACCGGGCCACCGTGATGCTGGTGATCGACGTGTCGCTGTCGATGGAGGCGACCGACGTGCAGCCCAACCGGTTGCAGGCAGCGCAGGTCGCCGCGAAGCAGTTCACCGACGGCCTGCCGGCCGGGATCAACCTGGGGCTGGTGTCGTTCGCGGCGTCGGCCACCGTGCTCGTGTCGCCCACCCAGGACCACGATGCGGTGAACGACGCGATCGACAGTCTCAAACTGGACGAGGCCACCGCGACCGGCGAGGCGATCGCCGCGTCGCTACAGGCGATCCAGAACTTCGGAAAGTCCGTCGCCGGCCCGACCGGTCCACCGCCGGCCGCGATCGTGCTGATGAGCGACGGCAAGGAAACCATTCCGCAGGACCTGAACGATCCGCGTGGCGCGTTCAGCCAGGCGAAGGCGGCGAAGTCGGCCGGTATCCCGATCTCGACCATCTCGTTCGGCACCGACCACGGCGTCGTGGACATCGGCGGTGAACAGGTCGCGGTGCCGGTGGACGACGGCTCGCTGCAGACGGTGGCGAACCTGTCCGGCGGCTCGTACTACCGGGCGGCCAGCGCGGACCAACTGCGGGCCGTGTACGCGAGCCTCGGCCAGCAGATCGGCTTCGAGAACAAGCAGTCCGACGCGAGCCATCCATGGCTGGTCCTCGGCACACTGCTGGCCATGTCGTCGGCCGCCGGTGCGCTGTTTATCGGGCAGCGACTGCCGTAGCACTCGCGTATCGTCCCCGCCATGTTCGATGCCGGGCCGGACTGGCGGCCGTTGCGCAGAACGGATGCCACCGAATTCCACGCATTGCTGGCCGCCGTCGAGAAGGCCGACCGGACGGGGGAGCACCTCGGCCTCGCGGACGTGGCCGAGGCGCTGGCCAATCCGTCGACCGACTTCGCACGGGACACGATCGCCGCGTTCGATGAGCAAGTCATGGTGGCCTACGCGTCGACGTTGCCGCTGCCGGCCTCGACCGTCGACCGGATGTTCGTCGAGAGTGCGGCGCATCCGTCGTGGCGGGATCGGGGTGCCTGGGACGTGTTGCTGGACTGGCTGGTGCGCCGAGGCACCGAATGGCACGCGGGGCACCGCCCCGATCTGCCCAGTGAGCTCTACACCGTCATCCACGAGCCGAACCAGGGCAAGCGGGATGCCTTCGCGGCACACGGTTTCACGGTGGGCCGCTGGTACTTCGCCATGCACCGCGACCTGACCGCCGACATCCCACCGGTCGGTGACGAGCCAACCGGGCTCACGCTGCTGCCGTTCGCGGCCGAGTACGACAGCCGAGTGCATGCGGCGCACCGGGAGGCGTTCGCCGATCACTTCGGGTCGTCACCGCCGGACGATGCCGTGTGGCGCCAGCGGTATACCGGCAGCCGTATGTTCCGGCCCGCCATGTCGTTCGTCGTGGTCGACGGCGACGAGGTCGCCGGCTATCTGCTCGGCTACGAGTCGGACGCGGACACGGCCGCCAAGGGCTTCCGGGCGGCCTGGGTCGGGCAGGTCGGCACCCGCCGGGCGTGGCGCGGACGTGGGGTCGCCGGCACGCTGCTGCGCCAGTTCCTCGGCAGGGCAAGGGATGCCGGCTGCATCCAGGCCGAGCTGAGTGTGGACAACGAGAGTCCGACCGGCGCGCTGGGCCTGTACGAACGGCACGGTTTCGTGGCCGCCCAGACCTGGCTCCGTTACGTCCGGACGGTCTGATTCGCTGGTGCCGCGCGGATCTCCCTGACCGCTTCGCGGCCGGCGCGGTTGGCGCCGACCGTACTGGCCGATGGCCCGTAGCCGACGAGATGCAGGCGCGGCTCGGCAACGACACGGGTGCCGTCCATCCGGATGCCGCCACCGGGTTCGCGCAGGTGAAGCGGCGCCAGATGATCCAGCGACGCCCGCCAGCCGGTGCACCAGAGGATCACGTCGGCCGGCACGAACCGGCCGTCCGACCAGGCGACGCCCTCGGGCGTGATCCGGTCGAACATCGGCAGCCTGCGGTCCCGCACCTTCAGCGTTTCCGGTGTCGCGGCGAGGCCGGTCACGCCGACGACGCTCTCCGGCGGCAGCCCGGCCCGCACCCGCTCGTCCACCAGCGCCACCACCATCCGGCCCCAGTCCGGCGTGAACGGCCCGTCCCGGAACACCGGCGGCCGGCGGGTGACCCACGTCGTCGTGGCGACCTCGCTGATCTCGTTGAGCAGTTGGATCGCGGACGTGCCGCCGCCGACCACGACCACCCGCCGGCCGGCGAACTCGGCCGGCCCCCGGTAGTCGGCGGTGTGCGACTGGCGGCCGAGGAACGTCGCCTGACCTGGGTAGTACGGCCGGAACGGGGTGGTCCAGGTGCCGGTCGCGTTGATCACGGCCCACGCTCGCCACTCGCCGTCGTCGGTGTGGACCAGGAAGTCGTCGCCGGCCTTCGTGACCGTGTCGACGTGCACCGGCCGGTGGATCGGGAGGGCGAATTCCCGCTCGTAGTCGGCGAAGTAGGCGGGCACGGCTTCGGCGGCCGGTGCGTCGGGCGGTGGTGGTTCGAAATGCGTGCCGGGCAGGTCGAAGATGCCGTGCACGGTCGCCATGCGCAGCGTCGGCCAGCGGTGCCGCCACGCGCCGCCCGGTGCGGAATCGGCGTCCAGCACGGCGAAATCCAGGTCGGCGCGGCGCAGGAAGTACGCGCTGGACAACCCGGCCTGCCCCGCCCCGATCACCACCACGTCCGTGTCCGTCACGTCCGCTACAACGCGGGACGGTCGTCCGGCCTTCCGATCACGGTGTGAGACGCTGGTCGCCATGTCGATCGGGGGCACCGCCGCATACCAGGACATCAGCGACCTGCCGCACCTGGTCGCCACGGCCGTCGAACTGGCGGCGGAAGCCGGGTTCGAGTTCTCGTGCCGGCCGGCGCAGGGTCGGTTGCTGCGCCTGCTCGCCGCCGGGGTCACCGGGGGCGTGATCGGCGAGACCGGCACCGGCTGCGGGGTCGGCCTCGCGTGGCTGGCATCGGCGGCGGGGCGGGACGTCCGGCTGGTCAGCGTCGAGCGGGACGCCGACCGGCATGCCGTGGCGCGCGAGCTGTTCGCCGACGACCACAGGGTGACGCTGGTGCACGGCGGCTGGCAGGCGCTGGCCGACCACGGCCCGTTCGACCTGCTCGTGCTCGACGGCGGCGGCCAGGGCAAGGGTGCCGAGCCGCCGCTGGACCCGACCGGCTGGCTGACGTTCGGCGGCACGCTCGTGATCGACGACTTCACGCCGTTGACGGACTGGCCGCCGACCCACGACGGCGACGCGGACACCGCCCGGCTGCACTGGCTCACGCATCCGGCCCTGCTGGCAACCGAGATCCGCCTGACAGCGGAGTTGTCGACCGTGGTGGCCCGCCGGATCGGTTGACAGCCGCTACTCGCGCAGGTGGGTCCCACTGGCGGGCCCCCGCTATTCGCGCAGGTGGGTCAGTGCGGTGTCGGTGTCCAGGTCCCAGTTGTCCTTGTCCGGCGCCCAGCGGCGGAACACCTCGGCCGCGCCCACCGCGAGCGAGTCCGGCAGCCGCGCCGCGCGGAAACTGTCCGCCGCCTCCAGCATCTCCGGCTCCCAGCGCCACGCCCGCGCCGCCGCGCTGGCGGCGTACTGGCGCTCCGCCAACGCGTTGGGACCGAGCGCGACCGCTTCGGTCATCAGGTGTTCCGCGACGCCGTACTCGTCGGCGAGGGCATGGCTCACCGCGGCCAGTGCCCGGCTCGCCTTCTGGAACGAGCCGTAGGCCATCTTGAGCGCGCTCGCCGAGCCGATCCGGTCGTCCACCCGTCTCGGTTCGGCCTGGCTGCCCGACAGCAGGCGATGGATCACGTCGACATCGCCCGGCGGGCCGGACAGGTAGACCCTCGCGCGGCGCTCTCCAGTTGGCGGCGGCCCGATGATCGAGCCGTCCACCACCCGCGCCCCCGCCGCCCGCACGCGGTCGGCGATGCGGATCATCCTGGCCGGGTTGATGGCGTTCGCCTCGACGAACAGGCCGTGGAAACCGTGATCGCCGATCTCGTTGGCGAGTTGCTCGGCGTTGGCGGGTGGGCAGACCGAGAACACGACCTCGCTGCCGCCCAGCATCTCGGCCAGCGACCCCACTGTGCGTAGTCCCGCCTCCTCGGCTCTGGCGGCGGTGTTGGCCGATCTTCCTGCCGCGCACCAGTGCACGCGGTGACCGGCGGCGACCAACTGTGCACCGAACGCCGCGCCCATCTTCCCCGGATGCAACAAGCCGATGATCACTCAGACAGCCTACGGCGGCTGTCGAGGCACGATGCCGTGTGACATACCCGGTCCGAGGTGGGCGTACGGCGGGGTAGCGGATAGCCTCCCTTGGTCGATCTACCTTTGATCGATCCAGCGTGTCGGGCGAAGCAGCGGGAGCAGCAGTGGGACGGTCCGTTCTGGTCACCGGCGGCAACCGGGGCATCGGCCTCGCCATCGCCACCGCCTTCGCCGAACAGGGTGACAAGGTGGCCATCACGCACCGTGGTTCCGGTGCGCCGGACGGCCTGCTCGGCGTGCGCTGCGACGTCACCGACGCCAACCAGGTGGACGCGGCGTTCACCGAGGTGGAGAACGCGCACGGCCCGGTCGAGGTGCTGGTGGCCAACGCGGGAATCACCGACGACACGCTCCTGATGCGGATGTCGGAGGACCAGTTCACCAGGGTGATCGACGCCAACCTGACCGGCGCCTACCGGGTGGTGAAGCGGGCCACCAGGGCGATGCTCAAGGCGCGGTGGGGTCGGATCGTGTTCATCTCGTCCGTCGTCGGCCTGATGGGCTCGCCCGGCCAGGTGAACTACGCGGCCAGCAAGGCGGGTCTCGTCGGCATGGCGCGTTCGATCAGCCGGGAACTGGGCTCCCGCAACATCACCGCGAACGTCGTCGCCCCCGGTTTCGTGGCGACGGACATGACCGACGCGCTGACCGACGAGCGCAAGGCCCAGATCCTCGGCCAGGTGCCGCTCAACCGGTACGCCACCACGGCCGAGGTGGCCGCGGCGGTCACGTTCCTCGCGTCCGACCCGGCCGCCTACATCACCGGCGCGGTGCTGCCGGTGGACGGCGGCCTCGGCATGGGTCACTGAACGAATCACAACCCCGAAAGGAATCACCGTGCCAGGACTGCTGGACGGCAAGCGTCTGCTGATCACCGGCGTGATCACCGACCAGTCGATCGCCTTCCACGCCGCCCGGATCGCCCAGGAGGAGGGCGCCGACGTGGTGCTGACCGGTTACGGGCGGCTCTCGCTGGTCGAGCGGATCTCGCGGCGGCTGCCCAAGCCCGCACCGCTGGTCGAGTTGGACGTCACCAACTCCGAGCACCTGGAGTCCCTGGCGGACCAGGTGCGCGAGCACGTGGACGGCCTGGACGGCGTGCTGCACTCGATCGGCTTCGCGCCCCCGTCGTGCATCGGTGAGACCAACTACCTGGACGTGCCGTGGGAGGACGTGTCCGTCGCGGTGAACGTGTCGGCGTTCTCGTACAAGTCGCTCGCGGTGGCGTGCCTCCCACTGATGTCGGCCGGCGGCTCGATCGTCGGCATGGACTTCGACGCCCGCGTGACCTGGCCCGCGTACAACTGGATGGGCTTCGCCAAGGCGGCGCTGGAGTCCGCGAACCGCTATCTGGCAAGGGAACTGGGCCCGCGCGGCATTCGGGTGAACCTGGTCTCGGCCGGCCCGGTCACCACGATGGCCGCCAAGTCGATCCCCGGCTTCATGACGATGGCCGACGCATGGGGCCCGCGCGCACCACTGGGCTGGGACATGAACGACGCCACGCCGGTGGCCAGGTCGATCTGCGCCCTGCTGTCGGACTGGCTGCCCGCAACGACCGGCTCGATGATCATGGTCGACGGCGGGTTGCACGCGACGGGGATGTAGCTTTCGATCGGTTCACGGCAGAATGCTCGCGTGACTGTGGACGCGTTGTTGCTGTTGTCATTCGGCGGCCCCGAGGGGCCGGCCGACGTGCGGCCGTTCCTGGAGAACGTGACCAGGGGTCGGGGCGTGCCGCCGGAGCGGTTGGACGAGGTGGCACAGCACTACCTGCATTTCGGTGGCGTGTCCCCGATCAACCGGCTGAACAGGGACATCATCGAAGCCGTCCGCGCCCATCCCGACTTCGACCTGCCGATCTACTTCGGAAACCGCAACTGGCATCCGATGGTCGCCGACACACTGGCCGCGATGGCAGCGGACGGCGTCCGGCGCGCGTTGGTGTTCCCCACCAGCGCGTATGGCGGTTATTCGGCGTGCCGCCAGTACGACGAGGACATCGTGGGGGCACGGGCCGCCTTCGGTGCGGACGCGCCGGAACTGGTGAAACTGCGGCAGTATTTCGACCACCCGTTGTTCGTCGGCGCGGTGGCGTCGGCGGTGCGCGCGGCCTTCGACGGCATGCCTGCCATGACCCGTCTGGTGTTCACGGCCCACTCGGTCCCGGCGGCGGCGGACGCGGCGGCCGGGCCGGCGGCGGAGGGTGGGCACAGGTATTCGCGCCAGATCGCCGAAGCGGCGCGCCTGGTGGCGGCCGAGGTGGGCGTGGCCGAGTACGACGTGGTGTGGCAGTCGCGGTCGGGACCGCCGCGGATTCCGTGGCTGTCGCCGGACATCGTGGACCACGTGGCGGCGTTGCACGCCGGGGGAGTGCCGGGCGTCGTGGTGAGTCCGATCGGCTTCGTGTCGGATCACCTGGAAGTGGTGTGGGATCTGGACAACGAGGCGGCCGAGCGGGCGGAGAAGCTGGGCATGGCCTTCGCGCGGGCGGCCACTCCCGGCACCGACCCGCGGTTCGCGGAGTTGGTGGTGGAGTTGGTGCGGGAACACGTGTCTTCCGCACCGATGCGGAAGATGTCGGATTTCGCGCCGGCTGGTTGCACGGTCAACGGCGCCCCGTGCGAGATCGGCTGCTGTGAACCGGTCCGTCGGCCGGCCGTCCCGTAGCGTTCGCCTAGCGGTCCACTCTCGGTGCGCCGGTCAGCGTGCGGACCGCTTCGGCGACCGCCGCCTTTCGCGCTGTCCGTACCGCGTGGTCCAGTGGCCGCAGTGCTTCCGCTCGTCGGCGGATCGCCGTTGCCGACACCGCTCCGCCTGGGTCGTCGCTCGTGGCTACCTGGAGGATCGCGGCTACCTCGTTGGCCCGCTGCAACACTCGCAGCGCCCGGCTCGGCATCGCGGGCGGCCACGGTGTCCTCGGCTGTCGCTCCACGACCGCCGAGATCTCCTCTCGCACGCCCGGCCGGTGCCGCGCCACGTCCAGCTCCACCAACGCCGTCGCCGCCGCACGCATGGCGCCGGACAGCTCGTGTTCGGCCTCACCCAACGGCGTGTGTTCGGCGGCGGCCATGGTCGGCAGCCGGAACACCGTCCAACGGATCACGCCGTCGGCAACTCGTTCCGGTATCAGACCAAGATCGACCGCCGAGCCGTTCTCGGCCGCGGCTTCCGGGCTGGTCGTCAGCACCGCCGCTTCGCCCGCGTGTAGCGCGGCCGCCGCGAAGGACGCGTGACCACGCAGGCCGCGCAGGTCACCGGCTACCGGCAGGATCAGCTCGCCGCCGATGATGCCGAGGCGCCTGGCCGCTGCCAGCAACAGCGCGGGGGAGCCGCCGGGTTCGGTTGGGGTGGGCAGACCGAGCACGTCGGCGGTACTCGCCTCGTGTGCGGCCACCTCGTGGGACTCGGCCCAGGACTGTAGGGCATCGAGGACATCGTCGGCCGCGGCGGCGCCGTGCAGCCACGCCGACGTCCAGACCACCATCGTGGCGCTCGGACAGGACACGGTGCGTGAGCGTACGGACTGATTGCGTGGGCTGTGTAGGGACCCCCACATTTGTCGCGAAAATGAGCAGTCGAGCGTCTGTTCGCGCAGAGCGAACACGGCCGACGGCCAAATCGACGCCCAGGGCACAGGCCCAGCTCAGTGACGTAGCGTGGCCTCTCACTATCCACGCTGTCAACTGATTTTCCGGTCGACGGGCTGGAGCGGCTCCACGTCGACCCGCGCCGTGGATCGACGTAGCGTCGATGCCGTGACCGCACCTGCAACACCGTCGAACCTGCCCCTGACCGCCGGGGCCCTGCGCGCCGCCGGCTACCAGCCGCGCGGCGTGAAGGCCGAGATCCGCGCGAACCTGCTCGCTCTGCTGCGTTCCGGCGGCGAACCGTGGCCAGGCATCGTCGGCTTCGACCGTACGGTGCTGCCGCAACTGGAACGCGCCCTGCTCGCCGGCCACGACGTCGTCCTGCTCGGCGAACGCGGCCAGGGCAAGACCCGCCTGCTGCGCACCCTGATCGGCCTGCTGGACGAGTGGACCCCGATCATCGCAGGCGTCGAACTCGGCGAGCACCCGCTGGAACCGATCAGCCCGGCCGGCCGCCGGCTGGCCGCCGAACTCGGTGACGACCTGCCGGTCGCCTGGCGGCACCGCTCCGAGCGCTACGCCGAGAAGCTCGCGACGCCGGACACGTCCGTCGGTGACCTGATCGGCGACGTCGACCCGGTGAAGGTCGCGGAAGGCCGCAGCCTCGGCGATCCCGAGACCATCCACTTCGGACTCGTGCCCCGCGCGCACCGTGGCATCGTGGCCATCAACGAGCTGCCCGACCTGGCCGAACGCATCCAGGTGGCGCTGCTCAACGTGATGGAGGAACGCGACATCCAGGTCCGCGGCTACACGCTGCGCCTGCCGTTGGACGTGCTCCTCGTCGCCACGGCCAACCCGGAGGACTACACCAACCGCGGCCGCATCATCACGCCGCTCAAGGACCGCTTCGGCGCCGAGATCCGCACGCACTACCCGCTCGGCGTGCCGGCCGAGGTGGCACTGGTGAAGCAGGAGGCCGAACTCGTCGCCGAGGTGGGCGATCCGCTGATCGAGGTGCTGGCCCGGTTCGTCCGCCAGTTGCGTGAGTCGCCCGCGATCGACCAGCGGTCCGGCGTCTCCGCGCGGTTCGCGGTGGCGGCCGCCGAAACGCTGGCCGCGTCCGCGCTGCGCAGGGCCGCGTTGACCGGTGAGACTCCCGCGGTCGCGCGCCCGATCGACCTCGTCTCCGTGCCCGCCGTGTTGCGCGGCAAGCTGGAGTTCGAGTCCGGCGAGGAGGGCCGCGAGCAGGAGCACCTGACGCACCTGCTGCGCAAGGCGTTCGCCGAGACCGCCCGCGTCCGGCTGGGCGGGCTGGACCTGCGGCCGCTGGCCGAGGCGGTGTCCGACGGCCACCTGGTGACGACGGGCGAGCGCGTGCCGGGCAAGGACGTGCTGGCCGCGCTGCCGGAACTGCCGGTCCTGCACGAGGTCGCCGCCCGGCTGGGTGTCGCGGCCACCGAGCCGCCGGCACGGATCGCGGCCGCCGTCGAGTTCGCGCTCGAATCGCTCTACCTGGCGCGACAGGTCGCGAAGGACTCGGACGAGGACACGGCGGTGTACGGGCCGTGAGTACCCCTGACCGGTATGCCTACGGCCCGTATCACGACGGGCCCGACCCGCTGGCGCCGCCGCTGGACCTGCGGGAGGCGCTGGACGAGATCGGCCGCGATGTGATGGGCGGCGCGTCACCGCGCTCGGCCCTTGAAGAGCTGCTGCGGCGCGGCATGCGTGGCGCGAACGGGCTGGACGAGCTGACCCGCCAGCTCTGGCGGCGCCGTTCCGAGCTGACCCGCCGCAACCGCCTCGACGGCACGCTGCAACGCGTCCGCGAACTGCTGGACGAGGCGTTGGCGGCCGAGCGCGGGGCGCTGTTCCCCGATCCGTCCGACGACGCGCGCTTCGCCGAGGCGCAGTTGGACGCGCTGCCCCCCGGCACCGCGGCCGCCGTCCGTGACCTGGCCGAGTACGACTGGCGTTCCGAGGTGGGCCGCCAGAACTACCAGGAGATCCAGGACCTGCTCGGCCAGGATCTGCTGGAATCCCGGTTCCAGGGCATGAAACAAGCCCTGGAGAACGCGACGCCGGAGGACGTCGAGCGGGTCCGGCAGATGATGTCGGACCTCAACGACCTGCTCGCGGCGCACGCGCGTGGCGACGACACCGGCGAGCAGTTCGACGAGTTCATGCGCAACCACGGCGAGTTCTTCCCGGAGAACCCGAGCAACGTCGACGAGCTGATCGACGCGCTCGCCGCGCGTGCCGCGGCGGCGCAACGGATGATGAACTCGATGTCGGAGCAGCAGCGCTCCGAGCTGTCCGACCTGATCAGCCAGGCGTTCGGCGACCCACGGATGGCCGCGCAGGTCGCGGCACTCGACGCGAACCTGCGCGCGCTGCGCCCCGCCGAGGACTGGGAGTCCGGCCAGCGCTTCCGTGGCCGTAACCCGCTCGGCATGGGTGAAGGTGCCCAGGCCATGCAGGACCTGGCCGAACTGGACGCGCTGGCCGAGCAGTTGGCCCAGTCGTATCCGGGCGCCCGGATGGAGGACATCGACCTGGAGGCGCTGGCTCGCCAACTCGGCGACGACGCTCGGGTGGACGCGCGGCGGCTGGCCGAACTGGAGCGGGAACTGCGTCGGCAGGGGCTGTTCGAACGGGCGCCGGACGGCTCGCTTCGCCTGTCGCCCAAGGCGTTGCGGCGACTTGGCGAGACCGCGCTGCGCGATGTCGTCGGTCAGCTCAGGTCACGGCGCGGCGAACGGGAGACGGCGTTGAGCGGCGCGGCCGGTGAGCCGACCGGCTCGTCGCGCGAGTGGCGCTTCGGCGACAGCGAGCCGTGGGACGTGTCGCGGACGGTGCGCAACGCCGTGCTGCGGGCAGCGTCGGTCGGCAGCCGGCAGGTCAAGCTGAACGTGTCCGACGTCGAGGTGATCGAGACCGAGCAGCGCTCGCGGGCCGCCATCGCGCTGTGCGTGGACACGTCGTGGTCGATGGTGCAGGACGGCAGGTGGGTGCCGATGAAGCGCACCGCGCTTGCGCTGCACCAGTTGGTCGCAACGCGGTTCCGGTCCGACGCGCTGGACGTGATCACGTTCGGCCGGCACGCGACCACTGTGGACATCGGCGAGCTGACCGTGCTGGAGGGCGCGTGGGAACAGGGCACGAACCTGCACCACGCGCTGCTGCTCGCCGCACGGCACTTACGCCGGCATCCCGATGCCGTGCCCGTCGTCCTCGTGGTGACCGACGGCGAGCCGACCGCGCACCTGGAACCGGACGGCGAGGCGACCTTCAACTGGCCGCCGACACCGCGCACGCTCGCCGTCACGATGGCGCAGGTGGACGCACTGGCGAAACTGGGCGCGTCGGTGACGGTGTTCATGCTCGGCGAGGACCCACGGCTGGCGGCCTTCGTCGACCTGGTGGCACGGCGCAGTGGCGGCCGTGTCGTGGCACCGGACCTCGACGGTCTCGGCGCCGCCGTGGTCAGCGACTACCTGCGCGGCAGACGGCAGCGTTGACGCGGGCGGTGGATCAGTTGTGAGACAAGGGCCCTTGCCTCACAACTGTTGTTCCGCTACGCCGGGTTCAGGCTGACCCGCCGGCCGGCCAGGTCGACGTTGCCGATACGGACCGACACGGTGGCTCCGGTTGCCGGCTCGATCGTCCAGACCGAACGGTGCAGCAGGCCGTGAATGCCGTCCGCCAGTTCGACGAACGCGCCGAACGGCTGCACGTCGACGACCGTGCCCGTCACGACGCCGCCGTCCGCGTGGTCGACGAGAAACCGTTGCCAGACCGGCAATGCGACTGGTTCATGGGACATTGCGATGATCACCTCCTCTCCACCGCGAGTTCCCGCCAGTGCGGGGGCGCGGGGAGTCGGCGGGCCACGAGCCCGCTGGGTGATCACGCCACGGCCGGGTACCCCGTCTGCTCATGGCACGTGGCCGACCCGGCAGTCATGCGGCCATGTTAACGGCTCGCCGCGAAGAATCCAGCCGTTCGCGTGATTTCCTCGGTGATCTCGGCCAGGTCGCTCCGCAGGAGACGGCCGGCCCGCTTCACCACCTCGCCGGCCACCAGCACGGTGTCCACGTTGCCGGGGTGCGCCGATATCACCACGGTGGCAACGGGATCGTGCATGCCGACCAGGTTCGGCGCTGTCGCGTCCAACAACACGATGTCGGCCTGCCTGCCCGGTCGCAGCGAACCGGTCCGGTCCGCGAGCCCGAGCGCGGCCGCACCGTCCACTGTGGCCATTCGGAGCACGTCGGCCGCCGTGCTGGCGGGACCGGGACCGAGCTGGCTGGTGAGCAGGGTGGCGCGCATCAGGCTGAACATGTCGCCGGCAGTCGACGTGACGACGTCGACGCCGAGCCCGGTCCGCACGCTCGCCGAACGCAGCCGGTTGACCGTCGGCGCGCCGTGGCCCATCAGCGCCTCGACGGCCGGCGCGATCGACATGGCGGCGCCGGAGTCGGCGATCATCGCGAGTTCGTCGTCGGCGAGCGAGTTGCCGTGCACGTAGAGAGTGTTGGCGCGCAACAGGTTCAGCGATCGGAGCAGGTCGATCGGCCGGGCGGCGGTCGGGCTGGCGCCGATGTGCGTCGCGATCGGGACGTCCAGTTCGGCGGCCAGTCGCCAGTCGCGCCGAACCGTCGCCGGCGAGCTGTAGGAGGGACCGGCGGCGGCCAGCGCCATCGTGACGAGGCCGCCGACGTGCTCGGCACGGACCCGACCCAGTTCGGCTGCCCAAGCGTCGTCGGCCATGGCGGGCGCGAACAGGGGAGCGCCGTAGCCGAACACCGCGCGGATGCCGGCAGCGCGCAGGCCGGCCACCGCGGCGTCGGTGTGCGCGGGAGTGTGCTGGATGTGCGCGAAGTCCTGGACGGTCGTGATGCCGGAGTCGAGGCACTCCAGCGCGCCGGCGAGCGTGGCGATGGCGACGTGCTCGGGTTCGTGGCGCGAGCCGTGCCGGCCCAGTACGAGGTCCAGGTAGCCGCCGAGGTCGACGTCGGTCGCGATGCCGCGCAGCGCGGTCTGCCAGACGTGCCGGTGGGTGTCCACGAAACCGGGCAGCACGATGCGGTCGGTCGCGTCGACGACCTCGGCGTCCTCGGCCCGGAGTTCGGTGCCGACGGCGGTGATCACACCATCGTCGACCAGTACGTCGGTGTGCGGCAGGACGGTCGACGTCTCGGTGTCGATGACGAGGCCGCCACGGATCAGCAGTCGCATTGTATCCCCTAAGAAAGCTTTCTAGAAAGCTATCATGTGATGGAACTACGATGCCACCGTGACGGACCGGGTCGACGAGCTGATGGCCATGTGGCGCGCGGAACTGCCCGCAGCGCTCAACGGGACCACCGAACTGACCAAGCGGATCATGCTGCTGGCCGGCGAACTGGACGACGCGACCAGGCGGGAACTACCCGAACTGGGCCTGACACCGGCCGAGTTCGACGTGCTGGCGGCGCTGCGCAGGGCGGGTTCGCCGTACCGGATGAAGCCGAACGAGCTGACCAAGGCGCTGCTGCTCTCGTCCGGCGGCATCAGCAACGTAGTGAACCACCTGGTGGCGGCCGGCCTGGTGAACCGCGACGCCGATCACGACGACCGAAGGGGCACCTGGGTGTCGCTGACCGCGGACGGTGCTCGTCTGGCTGAGAAGGCGGTCCTGGCCAACTCGGCCGCCCACGCCGACGTCTTCGCGGGCGTACCGGCCGACATCATCACGAACGCGACCGAAGCCCTACGCGCCCTGGCCGCCGCCCGCCGTCGCAGATAGCAGGTCGGCGAGGTCGTCGGTGGTGACGATGTGGGCCATGCGGGCGAAGATCCGCTCCACGAGGAAGTCGTGCACGCCCGGTGCCGGATCGGCGCAGGCGTCGGCGAGGACGACGAGTCGGTAGTCGCGATCGGCGGCATCACGGATGGTGGAGAGAACGACGCCGCTGGTGGACAGCCCGGCCAGGATCAACGTGGTGATGCCGGCGGCCCGCAGTCGCTGGTCGAGGTCGGTGGTGGAGAAGGCGCCGACCCGCGTCTTGCGGACGACGATGTCGCCGGATTCGGGCGCCAGCCGGTCGTGGACGGCGGTCGCGGGGGAGTCGACGTGCAGTGCCACCCGTCGTTCCGGGGTGACCGCGCGGGCCATCGCGCTGGTGTCGGGAATGGCGGCGTAGTCGTCCTCGGTGAAGGCGACCCTTACGTAGCCGATCGTGCCGCCGCGAGCCCGGACCAGCGAGATGGCCCGCGCCGTGTTCGCGAGCACCGTATCGCCGTCACCGAGCGAGGCGACGATGCCGTTCTGGTAG
Organism: Pseudonocardiaceae bacterium; assembly: GCA_036269975.1. Lineage (GTDB taxonomy): Bacteria > Actinomycetota > Actinomycetes > Mycobacteriales > Pseudonocardiaceae > DATEPR01. Next base: position 416 of record DATBDL010000243.1, on the reverse strand, counting down.
TCCATCACCAGCAGCGCGGTGTGCCGGGGATCGAGCGTGTCCGCCATGCGGGCCGTTCCTTCCGAAGCTGATGTCAGTCGCTGTTGTCAGCGTAGCCAGGATGTCAGCGACTGTCATCAACGAGCGTCGGTCGGTCGCTGCCGTTAGAAGATGTCGTTGTTCTTTCGACCCGACCGCTGGGCCTCGGCATGTTTGGTCCCATACGTGGCCTGACCTGCCGGTTCCCGGCGGTGGTGTCCCATCGTGTCCTGCTGCCGCTGGACGTCCCACGGCCTGTAGACGGCCTGATCTTGGTCGATTTGGCGACTGGGCGTTGCCGGCCAACCAACTCGTACACAGTCCACAAGGCGGTCTGGTTCGGGCTCACTCGCCGGTCGATGCGCGCCACGATGTCTCCTGCCGGTCGGACTGGTGGG
>DATBDL010000242.1:0-3142 GCA_036269975.1 Pseudonocardiaceae bacterium | reverse complement strand
CCGAGCTGCACCGCAAGCTGCTCTCGGTTGCCCGCGCCGAAGGCGTCACCCTGTTCATGGTGTTGCACGCGGCCCTGTCCGGGTTGCTGTCGCGTCTGGGCGCCGGAGCCGACATCCCGATCGGGTCGGCGGTCGCCGGTCGCGCCGACGAGGCGTTGGACGACCTGGTCGGCTGCTTCGTCAACACGCTGGTGATCCGCACCGACACCGCCGGCGACCCGACGTTCTCGGAGCTGCTGGCCCGGGTTCGGGAGCGCGGCCTGGAGGCGTTCTCGAATCAGGACGTGCCGTTCGAGCGACTGGTGGAGGAGTTGGCGCCGACGCGCTCGATGGCGCGGCACCCGCTGTTCCAGACCGTGCTGACGGTGCTGGACAACTCGTCGCCGACGCTGGCTCTGACCGGCGTGCGGTGCCGGCCGGTGGTGCTCGGCAAGCCGGTCGCCAAGTTCGACCTGGACGTGCTGATCGGCGAGGTCTTCGAGGACGGCGCGCCGGCGGGTGTGCGGGGCGCGATCAGCGCCGCCGCCGACCTGTTCGACGCCCCGGCGGCCGAGGCGATCGCCCGGCGGTTCGTCCGGATGCTGGAGGCGCTGGCCACCGATCCGGGCATGCGTCTGAGCGAAGCGCCCGTTGTCGAAGACTCGGAGCTCCACGCCTTGCTGACGGAGTGGAACGACACGGCCGCCGCCGTGCCGGCCGTCTCGGTGATCGAGATGATCGCGGCGCGGGCCGCCGAGACGCCGGATCGGCTCGCGATCGTCAGCGATGGCGTCGGCCTGACCTACGGGGAACTGGCCACTCGGACGACCCAGTTGGCCGGGTTGCTCACCACGTCCGGGGTCGGCCCGGAGGCCGTCGTCGGGCTGTGCCTGCCGCGTGGCATCGAGATGATCACGGCGATCCTGGCGGTCTGGCGGGCCGGCGGCGCGTACCTGCCGATCGACCCGGAACTGCCGGCCGACCGCATCGGCTTCATGCTCACCGACAGCCGGGTGACGCTGCTGTTGGGCACCGTGGACGCCCTCGCGGACCTGCCCGACGGCCGGCTGCTCACCATCGAGGTCGACAACGAGGGCATTCGCGGCCTGTTGGCCACGTTCCCGCCGGACGCGCCGCTGACACCGGTCGAGCCGGACAACTCCGCGTACGTGATCTACACGTCGGGTTCGACGGGTCGGCCGAAGGGTGTTGCTGTCACGCATGGTTCGTTGGCGAACTATGTGTCGTCGGTGCCGGGTCGTCTTGGGTTTGGTGTTGGGCGGTATGCGTTGTTGCAGGCGCAGGCGACGGATCTGGGCAATACCACGGTGTTCGCGAGCCTGGTGCTCGGCGGCGAACTGCACATTCTCGATGCCGACGCGGTGACCGATCCGCTGGCCGCAGCGCGTTACTTCACCGAGCACGAGATCGAGTACGTGAAGGGTGTGCCGTCGCATCTGATGGCACTGTCCACTGTGGTGCCGGAGAAGTCGTTGGTGCTCGGCGGTGAGGCCGCGCCGGCGGGGTGGGTCAACGAACTTGTCGGTCAGTGTCAGGTGTTCAACCATTACGGTCCGACCGAGACCACGATCGGTGTGGCGACGACCGAGTTGCGGGGCGGCGAGGTCGTGCCGATCGGCTCGCCGATCGCGAACACGCGGTTGTTCGTGCTGGACGAGCGGTTGCAGCCGGTGGCTCCGGGTGTGGTGGGGGAGCTGTACATCGCCGGCGCCGGCCTGGCTCGTGGTTATGTCCGCAAGGCGGCGCTGACCGCGGAACGGTTCGTAGCCTGCCCGTTCGCGACCGGCGAGCGCATGTACCGCACGGGCGATCTGGCCCGGTGGCGAGACGGCGAAGTGGTCTTCATGGGCCGCGCTGACGACCAGGTGAAGGTCCGCGGTTTCCGGATCGAGCCGGGTGAGATCCAGTCGGTGCTGACCGGCCACCCGATGGTGGACCAGGCGGCGGTGCTCGTCCGCGACGACCGGCTCGTGGCCTACGTGGTCGCCGACGACCCGGACGCGGCCGCCTCGATCCGGAAGTTCGCGGCTGACCGGCTGCCGGACCACATGGTGCCCGCCGCTGTGGTGGTGCTGGAGGCGTTGCCGTTGACCGGCAACGGGAAGCTCGACCGCAAGGCCCTGCCGGCGCCGGACTACGGCTCCGGCGCCACCGCCGGCAGCCGTGGTCCGTCCACGCCGCGTGAGGAAATCCTCTGCGCCGCCTTCGCCCAGGTGCTAGGCCTGGACAGCGTCGGCGTGGACGACGACTTCTTCGAGCTCGGCGGGCATTCGTTGCTCGCGGTGGCGCTGGTGGAGGCGCTGCGTCCGCGTGGCGTGGCGATCTCGGTCCGTGCGCTGTTCCAGACGCCGACGGTGGCGGGCCTGGCCGAGGCCGCCGAGCCGGCGCGGGTGGACGTGCCGGCGAACGGGATCCCGGACGGCGCGGCGGAGATCACGCCGTCGATGCTGCCGCTGGTCACGCTCGACGCCGCCGAGATCGCGCGGCTGGTGGCGGCCGTGCCCGGCGGTGCGGCGAACATCGCCGACGTCTATCCGCTGGCCCCGTTGCAGGAAGGCATCTTCTTCCACCATCTGGTCAGCGACGCCGGCGAGGTCGACGTCTACGTCTCGCGGATCGTGCTCGGCGTGGACTCCCGCGACCGGCTGGACTCTTTCCTGTCCGCCTTGCAGCAGGTGATCGACCGGCACGACATCTACCGCACATCGATTGCCTGGCAGGGGATCCGTGAGCCGGTGCAGGTCGTCGCCCGGCAGGTGACGCTGCCGGTCGAGGAGTTGACGCTCGACTCGCGTGGCGGCGACGCGCTGGCTCAACTGGCGGCTGCGGACGTGCCGAGGATGGAGCTGGATCAGGCGCCGCTGCTGCGCGTGCACATCGCCGCCGAGCCCGACAGCGACCGCTGGTTGGTGCTGTTGCGGATCCACCACTTGGTCCGCGACCACACGACCCTGCGAATCCTGCTCGGTGAACTGGCCGCGTTCATGACCGGCCGTGGCGCGCGACTGCCGGAGCCGCTGCGGTTCCGCGAGTTCGTGGCGCAGGCCCGGCTCGGCGTGCCGGAGGCGGAGCACAGCCGCCACTTCGCCGAGCTGCTGGACGGCGTCGAGGAGACCACTGCCCCGTTCGGCTTGGTCGACGT
>DATBDL010000241.1:0-9388 GCA_036269975.1 Pseudonocardiaceae bacterium | reverse complement strand
CCGCTGGAACTCGGCGCGGGAAAGGGTCTCGTCCAGGAACAGCGGGTTCTTGTCCGCGTCCACCGTGACGTAAGGCAGGTTGATGTTCGCGCTGGAAGCGGAGGACAGCTCGATCTTGGCCTTCTCAGCGGCCTCGCGGATCCGCTGCAACGCCATCTTGTCCTTGGTCAGGTCGATGCCGTTGGCGGCCTTGAACTTCTCCGCCAGCCAGTCCACGATCCGCTGGTCCCAGTCGTCACCGCCGAGGTGGTTGTCACCACTGGTGGCGCGGACCTCGACCACGCCGTCGCCGATCTCCAGCAGCGACACGTCGAACGTGCCACCACCGAGGTCGAAGACGAGGATGGTCTGTTCCTTCTCGCCCTTGTCAAGGCCGTACGCCAGGGCGGCCGCGGTCGGCTCGTTCACGATCCGCAGCACGTTCAGGCCGGCGATCTGGCCGGCCTCCTTGGTGGCCTGCCGCTGCGCGTCCTCGAAGTAGGCGGGGACGGTGATCACCGCGTCGGCGATCTCCTCACCGAGGTATGCCTCGGCGTCGCGCTTGAGCTTCATGAGCACACGGGCGCTGATCTCCTGCGCGGTGTAGCCCTTGCCGTCGATCTCCGTCTTCCAGTTGGTGCCCATGTGCCGTTTCACCGACCGGATCGTCCGGTCGACGTTGGTGACGGCCTGGTTCTTGGCAGGCTGGCCGACCAGTACTTCGCCGTTCTTGGCGAACGCGACCACCGACGGGGTGGTCCGCGAACCCTCGGAGTTGGCGATCACCGTCGGCTCACCGCCTTCGAGGACGGCGACGACGGAGTTGGTCGTCCCCAGGTCGATGCCGACCGCTCGCGCCATGGAATTCCCTCCTGATGTTGCAAGATGTGGTGCCGGTACGGACTTGAGCGTAGCGCGCTCAATCTTCCTGCCACTACAACGGGATGGGTGTGGCGTTAGTTCCCGAGGTGAAGTGGCGCCCGTCACATGGGGTTCAGGGGTTCAGCGACGCGTGTCCACGCGATGGAAGTTGAGGTAGGCGCGCGACGGCGTCGGCCCACGTTGTCCCTGGTAGCGCGACCCGGCCGCGGCGCTGCCGTAGGGGTGCTCGGCGGCGCTGGTCAACTGGAACAGGCACAGTTGGCCGATCTTCATGCCGGGCCAGAGCGTGATGGGGAGATTGGCGACGTTGGACAGTTCCAACGTGATGTGGCCGGTGAAGCCGGGATCGATGAACCCGGCGGTCGAGTGGGTCAGCAGACCGAGCCGCCCCAACGACGACTTGCCCTCCAGCCGGCCGGCCAGATCGTCCGGAAGCGAGACGGACTCGTAGGTCGACCCGAGCACGAACTCACCGGGATGGAGCACGAACGGCGTGTCCTGGTCGTCGATCTCGACCAACGAGGTCAGCTCGTCCTGCTGGATAGCTGGATCGATGTGGGTGTAGCGGCTGTTGTCGAACACCCGGAAGTAGCGGTCCAACCGCACGTCGACACTCGAGGGCTGCAGCATGGCCGGGTCGTAGGGATCGACGACCAGCCGCCCAGCGTCGAGTTCCTTGCGCAGGTCCCGGTCACTCAGCAACACGGCGCCAACCCTAGCCGGGCGTGGGGATCGAGGGCGTCGGTGCCGTGTATTCTTGGCCAGCCTCGCGGATGTAGTTCAATGGCAGAACATCAGCTTCCCAAGCTGAGAATGCGGGTTCGATTCCCGTCATCCGCTCCAGTCGGAATACCGACCGACGTGCGGCGCGAGCGGGCTGGTCGGCTGGACAGCTCCGCCAGTTCGCCCATTCGGCTCATATCGGCTCGCCGGACGGCTCGCAGCGCCTCGACTGGGGGGTTGGCGGCCGGTACTTTGGAGCCGCTTAGCCCACGTGTCCGCAATCCCCCCTTTCGGTGTGATGATTCACATGTCGGAATCGACAACTGGTTCGCCCATTTGGCCCTTCGTTTGATGCGCCGTGCTGGCTATCGTGTCACCCCGGACTAGTCTGATCGGGTGAAGTGGTGGAGGTTCGTGTGACTTCTGCCGCGGACCTCCGTCACGACCGGTCCGGGCCATCGTTCCTTCCCCATCGGGTGACAGAACGGAGCGGCGATGTCCAGTAGTGCCGAGCCTCAGCCAGGGAGAACGGGCGGTGGCTGGCCGGTACGCCGGCCGACCGGGGTTTTGGTGATCGACCCTGTTCCGTTGTTCAGGGAAGGTCTCGCTGCCCTGGCCGAGCGGACACCGGGAATCAGGTTGCTCGGGATGACGGGCAACATGCACAACGCGGTATCGCTGTGCGAGCGGTTGCGACCGGACGTCGTGATGATCGACTCCGTGCTGGATCCGCGGTGCCATCTCGGTCAGTTGCTGGCTTCCGGCGACGAGGCCGTCGGCGTGTTGGCCGTGGTCCGCGAGCCTCTGCGGCACCAGCGGTATCTGGCCACGGCGCTGGGGGCCGGCGTGCACGGCATCGTGCTGCGGTCGGCCGAGCCCGCACAGCTCGTCGACGCGATCCGGCGCACGCATCTCGAGCGCCGCTACCTCGATCCCGAGATGGCCGCGCTGGCCAGCGGGTTGGGGGTCCGGCACACGATGACGGCACGGCAACCGCTGTCGCGGCGCGAGTACCAGGTGCTGCAGCTCATCTCCGACGGCATGGAGAACCAGGCCATCGCGAAGGCGCTGTTCGTGTCGGTGGAGACCATCCGCACCCACGTGAAGAGCATCCTGCGCAAGCTGCACGCCAGGGATCGCGCGCACGCCGTCGCGGTGGCGTTCCGGCTCGGCGTGCTGGTCACGCACCGGGAGGGTCCGGTGCTGGACGTGCCGGTGGCCAGGACACCGACGATCGCCAACGGCCACGGCGTCGAGCAACTCGCCCGCCTGCCGCACCGACCACTGCTCGCGGCGGCCGGCCAGCCGGTGCGGGCGACCCCGATCAGCCGGCCGGCGGCCCATTGACATAGCCATTGACCTAAGCGTGCTCATCCGGCCGGGTGGCCGCCTCGCTCGTCGGCATGACATCCCCTTGCCCGTGTTACCAATCGGTAAGTACACTGAAGTTACCGACGGGTAGGAGCATCGGTTCCGGACGGTGCCGAAAGTCAGGGGAGCATCGAGATGGGCCACTACAAGAGCAATGTGCGTGACCTCGAGTTCAACCTGTTCGAGGTGTTCAACGTCCAGCAGCGACTGGGTACGGGACGCTTCGACCAGGCGGACGAGGACACGGCGCGTGGCGTGCTGGCCGAGCTGAACAACCTGGCCACCGGGCCGCTCGGCGAGTCGTTCGCCGAGGGCGACCGGGTGGGCACCACGTTCGATCCGGTCACCCACTCGGTTACGCTCCCGGCCGGCTTCAAGCGCTCGTACCAGGCGCTGTGGGACGGCGAGTGGTACCGCCTCGGCCTGCCGACCGACCTGGGCGGCTTCGGCATCCCGCCGTCGGTCCAGTGGACGGCGGCCGAGCTGATCCTCGGCTCGAACCCGGCCGTCTTCATGTACCTGGCCGGCCCGAACTTCGCCAGCGTCGTGGACCACAACGGGACCGACGAGCAGAAGCGCTGGGCACGGCTGATGATCGAGCGCGGCTGGGGCGCCACCATGGTGCTCACCGAGCCGGACGCCGGATCGGACGTCGGCGCGGGCCGGACCAGGGCCGTGCGCCAGGCCGATGGCTCCTGGCACCTGGATGGGGTCAAGCGCTTCATCACATCGGGCGACCAGGACATCACCGAGAACATCATGCATCTCGTACTGGCTCGGCCGGAGGGTCCCGGCATCGAGACCCGTCCCGGTACCAAGGGCCTGAGCCTGTTCCTGGTGCCCAAGTTCCACTTCGACACCGAGACCGGCGAGTCAGGCGAGCGCAACGGCGCCTTCGTCACCGGCGTCGAGCACAAGATGGGCCTCAACGCCTCCGCGACCTGCGAGATCACGTTCGGCCAGCACGGCACGCCGGCCCAGGGCTGGCTGCTGGGCGAGGTGCACGACGGCATCGCGCAGATGTTCCAGGTGATCGAGTACGCCAGGATGATGGTCGGCACCAAGGCCATCGGCACGCTGTCCACCGGTTACCTCAACGCCCTCGAGTACGCCAAGGAGCGCGTCCAGGGCGCCGACCTGCCGAACATGCTGGACAAGGCGGCACCGAGGGTCACCATCACGCATCACCCGGACGTGCGTCGCAGCCTGATGCTGCAGAAGGCATATGCCGAGGGACTGCGCGCGGTGTACGTGTACACGGCGACGTTCCAGGACCAGATCCTGGCCGGTGACGGCGATGTGGCGCTCGCCGAACGGGTGAACGACCTGCTGCTGCCGATCGTGAAGGGCGTCGGGTCGGAACGGGCCTACGAGCAGTTGGCGCAGTCGCTGCAGACGCTCGGCGGTTCGGGCTTCCTGCGGGATTACCCGATCGAGCAGTACATCCGCGACTCGAAGATCGACTCCCTCTACGAGGGCACGACCGCGATCCAGTCGCTGGACTTCTTCTTCCGCAAGATCATCCGGGACAAGGGGCAAGCACTCGGGTACGTGGCCGGCGAGATCACGGCGTTCCTCGAGTCGGACTCGGGCAACGGGCGGCTCAAGGAGGAGCGCGCGCAGCTCAGGCAGGCGCTGGAAGACGTGCAGGGCATGCTCGGCGCGATGGTCGGCTTCCTGACCAGCGCGCAGGAGGACCAGCGCAACGTCTACAAGGTCGGCCAGCACACGGTGCGGCTCCTGATGAGCGTCGGCGACCTGCTGGTCGGCTGGCTGTTGCAGCGTCAGGCGGTGGTGGCGCTGGCCGCGCTGGACGGCACGCCGTCGGCCAAGGACAGGTCGTTCTACCAGGGCAAGGTGGCGGTGGCGAGCTTCTTCGCCAACACGGTGCTGCCGGAACTGTCGGCCCGTCGCAAGATCGTGGAAATCGCCGACAACACGCTGATGGATCTGGACGAGTCGGCGTTCTGATCACGGACCGAACCTGTCCGCCACACGCGCGATGATGGGCGGATGCGGGAGCTCAGCGTTCGTGCCCTGAACCGGGCACTGCTGCATCGGCAGGGTTTGCTGGCAAGGCGAAAACTGCCGGTGACGAGGATGGTCGAACGGCTGGTCGGCCTACAGGCGCAGGCACCGACGCCGCCGTATTTCGGCCTGTGGTCCCGGTTGGCCGACTTCCGTCCGGCACAGCTCAGCGGACTGCTGGCGGACCGGAGCGTGGTGCGAATCGTACTGATGCGCGGCACGATCCACCTGGTCAGCGCGGCGGACTGCCGGTTCCTGCGACCGCTGGTCCAGCCGGCGCTCGGCAGGTCTCTCGGTAGCAGCGTGTACGGGCCGAGTCTGGTCGGCCTGGACTTGGCCGACCTGGCCAAGGAAGGCAGGGCGCTGCTGGCCGAACGGCCGATGAGCCCGGCGGAACTCGGCAGGGCGATGACGAACCGCTGGCCGGACCGCGACCCGATCGCACTGGCCAACGCGGTGCGCACCCACGTGCCGCTGGTGCAGGTGCCACCGCGTGGACTGTGGGGCCGCAGCGCGGCGGCGAGGCACACGACGGCGGAGACGTGGCTGCACGGGCCGTTGGACGCGGAACCGTCGATCGACCGGTTGGTGTCGCGCTACCTGGCGGCCTTCGGACCGGCGTCGGCAGCGGACGTCCAGGCGTGGTCCGGCCTGACCAGACTGGGCGAGGTGCTGGACCGACTGCGGCCGGAGTTGCGGACGTTCCGAGACGACCGAGGCGCCGAACTGTTCGACCTGCCACAGGCAAGGCTCCCCGACCAGGACACGCCGGCACCGGCCAGGCTGATAGCGCCGTACGACAATGTGGTGTTGGCACACGCCAACCGTGCCAGGATCATCGGCGACGAGCTGCGGAAGAAGTTGTGGCCGGTCAACGGCGTACTGCCCGGAATGCTGCTGGTGAACGGTTTCGTGGCCGGCACGTGGCGACTCGACGGCGGCACCCTGCGCCTGACCCCGTCCGGTCCGCTGAGCACGGCGGACAGGGCGGAGTTGACCGAGGAAGGCGCCACACTGCTGACGTTCGCCGCACCGGACGAAACCGCCACTCACGACATCCGCTTCGAGCAGTCTGGAGTTGAGCGGAACTAACTCAACTTTCCTGACGTTGTGCAGAATAACAGTGGCGTACGGGGGGCGACGAACCCCAGCGCCACGGCCGACCCGGTTCCTGGACGAGGTGAGGGATGGACGCTTTCAACCCGACGACGAAGACACAACAGGCGATCTCATCGGCGGTGCAGGCCGCGACGATGGCCGGTAATCCCGACGTCGGCCCCGTGCACCTGCTCAGCGCGCTGCTGGCCCAGGCCGACGGGCTGACCGCGCCGCTGCTGGTGGCGGTCGGTGCCGATGTGCCGTCGGTGCGCGCCGATCTGGAGCAGTTGTCGCACGGGCTGCCGTCGGCGACGGGTGCCACCGTGTCCGCGCCGCAGTTCTCGCCGCCGATGGTGCGGTCGTTGACCAACGCGCAGCGGCTGGCCACCGAGATGGGCGACGAGTACGTGTCGACCGAGCATCTCCTCGTCGGTCTGGCCGCCGAGGGTGGGCCGGTGGCCGAACTGCTGCGGCGCCACGGTGCCACGCCGGACGCGTTGCGCGACGCCTTCACCAAGGTGCGCGGCAGCGCCCGAGTGACCAGCCCGGATCCGGAGGGCAACTACCAGGCGCTGGAGAAGTACGGCGTCGATCTGACCGAACGGGCCCGCGCCGGCGCGCTCGACCCGGTGATCGGCCGCGACGCCGAAATCCGCCGGGTCGTGCAGGTGTTGTCCCGGCGTACCAAGAACAATCCGGTGCTGATCGGCGAACCCGGTGTCGGCAAGACGGCCATCGTCGAGGGGCTCGCGCAGCGGATCGTGGCCGGTGACGTGCCGGAGTCGTTGCGCGGCAAGCGAGTCGTCGCGCTCGATCTCGGTTCGATGGTGGCCGGCGCGAAGTACCGGGGCGAGTTCGAGGAGCGACTCAAGGCCGTGCTGAAGGAGATCACCGACTCGGCCGGCCAGGTGGTCACGTTCATCGACGAACTTCACACGATCGTGGGCGCCGGCGCGACCGGCGACGGCGCGATGGACGCCGGCAACATGATCAAGCCGATGCTGGCCCGTGGCGAACTGCGGATGGTCGGCGCGACCACGCTGGACGAGTACCGCGAGCACATCGAGAAGGACGCGGCGCTGGAGCGGCGGTTCCAGCAGGTCATGGTGGGCGAGCCGAGTGTCGAGGACACCGTCGGCATCCTGCGTGGCCTGAAGGAACGCTACGAGGTGCACCACGGGGTGCGGATCATGGACAGCGCGCTGGTGGCCGCCGCGACCCTGTCCGACCGGTACATCACCGCCCGGTTCCTGCCGGACAAGGCGATCGACCTGGTCGACGAGGCGGCGTCCCGGTTGCGGATGGAGATCGACTCCCGGCCGGTCGAGATCGACGAGGTGGAGCGCGCGGTGCGCCGCCTCGAGATCGAGGAGATGGCGCTGGCGAAGGAGCAGGACGCCGCGTCCCAGGTCCGCCTCATCGCGCTACGCGCCGAACTGGCCGAGAAGCGCGAAGGACTGACCGCGCTGACCGCCCGCTGGCAGAACGAGAAGTCCGCCATCGACCGGGTCCGCGAGCTCAAGGAACAACTCGAGTCGTTGCGCGGCGAGTCGGAGCGCGCCGAGCGTGACGGCGAGTTCGGCCGCGTCGCCGAGTTGCGCTACGGCCGGATTCCGAAGCTGGAGAAGGAACTCGCCCAAGCCACCGAGTCCACAAAGGACGAACAGGTGATGCTGAAGGAGGAGGTGGGGCCGGACGACGTCGCCGACGTGGTGTCCGCGTGGACCGGCATTCCGGCCGGCCGCCTGCTGGAGGGCGAGACCGCCAAGCTGCTGCGCATGGAGGACGACCTGTCGCGGCGCGTGGTCGGCCAGGCGGAAGCCGTGCGGGTGGTGTCCGACGCGGTCCGCAGGGCGCGGGCGGGTGTCGCCGATCCGGACCGGCCGACCGGCTCGTTCCTGTTCCTCGGCCCCACCGGTGTCGGCAAGACGGAGCTGGCCAAGGCGCTGGCGGGGTTCCTGTTCGACGACGAGCGGGCGATGATCCGCATCGACATGAGCGAGTACTCCGAGAAGCACTCGGTGGCCCGGCTCGTCGGCGCCCCGCCCGGTTACGTCGGCTACGACCAGGGGGGCCAGCTCACCGAGTCGGTCCGCCGCCGGCCGTACTCGGTGGTGCTGCTGGACGAGGTGGAGAAGGCCCACTCGGACGTCTTCGACGTGCTGCTCCAGGTCCTCGACGACGGTCGCCTCACCGACGGGCAGGGCCGCACCGTCGACTTCAGGAACACGATCCTCATCCTGACGTCGAACCTCGGCTCGCAGATCATCGCCGACCCGACGCTGGACGAACGCACCCGCAAGGACTCGGTGCTCGGGGTGGTGCAGCGGCACTTCAAGCCGGAGTTCCTGAACCGACTCGACGACGTCGTGGTCTTCCACGCGCTGTCCACGGCCGAGCTGACGTCGATCGTGGACATCCAGTTGGCGAGCCTCGCCAAGCGACTCTCCACGCGCCGGCTGACGCTGGACGTGGCGCCGGCGGCCCGTGACTGGCTGGCCATCAACGGTTTCGACCCGGTGTACGGTGCGCGGCCGCTGCGTCGCCTCGTCGCCTCCGCGATCGGCGACCAGTTGGCCAAGGAGTTGCTGTCCGGCCAGATCCGCGACGGTGACACCGTGTTCGTCGACACGCGGGACGACAACTCCGGCCTGCAGGTGACCAGGGTCACCGCCGACAACCACTCGGTCGGCACCCCGACCGACTGAGCAGCGGCACATTTGGCCGGCGGCCTGATCAGCAGGTCAGGCCGTCGGCAAGTGCCGGTACCGGTACCAGACCCCCGGATACGGCTGGGCGGACGAGGGCCGGCTGGTAGGCGTCGGCCGGCGCACGTCCGGCCGGCGCAGCAGGGTTTGGGCCGGTTGGCGGCTGGCACATCACGAGTTGGTCCCGTAGCGCAACTGGCCGATTGTGGATCTTCGCAGCGAATCGATTCACCGCTACTCTCGTCACCGTGGGCATTCCGGCCTGGGTGTGGTTCACCATCGCGGCGGCCGCGTTGGTGGGCGGGCTCGCCCTGCTCGGACGTGACAGGGCCACGCGTACCGCGCGTAACCGGGAGCGTCGGCGCTGGGCCGCGCTGCGTGGTTGGCAGTTCGCAGAGTCCGACCACGTGCTGTTGACCCGGTGGCACGGCGGCGCGATCGCCTACTTCGGCGGCGGAGTAGCCAGGGATGTCGTTGCCGGCTCCACGTTCACGGCAGACGGCCGGCGCCAGGTGTACGTCGCCGACTACGAGACCAGCGGCAAGATCAACTCGGTACTCGTCGGTGTGCGGTGTCGTCGCCCGATCGGGGTACTCGTC
>DATBDL010000240.1:0-11243 GCA_036269975.1 Pseudonocardiaceae bacterium | reverse complement strand
GCTACTTCTCCCGCTCCCTCAACGCCTACGGCCAGGCCGGTCAGCCCTGCGCACGCTGCGGCACCGAGATCGTCCGCGAGGCGTTCATGAACCGGTCGTCGTTCTTCTGCCCGCGCTGCCAACCGCCACCACGGGACCATCAGTCGAACTAGCCGGGCTGGCCGGGCTGGCCATTCGCCGCAGTACCGGCACCGCGGATCGGACCAGGTCCCGGTCGGCGTCGTCCAGTTGGTCCAGGCGTTGCCGTAGCTGTTCTGCCTGGTCCCGCGCGATGGTCATCAGGGTGTTCCGGCCGGCGTCGGTGATGTGCAGGGTGATGGCCCGCCCGTCGGACGTGTCCGGCACCCGACGAACCAGGCCGGCCGATTCCAGGCTGGTGGCGACCGTGGTCGCGGTGGGCTGGGAGCACGACACGCGCGCCGCCAGCTCACCGATCCGCGCCGGCCCGACGTCCACGAGATGGACCAGCACCAGGAGCTGGGTGGGGGACAGGCCGGGTGACGCCGAGCGCCGCCGCACGCTGCGCACGAGATTGTGCACGGCCAGCAGCAGATCCAACGCGGTGTCGTCGGCGGAGTCGGCCGTCATCCCGTTCGTCCCCTCTATCCATCCTGTGTGTCAGGACGTTCGCACCTCCGGCCGGTAGATGTCCAGCCAGGTCGCCAGGTCCAGCGTGCGCTCCATGCCCTGGCGCAGCCGCATGTCGATCGCGTGCACGTCGGTCTGCACGGCGTCGGCCAGCCAGTTCGGCGAGATCAGCGCGAACACCGGGTTGTCGTGGTCGGCGAGCAGTTCCTTGCCGAGTTGCTGCAACGCGACCGCGTACTGCGGGTCCTGCGTCGACGGGTACGGGCTCTTGACCCGCTCGACCACCGACTGCGGCAGCACGTCCCTGGTCGCCGCGCGGAGCAGGCTCTTCTCCCTGCCGTCGAACGTCTTCATCGACCACGGCGTGTTGTAGACGTAGTCGACCAGCCGGTGGTCGCAGAACGGCACCCGCACCTCAAGGCCGACGGCCATGCTCATCCGGTCCTTGCGGTCCAGCAGCAGCCGCACGAAGCGGGTCAGGTGCAGATAGCACATCACCCGCATCCGCCGCTCGTGTTCCGACTCGCCGGGCAGTGTCTCGACCTCGGCGACGGCCTCCGCGTAGCGGGTTCGCATGTAGCCGCCGATGTCCAATGTGGACATCAGGTCCGGCTGGTACATGTCGCCCGGCCGCCGGCTGCCCCCCGCCATCAACCGCCCGGCGATCCACGGGAAGGTGTTGGCCCGCTGCACTTCGGGCTGGTGGAACCAGCGGTAGCCGCCGAAGACCTCGTCCGCGCTCTCGCCGGACAGCGCCACCGTCGAGTGCTGCCGGATCGCACGGAACAGCAGGTAGAGCGACGCGTCCATGTCGCCGAGGCCGGCCGGCATGTCCCGCGCGGTGAGCACCTTGCGGCGCACGTCCGGGTCGGCCAGCGCACGGTGGTCCAGCACGATGTCCTCGTGTTGCGACGACACGTGCTTCGCGACGTCGTGCACGTACGGCGTGTCCTGGGTCGGCCGCATCTCGTCCGGCACGAAGTTCTCGGCCTGCCCGACGAAGTCCACCGCGAAGCTGCGCACCGACTCGCCGTGCTCGGCGAGCTGCTGTGCCGCCAGCGCGGTCAGTGCGCTGGAGTCCAGCCCACCGGACAGCAGCACGCATCGCGGCACGTCGGCGACCAACTGCCGGCGCACGATGTCGTCGAGCAGGTCACGCACGTTCGCCACGGTCGTTTCCGTGTCGTCGGTGTGCTCGTGGCTGGTCAGCCGCCAGTAGGTGTGCTCGCGCAGGCCGTTGTGGTCGACGGTGACGACCGTGCCGGGCACGACCTCGCGCATGCCGGCCCAGATCGCCTCGCCGGGTGTCTTGGTGAAGCTGAACATCTCGCGCAGGCTGTGTACGTCGATCACCTTGCTGGCGGCCGGATTGGCCAGGATCGCCTTGGGCTCCGAGCCGAACAGCACGCCGTCGGGGGTGCGGTAGTAGTAGAAGGGCTTGATGCCCATCCGGTCGCGGACCATCACCAGCGTCTCGGTGCGGGCGTCCCAGATCGCGAAGGCGTACATGCCGTTGAGGTGTTCGGCGACGGCGGCGCCCCATTCCAGGTAACCGTGCAGGACGACCTCGGTGTCGCTCTCGGTCCGGAACGTGTGGCCGCGTCGGCGCAGTTCGTCGCGCAGCTCGGTGTAGTTGTACGCCTCGCCGCTGTAGACCATGGCCAACCGGCCGCCGCTCGAAGCTGGTTCGAGGGTCATCGGCTGGGTGCCGCCCTCGATGTCGATCACGGCGAGCCGCCGGTGGCCGAGCGCCGCGTGCCGGGCGGTCCAGGTGCCGCTGTCGTCCGGGCCCCGGCAGGCCATGGTCGCGGTCATCGTGTCCAACGTCCCCTGCTCACGGGTGAGGTCGCGCTCGAACGAGACCCAACCGGTGATTCCACACATGGCATTCTCCCCTGCAACTGTGTTCATCCCGTTACGCTCGTGCTAACTACATTCATAGCTAATGGAAATAGTTAGGTCAAGCAGGTGGCCGCGTCCACGCCTCCGGGTGGTCGGGCACGTTCTGGCGCAGACTGGGCACGTGAACGGCGACCCGGTCAGCGGCGCACCCCGGCCTCGGCGCGGTGAGCTGCGGATCTACCTCGGTGCCGCGCCCGGCGTCGGCAAGACGTTCGCCATGCTCGGCGAGGCCCGCCGCCGTGCCGAACGCGGCGCCGACGTGGTGATCGGGCTGGTCGAACCGCACGGCAGGGCCAGGACGGCGGCGCTGCTGACCGGTCTTGAGCAGGTTCAGCCACGGCGCACGACCCAGCACGGTGCCGAGGTCACCGAGCTGGACGTCGACGCGGTACTCGCGCGAATCCCCGAGGTCGCCGTCGTGGACGAGCTGGCGCACACCAACGCGCCGGGTTCGCGCAACCGGAAGCGCTGGCAGGACGTCGAGGAACTGCTGGCCGCCGGCATCGACGTGCTGTCCACGGTGAACGTGCAGCACCTGGAGAGCCTCAGTGACGTGGTGGCGCGGATCACCGGTGCGCCACAACAGGAAACCGTGCCGGACGAGGTCGTCCGCAAGGCGGAACAGATCGAACTCGTCGACATCACGCCGGAAGCGCTGCGCCGCCGGCTCGCGCACGGCAACGTCTACCCGGCCGAGCGGATCGACGCGGCCCTCGGCAACTACTTCCGCGTCGGTAACCTCACGGCGCTGCGCGAACTGGCCCTGCTGTGGGTCGCCGACCAGGTCGACGTGGCCCTGCGGCGCTACCGGGCCGAACAGCGGATCACCGACACGTGGGAGACCCGAGAACGGGTCGTCGTGGCCATCACCGCAGGCGCGGAGAGCGAGACGCTGATCCGCCGCGCCCGCCGCATCGCCAACCGCGCCGGTGCCGAGCTGATGGTCGTGCACGTGCTGCGCGGCGACGGCCTTGCCGACGCGCCCGCCGACGCGGTGGCCCGCTACCGCAGGCTGGCCGAGGACGTCGGCGCCACGTACCACACGGTCGTCGGCGAGGACGTGGCCGGCGCGCTGCTGGACTTCGCGCGTGGCGTCAACGCGACCCAGTTGGTGCTGGGCACGTCCCGGCGCCCCCGGCTGGCGAGGGTGCTCAGCGACGGGATCAGCGCGACCGTCGTCCAGCGGTCCGGCCCGATCGACGTGCACATGGTCACGCACGGCCGGGCCGCGACGAGCGCGCACGGACGAGGACGCGAGCGCAGCCCGCTCGCGTTGCGGCGCCGACAGATCGGCTGGGTGCTGGCGCTGCTGCTGCCGGGCGTGATCACCGGCGGTGGTCTCGTCCTGAACAGCACGTTCGACATCTCGACTAACGCGGCCGGCTTCGTGCTGGCGTCGGTGGCGGTCGCGCTGGTCGGCGGCCTCGGGCCGGCGGTCTTCTCGGCGGTGCTCGGCGGGCTGCTGCTCAACTACTTCTTCGTGCCACCGCTGCACACCTTCACGATCGCCACCCCGCGGAACCTGGTCACGCTGCTGACGATGATGCTGGTCGCGGTGCTCGTCGCCCTGGTCGTGGACAGGGCGGCGCGCCGCGCGACGCAGGCGGCGCAGGCCAGGACGGAAGCCGCGCTGCTCGCCTCGTACGCCCGCACCGTGCTGGCGCATCCAGAACCGTTGCGGCGGCTGCTGACGCAGGTGCAGGAGAACTTCGGCCTGACATCGGTCGCGCTGCTGGAACGGGACGGCACCGGCTGGCGACGGATCGACTTCGTCGGCCAGCAACCGTGCGACGAACCGGACGACGCCGACATCGACGTCCCCGTCACGCCGGACGTGCACCTGGCGATCCGAGGCCGGGCGCTGCCGGCGACCGACCGGCAGGCGTTGGAGGGTGCCGCCGGGCAAGCCCTGCTCGCGTTGCGGCAACAGCGGATGTCGGAACAGACGGCGGCAGCTCGTAGGAAGGCGGAAACAACCGAACTGCGCACCGCACTGCTGTCCGCCGTCGGCCACGACCTGCGGACGCCGTTGACGTCGATCAAGGCCGCGATCGGCAGCCTGCGCGACCCGGAACTGACACTGTCTACTCAGGACACAGCGGAACTGCTTGCCACGGTGGAGGAATCGGCCGACCGGCTGGCTGGTCTGGTAGACAACCTGCTGGACTCGTCGCGGCTGGCGACGGGCGCCGTCGAGCCGAAGATCCGCCCCGTCGGCTACGACGAGGTCGTCGCGCTGGCCCTGTCCGGTATCGACGACCGGCGCCAGGTCGTCGTCGACGTCGACGAGCGACTGCCGGAGGTGCTGGCCGACGTCGGCCTGTTGGAGCGGGTGGTGGCCAACGTGGTGGACAACGCGCTGCGGCACGGCCGATCCGGCACCGGCGGGATCGCCGTCCGCGCCAGCGCATACGGCGGGCAGGTCGAGTTGCGCGTGGTGGATCATGGTCGTGGGCTGCCGAGGAACGCCGGCAGCGCGGTGTTCGCGCCGTTCCAGCGGCTCGGCGACCGCGATCCCACGACGGGTGTCGGGCTCGGCCTCTCGGTCGCCAAGGGCTTCATGGCGGCCATGGGCGGCACGATCCGGGCCGAGGACACGCCGGGTGGTGGGCTGACGGTCGTGCTCTCGCTGCCGGCGTCGCAGTTGGTGCCGACGCAGTTGGTGCCTGAGGAGACAGCATGACGAAGGTGTTGGTATGACGAAGGTGTTGGTGGTGGACGACGAGCCGCAGATCCTGCGGGCGTTGCGGATCAACCTGTCCGCACGCGGCTACGACGTCCTGACGGCCCTCGACGGCACATCGGCACTGCGCACCGCGGCGGACGGCAAGCCGGACGTGGTCGTACTCGACCTCGGCCTACCCGACCTGGACGGCACGGACGTCATCGCTGGACTGCGCGGCTGGTCGACGGTCCCGATCATCGTCCTGTCGGCTCGCACCGACTCGGGCGACAAGGTCCAGGCACTCGACGCGGGAGCCGACGACTACGTGACGAAACCGTTCGGGATGGACGAGTTGCTGGCCCGGCTGCGTGCCGCCGTCCGTAGAGCCGCCAAGCCTGGCGACGACGAGGAAGCCGTCCTCGAGACGTCGTCGTTCACGGTGGACCTGGTGGCCAAGAAGGTGCGCAAGGACGGTGTCGAGGTCCATCTCACGCCGACCGAGTGGGGCGTGCTGGAGGTCCTGGTGCGCAACCGGGGGCGCCTGGTGTCGCAGAAGCAGTTGTTGCAGGACGTGTGGGGTCCGGCGTACGCGACGGAGTCGCACTACCTGCGGGTGTACCTGGCGCAGTTGCGGCGCAAGCTGGAACGGGAACCGGCCCAGCCCAAGCACCTGCTGACCGAACCCGGCATGGGCTACCGCTTCGAAACCTGACCTACGGATTCGGCGACGTTGTCGTCGTGGGCGGCGGTGGCGGTGGCGGTTTTGTCGTCGTCGTGGTGGGCGGTGGCGGCGGGGGATCGGTGTGGTGCGTCGTCGTCGTAGTGGCGGGCATGGTGATCGTGGTGATGCCGTGCGGGCCGCTGGTCGTTGTCACGCGCCGCTTCGGCGTGGTCGTCGCGGCCGGTTGGGTCGTCGTTGTCGTGGGGAGTGTGGTCACCGTGGTCGGCAGGAGGGTGACCGTGGTGGTGTCGACGGTCGCGAACGTCGTCACGTTGGGGGGCGGCGGTAGCGGGTTGTTCGGCTGGCTGGCCGTGTCGGTCTTCGCGCTCACGGCCGCCACGGTGGCCAGCACGGTGGCGAGGCCGACACCGGATGCGGCGAGCACGACCAGAGCCCGCGACTTCGCGCGGTTCTCGGTCGGCGGCGCGATCTGACCGCGATCGGGCGAATCGGTCACAGCTTCTCCCTGCTAGCGCACACTCAACAACAGCAACGGCATACAACGGCGATGGCGTGCAGTCTGCCTCATCGGATGTGGATCATCGACCGAAGTCCTGGGTCCAGTACCAGCCGTGGGTGTTCAGCCCGATGCCGATCGCCACGAAAGAGCAGTTCAGGATGTTGGCCCTGTGCCCGGACGAGTTCATCCACGCGGTCATGACCTGCTGCGCGCTGGACTGGCCGGCCGCGATGTTCTCGCCACCGGGACTCGGGTAGCCGGCGGCCGTCTCACGCTTGTCGAACGTCACGCCTTCCGGCGTCGTGTGGGAGAAGTAGTCGCGGTCGGCCATGTCGTCGCTGTGCTGCTGCGCCGCCGTGTCCAGCCTCGGGTCATCCGCGAGCGCCTTACAGCCTGCTTGCGTCCTGGCCTGGTTGACCAGCGCGAACACCTGCTGGGTCTGGGACGCCGGCGGGGTGGACGTCGTGGTCGTGGTCACGACGGGTGGCGGTGGCGGAGTGGTGGTGGTGGTCGTGGTTGTCGTCGCGGGTGGCGTGGTGGTGGTCGGTTGTGCCTTCGACGTGCTGGCGGCCTGGGTGAACGCCGATGTGGCGGCCGTGGTCGGGGTGGCAACCTGGATGACGGCGATGTCGGAGACCGGATTCGGCGTCGGCGCGGCCGACATCCGGCTGGCGATGGACGCGCCGCCGGCCAGCACGGCGCCGGCCAGCACGGCGACCAGGCTGGCTCGGAGAGACGCGTTACCGCGCCGTGACCCGTACACGGACGGGGACCGTATCACCCTGATGGGTGTGTCTGAATGGGTGACAGATGACGCACAACGTGACCAGGAACGATAACGCTGTGACACAAGACGACGCTGCGACACCAGTCCGGCTGACCGCGTGGGTGCACGGCCAGGTGCAGGGTGTCGGGTTCCGGTGGTGGACACGCGGCCGCGCGCTGTCGTTCGGTCTCGTCGGCAGTGCCAGCAACCTGCCGGACGGCCGCGTCGAGGTCGTCGCGGAGGGCCGACGGGACCGGTGCGATGCCCTGCTGCGCGCGTTGCGGTCCGGCGACACGCCCGGCCTGGTGGACGACGTCGTCGAACGGTGGTCACCCGCCCGAGGTGGTTTGACCGGCTTCCGGGAGCGGTAGTCCTGTGACGAAGGGTGCCACCTCCCACTGTTGACCAGGTGCTACCGGTACCCTCGATCGGACGGATTGCTGGGAGGGCCACGCGCACATGCACCTCAAGAGCCTGACGCTGAAGGGCTTCAAGTCCTTTGCCTCGGCCACGACCCTGCGCTTCGAACCGGGTATCACCTGCGTGGTCGGCCCCAACGGCTCCGGCAAGTCCAACGTGCTCGACGCGCTCTCCTGGGTGATGGGCGAGCAGGGCGCCAAGGCGCTGCGCGGCGGCAAGATGGAGGACGTCATCTTCGCCGGCACGTCCGGCCGCGCGCCGCTCGGCCGCGCCGAGGTGACGCTGACCGTCGACAACTCCGACGGCGCGCTCCCGATCGACTACACCGAGGTCTCGATCACCCGCAGGATGTTCCGGGACGGTGCCAGCGAGTACGAGATCAACGGCACCGCGTGCCGGCTGATGGACGTGCAGGAACTGCTGTCCGACTCCGGTATCGGCCGCGAGATGCACGTCATCGTCGGGCAGGGCCAGCTCGGCGCGATCCTGGAGAGCAAGCCGGAGGGTCGCCGTGCGTTCATCGAGGAGGCCGCCGGCGTTCTGAAGCACCGTAAGCGCAAGGAGAAGGCGCTGCGGAAGCTGGACGCGATGCAGGCCAACCTGACCCGGCTGACCGACCTCACCGGTGAACTGCGCCGCCAGCTCAAGCCGCTCGGCAAGCAGGCCGAGATCGCCCGCAAGGCACAGGCGGTGCAGGCCGAACTGCGCGATGCGCGGCTCCGGCTGCACGCGTTCGACCTGGTCAGCCAGCGCGGTGACCTGGCACGGGACGAAGCGGACGAGTCGGTCGCCCGTGCGCGGCGGGCCGAGGTAGAGCAGGCGCTGCAACTCGGCCAGGCCGAGCAGAACGAGCTGGAGGAACTGCTCGCCGCCGACGCGCCGAAACTGGCCGCCGCCGCGGACACCTGGTACCGGCTCTCCGCGCTGGAGGAACGGCTGCGCGGCACGGTCCGGCTGGCGATCGAGCGGGCAAGGCACCTGTCCGCCGAGGTCAGCGTCCCGCAGGGTGGCCGCGACCCGGAACAGCTCGAAGCGGAGGCGGAAGCCGCCGCCGTCCGTGAGGCCGAACTGCTGGCCGAGGTGGACGAGGCCCGCTACCTGCTGGCCGAGGCCGCCGAACGCAGGGCGACGCTGGAACAGACCGTGGCGGCGGCCGAGAAGGCGCACATGGCCGCGGTCCGGGCGGTCGCCGACCGGCGGGAGGGCCTGGCGCGGCTGGCCGGCCAGGTGGAGGCGTTGCGCAGCAAGACGAACGCCACCGCCGAGGAGATCGAGCGGCTTTCGACCGTGCTGGCCGAGGCCGGCGAACGTGCCGAACTGGCCGCCTACGAGCTGGCCGAGGCACAGGAGATCACCGACGGCGAGGAGTCCGACGACGCGGACCTCGTCGAACGCCACCAACGGGCGGTGCGGGCCGGCGAGGTCGCGAGCGCGCGGGTCGACGAGCTGGCGAAGGCGGAACGGCAGGCGGAGAAGGACATCGCGTCCTGGCAGGCCAGGGTGGACGCGCTGTCGCTCGGCCTGACCCGCAAGGACGGGGCCGGCGCGCTGCTGGCCGCGAGCGACCGGCTGCCCGGCCTGCTCGGCTCGGTGGCGGCGCTGCTGACCGTGCGGCCGGGTGCCGAGGTGGCGCTGGCCGCCGCGCTCGGCCCGGTGGCCGACGCGGTCGCGGTAGCGTCTGGCGACGACGCGGTCAGGGCACTGGAACTGTTGCGCGGCAACGACGCCGGCCGTGCCGGCCTGCTGATCGGTGGTGTCGGCGAGCCTCGCTCACGGCACGACTGGCCCGCATTGCCGGCCGGCGCGGACTGGGCGATCGATCTGGTCACCGCCCCGGAACCGCTGCGCCCGGCACTGGCACGGGCGCTGGAGCGGGTGTGTGTCGTCGACAACATACATACCGCACGTATGTTGACCGCGGCACATACCGACCTCCGAGCCGTGACCGGAGACGGTGATCTGCTCGGCGCCGACTGGGCGGCCGGCGGGTCAGGGCGCAGTCAGAGCGTGATCGAGGTGCAGGCCGCGGTCGACGAGGCCAACGACAAGCTGATCGCCGCCCAGCGAGCGCTGCAACACGCCAGCGGCGCGCTGACCGGTGCACGGGCCGAACAGCACGCCCGCCGCGAGGAGATCAGCCAGGCGAAGGACCTGCTCACCGAGGCCAAGGTCCGCAAGGCCCGCTCCACCGAACGGCTCTCCCGCCTGAAGCAGGCGGCGACATCGGCGCAGGCGGAGGCCGAGCGGGCGATGGCGCAGCGCGCGAAGGTCGAGCAGTCCCGCGAAGAGGCCATCGGCCGGCTGGCCGACCTGGAGGAGCGACTGGCGACGGCCCAGGCCGAGTCCGTCGACACCGAGCCGGACACGAGCGAGCGCGACCGGGCAGCGGTCGAACTGGGCATGGCGCGGCAGTACGAGGTAGAGGCCCGCTTGGCCTTGCGTACCGCCGAGGAGCGGGCCAGGTCGTTGCAGGGCAAGGCGGACGGGCTGCGCAGGGCGGCACGGGCCGAGCGCGAGGCACGGGAGCGGGCGAGCAGGGCAAGAGCGGCACGGGTGCGTGGGGCCGCCGTCGCCAACGCCGTAGTGCGAGGCGGTGAGCTGGCGCTGGAGCGGATCGCGTTGTCACTGCGGCTGGCCGCGCAGCAGCGGGACGTGGCGCAGGCGGCCAGGACCGGCAGGGAGAACGCGCTGACCCAGGTCCGCAACCGGGTCCGCGAACTGGGCACGGAACTGGAGAAGCTGACCGACGCCGTACACCGCGACGAGGTGTTGCGGGCGGAGCAAAGGCTGCGGCTGGAGCAGTTGGAAGCCCGGATCGCTGAGGACTTCGGGATCGGGCTGGACGATCTGGTGGCCGAGTACGGCCCGGACTGCCCGGTGCCGCCGAGCCCGCTGGAGATGGTCGAGTACGAGGCCGCCAAGGAGCGCGGCGAGACGGTCGTGGCGCCACAGCCGTCGCCGTTCGACCGGGAGACGCAGGCCAGGCGAGCCAGGCGGGCCGAGCGCGACCTGGCCACCCTCGGCAAGGTGAACCCGTTAGCGCTGGAGGAGTTCGCGGCGCTGGAGGAGCGCTACAAGTTCCTGTCGACGCAGTTGGAGGATTTGAAGGCGACCCGGCGCGACCTGCTGACCGTGGTCAAGGAGGTGGACGACAAGATCCTCGAGGTCTTCGCGGCCGCCTACTTCGACGTGGCGCGCGAGTTCGAGATCGTGTTCAGCACGCTGTTCCCCGGCGGCGAGGGCCGGATGGTCCTGACGGAGCCGGACGACATGCTGACCACCGGCGTAGACGTGGAGGCGAGGCCCCCCGGCAAGAAGGTCAAGCGGCTGTCGCTGCTGTCCGGCGGCGAGAAGTCGCTGGTAGCGGTGGCGATGCTGGTCGCGATCTTCCGTGCCCGCCCGTCACCGTTCTACGTGCTGGACGAGGTCGAGGCGGCACTGGACGACACGAACCTGCACCGCCTGATCAGCCTGCTCGACCAGCTCCGCATGTCGTCGCAGCTCATCATCATCACGCACCAGAAGCCGACCATGGAGATCGCGGACGCGCTCTACGGCGTGAGCATGAGAGGCGACGGCATCAGCCAGGTCATCTCGCAACGCCTACGAGGCAGGAACGAGCCGAGACCGACACTCCAGGCACCGGACGACGGCCAACGATTGGTGGTCGATGCACCGGACGACGGCCAACGATTGGTGGTCGATGCACCGGACGACGGCC
>DATBDL010000239.1:0-5646 GCA_036269975.1 Pseudonocardiaceae bacterium | reverse complement strand
CGGCCGATGTGGGTCTTCACGGTGGCCTGGCTCAGGTGCAGGTGCCCGGCGATCTCGGTGTTGGACAGCCCCTTCGCGATCAGCGTCAGCACCTCCCGCTCCCGCTCGGTCACGGCCGCCAGTTCGGTCGCGGGGACGTGCGCCGGCTCCGGCAGTGCGGCGAACCGGGCGATCAGTCGCCGGGTCACGGTCGGCGACAGCAGCCCGTCGCCACGTGCGACGACCCGGATCGCGCTGAGCAGCTCGGCGGGCGGGGTGTCCTTGAGCAGGAAACCACTCGCGCCGGCCCGCAGCCCCGCGTAGACGTACTCGTCGAGATCGAACGTGGTCAGGATCAGCACCCTGGTGTCGCCGTCGCGGCAGATCAGCCGGGTCGCCTCGATGCCGTCCATGCCGGGCATCCGGATGTCCATCAGCACCACGTCCGGCTGATGCTCGCGCGTCAGCCGGACGGCCTCGGCACCGTCGCCCGCCTCGCCGACGACGACAAGACCAGCCGCCGTCTCCAGCAGCACCCGGAAACTGCCGCGCAACAACGCCTGGTCATCGGCGATCACGAC
The DNA here is from genome assembly GCA_036269975.1 of Pseudonocardiaceae bacterium. Classification (GTDB taxonomy): domain Bacteria; phylum Actinomycetota; class Actinomycetes; order Mycobacteriales; family Pseudonocardiaceae; genus DATEPR01. The sequence goes on along the minus strand of DATBDL010000239.1, from coordinate 5,086 downwards.
CGTGATCCGCTCGCCGGGTTCGGCCGTGCCCGTCACGCTGGTGCCCCGGTCGGCCGAGCCCGTCACACCGGTGCCCCGGTCGGTCAGGTCCGGCACACCCGTGCCCCGACCGGCCGCGTCCGTCACACCGGTGTTCCGGTCGGCTGTGCCCGGCACGCTCGTGCCCCGGTCGGTCGTATCTGTCACGCTGGTGCTCCGGCCGGGTCCGTGACACCGGTGTTCCGGTCGGTCGTATCCGTCACGCCGGTGCTCCAGCCGGCCGCGTCCGTCACACCCGTGTTCCGGCCGGTCGGGCCCGTCACACCCATGCCCCGGCCGGCCGAGCCCGTCACACCCGTGTTCCGGTCGGATGTGCCCCGCATGCCCGTACCCCGGTCGGTCGTATCCGTCACGCCGATGCTCCAGCCGGCCGCATCCGTCACACCCATACTCTGGTCCGTCGTGCCCGTCACACCCGTGCCCCGGTCGGTTCGAACGGCAGCTCTGCGGACACGGCGAATCCGCCGTTCGGTCGCGGTCCCGCGCGCAACTCGCCCCCGTAGAGCAGCACCCGCTCCCGCATGCCGAGCAGCCCGTGCCCGGTGGCCGCGACCGAGACGGGCAGCGCGCGTTCGCCGTCGTCGGTCACGTCGACCCGTACCCGGCCGCCTCGCGTGGCGACGGTGATCCGGCAAGTGGCTGGGGCTGCGTGCTTGATCACGTTCGTCACGGCCTCCTGCACGATCCGGTACACGGCAACGGAAATGCCTTCCGGTAACGGGCCGGTGGCGCGCACGTCGAGTTCGGCTCGCACCCCGGCCGAAACGGCTCTGTCCACGAGGTCGGGCAGCCCGGCGATGCCGGGCGCCGGGCCGGTCCCCGCCGGTTCGGCCGGCGTGTCGCCGGAGCGCAGCACGCCGAGCATCCTGCGCAGCTCGGCGAGGGAGTCCCGGCTCACGGTCTCGATCACACTCAGCGCGTCCCGCGCCTCGTCCGGCCGGTCGACGGCGACGTGGTTGGCCACGGCCGCCTTCACCGCGACCAGGCTCATCCCGTGCGCGACGATGTCGTGCAGCTCGCGGGCGATCCGCAGCCGTTCCTCGGCGAGTGCGTGCTCCGCCCGTCGCTCGGCGGCCAGCCCGGCCGCGATGCGTCGCTCCCGTGCGATCCGGCCGATCAGCCACGCCACGACCACGGCAGCGCTGACGAAACCGATCGCGCCGATCGGGTCGGCACGCGACGCCACGGCCAGGACGACGACGCTCACCACGAGACAGGCGACGAGCGCGGTGACCGAACGATGGAGTGACTCGACCGAGGCGACCATGTGCGCGACCACGGCGACGCCAAGGTATCCCACCACCGGATAACCCACCACAGTGGACAGTGCGGCGATCACCGTCGCCGCGGCCAGTGCCGGGATCGGCCGGCGCCTGCGCAGCAGCACCGGCAGCCCGACCGCGATCCCGACCACCCAGGCCGCCCACACCGGCACGCCATCGGGCGGGCGCACGTTGCCGGCCGCCAGGTTGCCGCAGATCGCGATCACCAAAGCGATCGCGATGACAGCGTCGAACGCGATCAGGTGACCGGGTCGCAACCGACCGGTCAGCAGGGGGCGGAGGTCTGGATCGTCCATGTCGTGACGGTAACCCGTCTGCCCCGTTTGGCGCGTCGGAGGTGGCGCCGTCATACCCAGGTCTGACCCGGCGCCGGTTTGGCGCCACCACTCCGACCTGAGGCGCAGGCACAGGACCGTGCCGTGCTCCGATGTGCCCCCGCCCGGATTTCGGGATCGTTGCCGTCATGATCGAGCTAACCGAACTGACCAAACGCTACGACGACACGGTCGCGGTCGATCACCTGAGCTGCACGGTGAAACCGGGCCAGGTGACCGGCTTTCTCGGCCCGAACGGCGCCGGCAAGTCCACCACGATGCGCTGTGTGCTCGGCTTGGACCTGCCGACCTCCGGCAGCGCGCTGGTGAACGGCCGCCGGTACGCGAGCCTGTCGACGCCGATGCACCACGTCGGCGCACTGCTGGACGCCACAGCGTTACACGGTGGCCGGACCGCCTACCACCACCTGCGCTGCATCGCCCGCACCAACCGGATCGGCGCGCGCCGAGTGGCGGACGTGCTGGCACAGGTCGGCCTCACCGACGCCGCCCGGCAACGGGTCGGCGGGTTCTCGCTCGGCATGAAGCAGCGACTTGGGATCGCGGCGGCGCTGCTCGGCGACCCCGGCGTGCTCCTGTTCGACGAGCCGGTCAACGGGCTGGACCCGGAAGGTGTCCGATGGATTCGGGATCTGATGCGCTCGCTGGCCGGGGAGGGTCGCACCGTGCTGGTGTCCAGCCACCTGATGAGCGAGATGGCGCTGACCGCCGACCAGGTGGTGATCATCGGCCGCGGGCGGCTGATCACCGAGACCTCCATGGCCGACCTGGTCGCCCGGTTCCGCAGGGACGTCCTGGTGCGCTCACCCGAGCCGGACCGGCTGGCGACCGCTCTGACCGCGAAGGGCGCGACCGTCCACGGCGAACCGGACGGTGGCCTGGCCGTGACCGGCATCGACGCCGCCACGATCGCGGAGGTGGCACTGCATGCGGGGATCGCGTTACACGAACTGACTCCACGCAGCGCATCGCTGGAGGACGCCTACCTCGAACTCACCGACGACAGCTTGCGTTTCCGCGCCGCAAACCTAGGAGCGAACGAATGACCACCGACGTGATCGCGGCTGAGTGGGCGAAGCTACGCACCCTCCGCTCGACCTACTACCTGCTCGGCGCCGCCCTGTTAGCGCTGCCGATCGGCATCGCGCTCGCCATGGCGATCACGTCGTCATGGGACGGTGCGTCCGGAGTGGACAGGGCGCATTCGGCCAGTGCCGACTCGGGTGCCGTCGTGCAGCCGTTCCTGCTGTTCCTGGTGGCCACCCTCGGCGCGCTGGTGATCACCGCCGAATACGGCACGAGGGCGATCCAGGCCAGCCTGGTCGTGGTGCCGAGGCGTGGCGCGCTGCTGGCCGGCAAGGCGGTCGTGGCCGGCGGGGTGGCGCTGGTGGTCGGCATGGCGGTCGCGATCGGGCTGACGGTCGCCGTTCGGGCCGTGGTCGGCGACCGGCCGGCCCCGATCAATCCGTGGTCGTCGGCGACGCAAGCGTTCGCGTCGGCGTTCGCGACCGGCTTACTGGCGATGGTGGTCGCGCTGATCGCGCTCGGGCTGGGCGCGGTGCTCCGCTCCAGCGCGGGCACGCTGGTCACCATGGGGGCCTTGGTATTCGTGCTCCCGGTCGTGACCGAGTTCTTACCGGCGCGCTGGGCGGCCGGGATCAGCCCGCTGTGCCTGCCCAACCTGCCCGGCATCCTCGCCGGCACCACAACAGACACGTGGCTGTCCCCCGCCGGTGCGGCTGCCGTGCTGGTCGCGTATCCCGTGCTGGCGCTCGGGGCCGGCGCCCTGGCGATCGGACGCCGCGATGCCTGAAACCGGAACCCCACGCCACCGAACACGCCGCCGTGTGGATCGGTCGGCCTGCACAACCCGCCGCAGTACGTGCTGCACGACGCGGGCGACTTCGCCCTGCACGACGAGACCGTCCTGTTCCACTTCTGGTGGCTGGAGAAGGAGATCGCGGTGGCGCAGATGGAATCGCTGCTGGCCGCCATCCGCGGCGGCGCCACCCGGCACGATCTCGACGTCCTGCTCCGCGAGCAGCTCACGTCGTTGCGCGCGGCGGTGGCCGCCGGCACCTCCCTGACGCGGTGCCGGGACCTGGTCGCCGCACGACAGCACTGAACCAGGTGTCCACGGCCACCGGCTTCCTCGCCCTCAGCTTCTGCGACGCGGTGTGGGCGGCCGAACTGCCGGCGGTGCAGGTGAGGCTGGGCGTGTCGACGGCGGCGGTGGACTGGATTCTCTTCGCCGCCAACGCCGGTGTCGTGGTCATGCCGCTCGCCGGCCGCTGTGTCGACCGGTTCGGCGGCCAGCGGGTGCTCGTGGCGGCGGGCGCGGCCAGCGGCCTGCTGTGGATCGTGCCGGGACTGGCCGGCTCACTGTGGGCGCTCGGCGCCGCGATGCTCGTACTCGGCGCGGCCAAGTCCGGTTTTCTTCTGGTGGCGGCGGAAGCACAGGCGTCCCAACGGGAACGGGCGCGCGGCCGGCCGCTGATGAGTTACTACCACACGGTCTTCAGTATCGGCACGGTACTCGGCGCGCTCGTCGGCAGTGCGGTCACCGCGGCCGGGATCACGCTGCCGTGGGTGCTGGCTATCGTCGGCGGCGGGCAGGCGTCGATGTTTCTCGCCATCGGCGCGATCACCTGGCGCCGCACGGTTCCGACAGCACCACCCGAGGCCGCCGGGCCGCCGGCCGAACGGGCCGAACGGGCCGAACAGCGTGGCGGGCGCGGCTTCCGCCCGCTCTACCTGCTCGGCCTGTGCGCCACCATCGGGGAGGTGGCGGTCACCGGCTGGAGCGCGCTCTACCTGCGGCACGAACTGCACGTGCCGCCGCACGTCGCGCCGTACGGCTACGCGGCCTTCGCGCTCGCCATGACCGTCGGCCGGCTGTGCGGCAGCGCCTGCGCGACACGCTTCGGCTCGGTGACCGTGCTGTGCGCCTCCGGACTACTCGCCGCCTGCGGCCTGGCCGCCACCGTGCTGCTGCCCACTCCCGGCCTGGTGATCGTGGCGTTCGGTGTGGCGGGCGCTGGCGTGGCGTGCGTCTTCCCACTCCTGCTCTCGATCGCGGCCGGGCGCGCACCGGAACAGCCCGGCCGGACGATGGCACGGCTGGTCCTGTGCACCCAGGTCGGCACGCTGGCGAGCCCGCTGCTGCTCGGCTGGCTCGTGGCGCAGACCACGATCCGAGCCGCGTTGGCCGGACCGGCAGTGGCCTACCTGGTGATCGCGCTGGGTGCCCGCACGGCACGATCGGCTACGACACGGTGACGGGGGGCCGGTTGCCGTGACCCTGGCCGGCGACGGCAGAGCGGGGCGCGTGTCGGACGCGCCCCGCTCCGGTCCCGGTTCACTCAGTGCTGCAGAACCCCGTCACTCCACAGTGCCCAGCGGGGGGTCTGGCCGATCGGAATCGCTTCC
>DATBDL010000238.1:0-4383 GCA_036269975.1 Pseudonocardiaceae bacterium | reverse complement strand
CAGCTCGAAGTCGAAGATGTCGATGTTCTCGGCGATCCGCGACGGTGTGACCGACTTGGGAAACACGATGTCGCCCAACTGGATGTGCCAGCGCAACACGATCTGCGCGGGTGACCGGCCGTGTCGCGCGGCCAGTTCGGTGATGACGGAGTCGTCGAGTACCTTGCCTTGCGCGATCGGGCTCCATGCCTCGGTGGCGATGTCGTGCATGGCGTGGTACGCGCGCAGTTCGGTCTGCTGGAAGGCGGGATGCAGCTCGATCTGGTTCACCGCCGGCACCGTGTCGGAGTGCGCGGCGAGGTGGTCGAGGTGCTCGGGTTGGAAGTTCGACACGCCGATCGCGCGAGCCCGGCCGTTCGCGGCCAGTTTCTCGAACGCCTGCCAGGTCTCCAGGTAGTTACCCTCCTGCGGCCACGGCCAGTGGATCAGGTACAGGTCCACGTATTCGGTGCCCAACCGGGTCAGGCTCTCCTCCAACGCGGTGATCGCGCTGTCGTGGCCGTGCCGGTCGTTGGCCAGTTTCGTGGTGACGAACACGTCCTCGCGTGGCACGTCGGACCGCGCGATGCCCTCGCCGACCTGGCGTTCGTTGCCGTACATCTGTGCCGTGTCGATATGGCGGTAGCCCATGTCCAGCGCGGCGTGGACGACGGCGGCGGTGTCGTCGGCCGGTACCTGGAAGACGCCCAATCCGAGTTGGGGGATGGTGACGCCGTTGTGCAGGGTGATGTGTGGTGTGGAAGCCATGTGGTGTGCCTACCCCGAGGTGTCGTCGCCGAAACCGTGGTCAGGCGAGCTGGGCCCGCCGTCGATCCTCGGCCGCCACCGTTCGATCGCCGGTCCGAGGGTGGCCACGATCCGCTCCACGATGTCCTGATCGGACACCACCGTGACCGCGAACGCCGGGCATGAAGTCCTTCTACGACGGAACGAAGGCCCAGTTCACCTGAGTAACCTTCCCATCGTGCCATTCAGCGACACCGAGCCAGACCAGCCCCGGTCGGGGTCGTCGAGCGTCGACCGGGGATGGCCGCTGCCACCACCGCGGGTGATCGACCTGCTGAACATCCGGGTTGACGACTACCTGGGCGGTCGCGCCAACACACACTGGCTCGTCACGTCGAAGGACAACAGGACCCTGGTGCTGCGCCGCTACCAGCACGAGCCGATCGGCGACATCGACTACGAACTGCGTGTCCTGGAAAGACTGGCTGACCTGGGATGGCCGACACCGGTCGCGGTCGCCGATCCCGTTCACACGGACGGCAGTACGTGGTGTCTGTTCCAGTGGCTACCAGGAGCGCCACCGGTGGGCACGGACAGCCAGGCCCAGCGTGCTCGGGGCCGGTTGCTGGCTCGGCTGCACCACGACATGGAGACACTCGCTGATCTGGGGCAACGACCGGGTGCTCGGCGCGCCGAGGATGTCGTCGCCGATCCCGAACTGACCGACCAGCTCCGCGCCTACGAGCGGCTGTTCCCACACCAGGCGCGGATCATGCGATGGCATGTCGACCGTGCCTGGCAGTCGTTCGACGAATTCGGTCGAGCGGACTGTCCGCGCATGGTGCTGCACGGCGATTTCATCAACCAGAACCTGCTCTACGCGGACGGGCGCCTGACCGGTGTGATCGACTTCGAGGGCTGCCACCTCAACCATCGGGTGTCGGAGTTCGCGCTGGCGTGGCGTGGCAGGCACGACGACGTGATCCACGGATACACGCGGGTCCATCCGCTGACGGAGCTGGACTGGGCACTGCTGGCGCCGGCGTTGTGGTCGTGGGTGTTCCTCGGGGTCGCGGCGGAGGCACGGAAGATGGTCAGTGGCGCGATCCCGCCGCACCGATTCGAGTGGCAGACGAGGATGTTGCTGCGCCGGTCCCCGCTCATGGGTCGGCATCGCGCGCCCTACACCGAGTAGTACGACGTAACGGCGTTACGTGTGCGGTTCAGTCAGCAGTCGGACCGATGCCGTGGGCGCGCAGGAAGTCGGCCATAGTCTGGCAGTCCGGCCGGCGAGGGCAGAGTCGTGACGGTGTCCGCCGCGCGGCGACCGACCCGAGGCGTTCGGTTGGGCGGTGCCTGATCCGGGTAGTCGAACACCGATCGGCGCGCCTCGCGCGTCGATCGGCCAGGGAGGGATGCCAGGTGACCGAGCCGTCGGATCTGGTCGTGGTCGGTGCCTCCGCCGGAGGTGTCGAGGCCCTGCGCGAGTTCGCCGCCGGACTGCCGGCCGACCTGCCGGCGGCCGTGCTCGTCGTGTTGCACCTGCCGGCCGGTGGTGTGAGCGCGCTCGCGTCCATCCTGTCCAGGTCCGGGCCGCTGCCGGCGGTGCCGGCGGTGCACGACACGCCGCTTGAGGCCGGCCGTATCCACACCGCGGTCCCGGACCGGCACCTGCTCGTCGCCGACTCCCGCGTGGTGCTGTCGCGGGGACCGACCGAGAACGGGCACCGGCCGGCGATCGACGCCCTGTTCCGCACCGCGGCGGTGAACTGGGGCGCCCGCACCGTCGGGGTCGTGCTGTCGGGCACGTTGGACGACGGCGCCGCCGGGCTCGTCGCGATCAAGTCCCGTGGTGGGGTCGCGGTCGTGCAGGACCCGGCGGAGGCGTTGTACCGTGGCATGCCGGACAGCGCACTGGCCATGGTGACCCCGGACCACGTGCTGCGGGCCAGGGACATGGGCGCGGTGCTGCTCAAGATACTCCAGGAGCGCGTGGTGCCCGAGGCGGCGCCGTCCCGGATGGACACGGTCGAGGCACGGATCGAGGCGGGCGCGATGGCGGACTACGGTGACATCGTCGCGGTGACCGAGCCGTCCGGGTTGAGCTGCCCGGACTGTCAGGGTGTGCTGTTCACGGTGGAGGCCGATCGCAGGTTCCGGTGCCGGGTCGGCCACGCCTGGACGGCGATGGCGCTGCTCGCCCAGCAGGACCTCGAACTGGAGAAGGCGCTCTGGACGGCGCTGCGGGCGCTGGAGGAGAAACGGCAGCTCGCCGACCGGATGTCCACCGATGCCATGGCGCGCGGCCAGGAGTTGGTGGCCCGGCGCTACGCCGAGCACATGCACGAGGTCGACGGCGCCGCCGTGGTGCTGCGGCGGCTGCTGCTGGACGGGTCGGCGTGACCGTCGACGCAGGTCGGCCGACGTAACGGTTGACCGGCCGGTATTTTCTTACTGTGGCAGCGGACAGCACGTACCCGTCGACGCACGGATTCGAGGAGATCCTCCAGTACCTCAAGGAGACTCGCGGATTCGACTTCACCGGTTACAAGCGCAGTAGCCTGATGCGACGGGTCGACCGCAGGATGGCCCAGGTCGGCGTGGACAACTACGTCGAATACCTGGACGTGCTCCAGGTCAACACCGACGAGTTCGCCTCGCTCTTCAACACCATCCTGATCAACGTGACGGGATTCTTCCGTGATCCGGACGCGTGGGCGTTCATGCAGACGGACATCGTCCCGTCGCTGCTGGCCGAGCACGGCCCGGACGAGCCTGTGCGACTGTGGAGCGCGGGGTGCGCGACCGGTGAGGAGGCATACAGCCTGGCCATCGTGATGGCCGAAGCGTTGGGTCCGGACGAGTTCCGGCGCCGCGTGAAGATCTACGCGACGGACGTCGACGAGGAGGCACTCGGGCACGCCCGGCACGCCGTGTACACCGAGAAGGACGTGCAGGCCCTCGGCCCGGACCTGGTGCAGCGTTACTTCGACGTCGCGGCCGGCCGGTACGCGTTCCGCAAGGAACTGCGGCGGGCGGTGATCTTCGGCCGCAACGACCTGGTGCAGGACGCGCCGATCTCCCGCATCGACCTGCTGGCCTGCCGTAACACCCTGATGTACTTCAACGCCGACACCCAGACGAAGGTGCTCGACAAGTTCCACTTCGCGCTGTCCCGGCGTGGCCTGCTGTTCCTGGGCAAGGCGGAGATGCTGTTGAGCCACAGCCGGATCTTCGACCCGGTCGATCTGAAACGGCGGGTGTTCCGCAAGATCCCCACGGCACGGGTGGACGGCGGTGCGGTCTTCGGCCGGTCCTACGTGCACGACCGGCGGGCCGATCTCGGGCAGATGGAGGAGTTGCGGCGGCTGGCGTTCTCGGCCAGTCCGGTCGCCCAGTTCGTGCTGACCCCGGACGACACGGTCGCCCTGGCCAACCAGCAGGCGCAGCAACTGTTCAACCTGTCCGAACGCGATCTCGGCCGGCCGCTGCGCGACCTGGAGGTGTCCTACCGGCCGGTCGAGCTGCGCGGCTACGTCGATCAGGCACGTGCGGAACGGCGCGCGCAGCGGATCAAGGACGTGGAGTGGCAGCGCGGCCCGCACGATCGGGCGCAGTTCGCTCACCGGCAGCCCGATGTCGAGGTTGAGCAGGTGC
>DATBDL010000237.1:0-9404 GCA_036269975.1 Pseudonocardiaceae bacterium | reverse complement strand
CGCTCGTCGGGCGCGTTCGCGAATGCGCTGTGCTCAATGGTTGACTCGCAAGCTCGCTCACGCGACCCGGTACCTCTCAAAAGTCGTATCAGCCTGACCGGACGACCGTAGCCGCTGACCATCCGCGGGGCGGCCCGAACGGGACGAAAAGCCGGCTCGGTCGGACCGATCCGACATGTTCGCCCGATCCGTCCAGCCGGTGCGGCCGGTAAGGCCATACTAGGGGCGCTACGCACGCATGCCGACACGGATACGAGAAGGGGGCGCTGGTGGCGACCGGAACCACGGTGTTCAGCCGCGTGACGGTGGTGGCACCTCGGACGCGCATCGACGTCGCACTACCGGCCGACGTGGCCGTCGCCGACCTGCTGCCGATGCTGCTGGACATGGCCAAGGAGGCCACACCGGACGGTGGCGCCCGGCACGGCGGCTGGTGCCTCGCCCGACTGGGTGAAGGTCAACTCGATCCCGGCCGGACACTCGCCTCCCTCGGCGTCGTCGACGGCGACCTGCTACAGCTTCGTCGCCGGTCGGAGAACCCGCCGCCACCGCTGTACGACGACGTCGTCGACGCGATCGCCGAGTCGACGCCGGCCAGCTACCGGCCGTGGACCAAGCAGACGGCGCACCGGATCGGCCATGCCGCCGCCGTGCTCGCCCTGCTGGTCGCCGCCGTCGCGGTGCTGCTGTCCGGTCCGCTCGCCGGTGGCGGCAACGGCATCGCCGCGGCCATCGCGGCCGGCGTGACGGCGATCATCGCGGTCACCGTCGGCGCGACCATCGCGCACGCGTACGGCGCGGAGACGACGGGTGTGGTGATCGCGGCGGCCGGCGGCCTGCCGATGGCGTTCGTGTGCGGCCTCTACGTCGTGCCCGGCGATCCCGGCCGGGCGAACCTGCTGCTGGCCTGCGTGTTCACGCTGATCGTCGCGGCCGGCTCGATCATGGTCGTCGGCACGGGGCACACCGTGTTCGTGGCGGCGGCCACCGCGAGCGGCCTCGGCGCGGTGGCGTTCCTGATCGCGACGCTCATCGCGGAACCCATGGCCGGCATCGCGGCCGGTGCCGCCGCCGCCGCGCTCGCGGCGCTCTCGATCCTGCCGAGGGTCACCATCCAGTTGGCCAAACTGCCGCTGCCCAGCGTCCCGCGTGACGCGGACGACCTGCGCGAGGACTCCGGCTTCCCGGACTTCCGCGTGATCGAGCGGCGCACCGGCCTCGCACACGAGTACATGACCGGCATGATCGTCGGCTGCGGCCTGGTCGCGGCGCTGTCCGCGGTGCTCGCGGCCGGCGGCCCCGGCTACTGGGGCATCCTGGAGGGCGGCGCGGTGGCGGCCGTGTTGCTGCTGCGCGGCCGCACCTACGCCAACGGCGCCCAGGCCGTCGCGCTGCTGCTGACCGGCATGCTCGCCGGGGCCGGCCTGCTGGTCGGCTGGCTCGTCGAGGCCACCCCGCTCAACCGGCTGGTGCTGGTGTTCGGCGTGCTGGTCGTGGTGGCCGCCGGCACGCTGCTGATCGGCATCGTGTTCCCGGAACAGCGGTTCTCCCCGGTGCTGCGGCGGGCCGTCGACGTGCTGGAGGCGCTGCTGATCGTCTCGGTCCTGCCGTTGGCGCTGGCCGTGATGAACCTCTACAGCAACGTCCGGCACATGCACTTCGGCTGAGGAACCCGATGACCCGCGCCGCCAAGGCGACCGCGCTCACCGCGGCCTCGTTACTCCTGCTGTTCGGATCGACGCTGTTGGGATCCACGCTGTTCGGATTCACCGCGCCGGCATTCGCGGTCGCGGACGGCACCCCGGACGACAGCACGTACCAGTGGGGCAACACCGGCCGCATCGTGTCCGGTGTCGGCAAGGTGTCGCTGCTCGACCGCCCGCCCGCGCACACCAGCCAGCTCTACACGACGCAGGACCAGAACAACCGCCCGGCCGGCGATCTGCGGACCCTGGCCGAAGCGATCCACTACGCGGCCGACCAACCGGCGGTCAGGGTCATCACGATGTCGGTCGACGACTGCACGACGGCGGCGGACGAGCGGGCAACCCTGGCGGACCCGTCGGCCCGCGCGTTGCAGGCCGCGATCCACTACGCGGTGAACGTCAAGGACAAGGTCGTCGTCGCGGCGGCCGGCAACCTGCTGGCCGGCGGCGACACCGACCAGGACGGCCAGCAGGGCGGTTCGGCCTGGCAGAGCGTGCCGCAGAACGACAACCCCAACCCCGATCAGGTGAACCAGGTCCAGATTCCACCGGTGTGCTCGGACGATGTCATGTCCGTGGCATCGGTGGATCCGACGACCGGGGCGCCGTCGCCGTTCACCGTGTGGGGGCCGTGGGTCACGATCGCGGCACCCGGCCAGGGCATCACGTCGGTCGACCCCGGCCGGGGCGGAACCGGCCTGTCCAACCAGACACTGGACGCCGGCAGGCCGGTCCCCATGCAGGGCACCAGCTTCGCGGCGCCCTACGTCCCCGGTGTGATCGCGCCGGTGCGGTCACGCTTCCCGCAGTTGTCCGCCCGCCAGGTGATGTACCGGATCGAGGCGACGGCACAACACCCGTCCGGCCCGAACGGCAGAGACAACCAGGTCGGCTACGGCATCATCAATCCGGTCGCGGCACTGACCGAGGACATCCCCGGCCAGAACGGGGTGCCGATGCCGGCGAACACCCAGATCCGAGCGGTACTGCCGATGGCGGCCGTGAAGGACTGGACGCCGGTACGAGTGGCCATGATCGGCACGGTGGCAGGCATCGTGGTAATCCTGGGCACCCTGTTCGTAGTACGCAGCCGACGACGCAGAGGCGCCTGAGATGGTCAACCGCAGGCTTACCGCCCTACCGATGGTGCTGGCCGCCATGGCGTTCGTGGCGGTGGGGCCGGCCTTCTCGGCGCAACCGGGCCCGTCCACGTGGGAACCACCGCAGGTGGACATGACGGCCCTGCCGCAGGACACCACACCGGGCCCACCGGCCGGCGTGACGTACACGCAGAAGACGCAGTGCATCCAGTCGCGCACCAACGGCGTCGTCCTGCCGGACGAACCACCGTCCCAGGCGATGCTCGACGTCAGGGCGGCGCAGCAGTTCGCCAACGGCGCCGGCGTCAAGGTCGCGATCATCGACACCGGTGTCAATCCGCACCCGTACCTGACCGGCAACGGACGGCTGCAAGGTGGCGGCGACTACATCGCCCCCGGCCCGGCCAGCAACGGGACGACGGACTGCGACGGCCACGGCACCCTGACCGCGGGCATCGTGGCCGCGAACACGGCGAACACCGGCCTGGCATTCACCGGCGTTGCCCCCGCGGCGACGATCATCGCCATCCGCCAGACCAGCACCCTCTACACGGAGTCGATCAACGGCCAGGACACCGGCCTGACCGCGGGCAGCCCAGGCACCCTGGCCAGCGCGATAGTGCACGCGGTGAACCTGGGCGCGAACGTGATCACGACATCGGTCGACACGTGCCAGTTGACGGCCAGCGCGGTGGCCGAGATGAACACACCGGGTTCCGAGGAGAAGCAGCTACAGGCGGCGGTTCACTACGCCGTGGAACACAACGTGGTGGTGGTCAATTCGGCCGGCAACGTGTCGGCACAGCCAGAAGGCCAGCAGCAGTCGTCCGCGTCGAACAACCCGTGCGCGTCGGTACCGCAGAACAACGACCCGAACCCGAACAACCCGCAGGAGATCGAGATCCCGGCGGTGTACTCGTCGGATCTGCTCGCGGTGGGTTCGGTCAGCCCGTACACGGGAGCGGTGTCGACGTTCTCGGTGTGGGGCCCGTGGGTGAACATCGCCGCGCCGGGCGAGGGAATCATCTCGGTGGACCCCGGCCAGGGCGGCACCGGCCTGGCGAACCTGTTCGCGGAGCCGGGAAGCAACAGCCAGCCGGGCCTGATCCAGGGCACCAGTTTCGCGGCACCGTACGTGGCGGGAGTGGTGGCCCTGGTGCGCTCGCGCTTCCCGGATCTGACCGCACGGCAGGTGATGCACCGAATCGAGGCGACAGCACAGCACCCGTCCGGCCCGAGCGGCCGCAACAACCAGGTCGGCTACGGAGTCATCGACCCGGTGGCGGCGCTGACCGCGGTAGTCCCAGGCGAGAACGGCGTACCGACGCAGGCGGACACCCAGATCCGAGCACAGATACCACAGGAAGCCGTCAAGGACTGGGCGCCGGTCCGCGTGGCACTGATCGGCACGGTGGCCGCGGTGACGCTACTGCTGGGAACACTGTTCGTGGTGCGAACGACGAAACGCCGCCGCAAGCAACCCGAGCAGGTCTGAACGCCGGCGCCTACTCCTCGCCGATCACGGGCGGAGCGGTGCGATCGGGTTTACCGAAGATCTCCCGAGGATCACCGGTGATGCGAATCTTGGACTTGTGCTCGGTGTCGCCGCCACCACCGCCGCGCGCCCCGCCCATCCCGCCCATGCCCGTCGGCGCACCGGAACTACCGCCCCCGGCCGCCCCGGCACCCGCCGAATCCGCGGGCGGCGCCGAGCCGGGCACCGCGGCGGGCGGCGAATCCGACGGCGCGGCGACAGCGGCGGACTCCGGCGGCTGCCCCTGCTGAGTACCACTACCCGATGCGACCGCCGAACCGGCATGCGCGGCGGCGGCGGCCGCATGACCAGTGGAAGCAGCGGCGGCAGTGCTGGCCGCATGCGTTGCGGCGGCAACGGACCCGGCCTGAGCGGCCGCCGGCACCGAAGCGGCGCCCGCGGCCGCAGCACCCGCGGCCGGCGGCACACCCGACGATGACGCGGCCAACGGCCGCACATCGGACACCGTCGAAGTCCCTCCCACCGGCGCCGAACCGACCGGCACCGGCAAGGTCCCGGAAAACGACCGCGAATCAACCGGCGAAGCCACCGGAGCGGCAACGGGAGCGGGCGAAGCGGCGGGAGCCGGTGACGACCAGTTCTGCGCGGGCATCTCGTGCGCCATCGAGATCTGGCCGTACAACTGTCCACCCTGGACTCCGTTGCACAGCTTCACGAACGCGTCCAACACGTCCCGTACCGACTCGTACAGCTTCCCGGTCGGCTCGTCCAACTCGTCCAGGTGCTGCTGGGCCCGCTCTGCTCCACCCACCGGCACCGTCATCGCGTCCGACGACTGTTCCGCCGTGTCGGCCAGCATGCCGACCATCTCGGTGGCGATCTGCCGGATGCCGTCCGCGGTCTTGTCCAGGGCGTCGGCCATCGCGCCCAGGGCGTCGGCCAGATCGTTGCCGGCGAGGCCGACAGTGCGCATGTACTCCAGGAACGAGTCCGCGTCCGCACCCTGCCACGCCGCGTCCAGGCCCGCCAACGGCGCCGTCAACCGGCTCGTCACGGACGACGCGACCCGCGCCGCCGCCCGCCACCGGCCGGCCTCGTCGTGCAGGTCGCTCCACTTTCCCAACACCGGCACCAGATACGACTCGACCGGGTCGTGCACCCCCAACCGCTTGGCAAGCTGCGACAGGTAATCGAGATGCCCGTCGACGTCGGCGGTCAACTCGGCGCCGTCCGGCCGACCAGAGGACGTCACCGCGAGCCCAACCCACCCGAGTGGACGGATTTGAGCACGGACGCGTGCTCCTGGTCCACCGAGGAATGCGCGGCGGCGATCGTCCGCAGATTGGCGGCCGCCGCACGCAGGGCGTCGGCGGCCCGGCTCACCTGCTGTTGCAGCGTGGCGGCGGCGCCGTTGTACGCGTTCGCGGAGCCGACCGTCCGGCCGACCTCACCGAACGCCGCCGAGGTGAGTGGCGTGCCCCGCAGCGCCTGTAATGCCGACGCCAGCTCGTCGCCGGCCTGTTCCGCCGTCGTCGCGTAGCCGGCGATCCAGTTCGGATCGACCTTGATCCCGCGTGCCACTGTCCCTCCCCACCCGTGCGGTCCGTCCGGTGCGGTTTCTCGGACGATCGTCACGCCGCATCGGTTCCACCGCAACGGCGATTCAGTTGCCCGGCGCTTGCGTCGGCGTCAGGTACTGGCCGGCGTTGTCCGGTACCTGCATCGAGTCGAACGTCCGCTGCACCGCCTGCGTGTCCAGCGACTGGCCGCCCAACGGGAGCAGGCCGACGATCGACGCCGGCGCCGGTGGTATCAGGCCGGTGGCGTCCGCGACACCGAGCACCTGTGCCGTGAGGAGGTTGGGCACGCTGAACGCGAGGCCACGCGGGTCGATCACGTAGATCGGCCCGTTGCCGAACTCCTTGGCACCGGACGCCGATCGGATCGCGACACCGCCGATGGCCGGGTTCATGAAGAACGAGTTGACCTTGCCGGCCGACGTGCCCTGGCCGATCTGCACCGTCTGCATCTGGCCGGTCGGGCTGTGCGAGTCCGGCGGCAGCTCCAGGTTCGTGTCGACCGTCACCCTGGTCTTGGACAGCGGCTTCTGCGCGTCGGTGTAGTCGGCGTGCCAGCCAAGACACATCACCGGCTTGGTGTCGGCGCTGATGACGGTGGGCACGACGCCGGGGTACTCGCTGGTGTCGACGGTCAGGCCGTTGGACACCGGCTTCACCGTATCCGCCGCCTCGGGCGTTACCTGCGGAATGTCGTTGGAGCCGGCCGAGTTCTCGTGCCTGGCGATCTGCGCCGTCGTCTGGCTCACGGCCTGCTTCCCGCCGGGCACCACCATGTAGTACTGGGACGGCTGGCCGACCGCCTGCACCGAGAAGCTCTGGCCGATGGTCAGTCCGGTGCCGGCCAGTGCGGGAGCGACCGGCGCGGTCGTGTCGAGGCCGTCGGCCGGGTTCTTGATCTCGCCGACCGTCGGGATCGCGTTCAGCACTGCGGTGCTGACCACGCGGTACTGGGTCGGGTCGGTGATCTCGAGACCGCCGAGCACGCCCTGGTCGGTGTTGTCGATCTTGGCCTTCACCGCGCTGTCGTCCGGGTCGTTGACGGTGCTGGAATGCCCGTACACCAGGTACAGCGTCTTGCCCCCGTCGTTGGACACCAGCAGCGCCTCGTCGACGGCGAGGTTGGTGCCGATGTTCGGCTCGCCGACCAGCACGGTGGTGCCTGGGGGGTTGTGGCCGGTCTGGTTCAGTGCGTTGGTGTCGCGCGGCACCTGGTCGCAGACGGCCCAGTCGACCGGCTTCTGACCGGGGTTGGGCAGCACGGTCGGGCCGTCCTGGATGCCGGTCATCCGGCCCATCGGCATCGAGGCGAGCTGGCCGTCACTGACGATCACCGGGGTCACGACGGCCGGCGCCGAGTTGCTGGCAGCGCCGCCGGCGCCCTGCTGGTTCGCGGCCGTCGCTGCCAGCAGCAACCGGGCCGACGCCAGGTTGAACACCGGGATCAGCTCGTGCGGGTTCTCGCTGACCACGTACATCGTGCCGGACGGCTGCGCGATCACGATGCCGGTCGGCGGCACGGGCGGGGCCGGGTTGAGCACCCCGATCAGCACGAACACCACCAGCCCGACGACGCCGATGATGGCCCCGACAATGGTCGCCCGTTTGTGGGATCTCATCGGGTCGTGCAGCATGACCGGGTCCTTGCGGACCAGGGCGGACTCCATCCGGCGCAGCACGAAGCGATACGCCTGGACCTGTGACTTGGTGGTCGGTGTCGACGGCATTCCAGTCCTGTTGCTCTCCCGGTCGCGGTACCGTTCGGCAGAATAGTCCGCTCAGCGGTAACGCGGGGCGGGATCGGACCCAGTTGGCCGGCACGAGGGGAAGTCCGAGCTGAGATGGCGGTAACCAGTCCACGACCGGGACCACCCCATCCGGGGATGGCGGCGGGCGGCGCGGCGCAGCAGGCGGCGGCACAGGCCGCGGCCGCGATGCGGGCAGCCATCACCGCCCGGCGGCGCACCATCGGCGCCAGCCTCGGCGCACTTCCGGTGGCCAACGTCGTGGTCATCGAGGTCGGCCTGGCCGTCGGGCTCATCCTGCTGGCGATCGACGTCAAGAAGCTGCTCTATGTCGCCACCGGTGTGGTGGTCGTGGCGCTGCTCATCGCGTTCCTCCGATGGAGTGGCCGCTGGTTCACCCAGTGGGTGGGCCTGACGCTGCGCTACTCGTTCCGCACCCACGTCCGGACCGTCGACCCGATCCCGGCGGCCGAGGAGAACGCCAACGCGGCCACCGACACGGTGCTAGGCCCGGACGACGCACGAGTGAACCTGTTGCGCCTGGTGATACCCGATCTGGTGGTGGCACACGGCACCGACCACGAACGCCGCCAGGTCGGCCTGGCATGGCACGACGGCGCATGGACCGGGGTCCTGCTGGTCGAGCCGATGCCGGCGCTGATCACCCAGGTGGGTGCCACCCCGAACCTGCCACTTGGCGCCCTGGCACCGTGTCTGGAGGACCGAGGGGTGGTGCTGGACGCCATCCAGGTGATCTGGCACTGCTATCCGGGCAGCGCGGCGCTGCCGATCACGTCCCCGGCGCTGGCGTCCTACCTGGAGGTGCTGGGCCCCCTGCCAGCGGCGGCCCGCAGGACGACGTGGATCGCGGTCCGGCTGGACCCACGCCGCTGCCCAGCGGCGATCGGCGAACGGGGTGGCGGGGTGGTCGGCGCGCACAGGGCCCTGATCGGCGCACTGTCCAGGGTACGCAGCGCGCTGGAAGGCCGAGGAGTACCGACGAGGCCACTGGACGCGGACGAGCTGCTACGCGCGGGCATGTCGGCGGCGGAGTTGGTAGGAGCGGCAAGGGCGAACGTACGAGTAGGCATGCGCGAACGGTGGACCGGCGTGACGACGGCCGGCATCGGCCATGCCAGCTACGCCATCACGCACTGGCCGAAGGGCAAGAACGTCAACAGCATCAACGCGTTGACCGGCATCAGGGCGCTGTCGTCGACGGTCGCCATGTCGGTATCCCCAGGCGGCGAGGACGGACAGGTAGGGCTGCGTGGTCTGGTACGCGTGAGCGCGCGGACGCCGGGGGAGCTGGCGGACGCGAACCAACTGCTGCACGGCGTGGCGGGCCGGCTGAACGTGTCGCTGACCCCGTTGCGAGGCTTGCAGGTCGCGGGGCTGGCGGCGACGCTGCCACTGGGTGGTGCGGCGTGAGCAGCAGGGCGCTGGATGCGAGGAGTCAGTCCGGGATAGCGCCGGAGTTCCTGGTGTCACCAGAAATGCTGGACGCGGTGAGTCCGGCGGGCGACCGGGGCGGCATGGTCCTCGGGTCGGGCATGAACAACGAGCCACTGGCCATGTCGGTCCTGCGCCCGTCGCCGACGAGGATCGTCTGCGTCGGCGGCCTGTACCTGGCAAGGCAGTTGGCGTTGCGGGCAATGGCGACGGGCGCGTGGGTGGTGGTCGCGACGGCACGCCCGGCAGCGTGGCAAGTACTGGCCAAAGCGGCAGGAGACGGTCCGGACGGCCGGCCGGCGCCACTGGTCCAGATCCGAAGGCTGAAC
>DATBDL010000236.1:0-16599 GCA_036269975.1 Pseudonocardiaceae bacterium | reverse complement strand
GACACCGGCCACAGTCCCACCATCAGCGCCGCCGCCAGCGTGAGCACGACGACGTCCCGCACCACGCGCCGACGCCGGCTGGCAACGGCCTCGGACAGCACGATGACCGGGTTGACACCGGGTGACGGCGGAATCGCACGGCGTGGCCGGCGGAGGAATTCGTCGATCAGGTCGTCGGCGAGCTGGTCGACCACGTGGACGGCCGCGGCCAGGTGACGGGTGATGTCTTCGAAGCGAGGTGCGGGCGTGTCACGCACCGTTTCCTGCGGTTGGACAGCTTGATGCACTGCCATCTCGAGATCCGCCTTCCACCGATCGTGTTGCCCTGTGCGCGCTCGGTGATCGCGGAACTTACCCGTCATGAGCCAAACGGTTCAACCATCTGGGCTCGTTGGTCACGTGAGGGTTAGGCGAGATGCGGAGGACCCGTAGGTGTGCGGTGTCGGTGCGACATGCCACCATCGAGGGGTGACCACCGCGTTGATCTACCTCGTCGTCATGGTGCTCGTGGCGGCGGTGGTGTACCTGCTGGCGTCGGCCGTGTTCGGGCGGGGCGAGGAACTGGCGCCGCTGCCGCCGGGAGCGTCGCCGACCAGGCTGCCGGCCGACGACGCCACCGGGGACGACATCAGGGCCGTGCGGTTCCAGCAGGTGCTGCGGGGCTACAAGATGTCGGAGGTGGACTGGGTGCTGGAGCGCCTCGGCACGGAGGTGGACGAGTTGCGGGCGCGGATCGTGGAGCTGGAGGCACTGCGGGTCCCGGTGCCGGCGGGGCATCCCGGTCCCGCGACCGAGTCCGCGCCGCCGTCGCCGTCGTCGCCATCCTCTTCGTCGGAGCCCACCTCGGCCGGCGATGAGTGACGCCGTCGTCGGGGCGGACGGTAGGGCCCGGTGCGGGTGGGGCCTGTCCACGCCGGACTACGTCACGTACCACGACGAGGAGTGGGGCCTTCCGCTGCACGGTGACCGGGCACTGTTCGAGCGCCTGACCCTGGAAGCCTTCCAGTCCGGTTTGTCGTGGTTGATCATCCTCCGCAAACGCGACGGCTTCCGGCGCGCATTCGACGGTTTCGACCCGAAGCGGGTAGCCGCCTTCGACGAGCGGCGGGTCGGGAAGTTGTTGACCGATCAGGGCATCGTCCGCAACCGGGCGAAGATCGACGCGGCGGTACGTAACGCCCGCGCGGTGCTCGAACTGGACGGTGGTCTCGACGAGCTGCTGTGGTCGTTCGCCCCGGCACAGCACAGGCCGCCGACCGGCATCGGCGAGGTCCCGGCGATCACGCCGGAATCGACGGCGATGGCCAAGGAGTTGAAACGCCGAGGCTTCGCATTCGTAGGCCCGACAACGTGCTACGCGATGATGCAGGCGACCGGCATGGTCGACGACCACCTCGTCGACTGCTGGCGCTCCGGCTCGTCAGGCCGGTAGTGCGCTACCGGCCCGTGAACGTCGGTGGTCGCTTCGCCACGAAGGACTCCACCGCCGCCTTGTGATCGGCCGTTCCGCCCGCAGCGGCCTGACCCGCCGACTCCTCGACCAGTGCCTCGTCCAGGTTCGTCCCCGCCGCCGTCAGCATCGCCGCCTTGATCCGCGCGTACGCCGTCGTCGGGCCGGCGGCCATGCGGGTGGCCAGCTCCGTCGCCGTCGCCAGCACGTCCTCGTCCGCCACCACCTGGTTGACCATGCCGATCGCCAGTGCCCGTTCCGCGTCGACAGGTGTGGCCAGCAACATCATCTCCATCGCCCGCCCGTATCCGATCAACCTGGGCAGGGTCCACGAACCGCCCGAATCCGCTGACAGGCCGATGTTCGCGAACGCCATCAGGAACTTCGCCGACTTGCCCGCGATCCGCAGGTCCGCCGCGTACGCGAACGACGCGCCCGCGCCCGCCGCCATACCGTTGACCGCCGCGATCACCGGCTTGGGCAGCCGCGCGATGGCCAGCGTGATCGGGTTGTAGTGCTCGTCGACGGTGTGCAGCGGCGCCGGGTCGTTCGCGGCCAGCAGCGCCACGTGCTCCTTCAGGTCCTGGCCGGCACAGAACGCCTTGCCCGCGCCGGTCAGCACCACCGCCCGGACCGCGTCGTCCGCCGCCGCCGCGCGCAGGGCCGCCAGGAGCGCGTTCTTCAGCTCGATGGTGAGTGAGTTGTACGCGGCCGGCCGGTTCAGCGTCATCGTCCGCACGCCGTCGTCGTCCGTGATCAGCAGTACGGGTTCGTCCGCCACGGGTGCCTCCTGGCTGGTTCGGGTCCCGCCCAGCGTGGCATGCGACGGCCCGCGTGTCTTGTGATCAGCGCCGTGGCGATCTTCCGTGTCGGTCACCGAATGATTGCCGTGGCACGGATTCCGGCGAATCCAGCTTGTTGATCAACTCATGATCACTGGAGGTGGGAGCACTCGCAGGTGGCGCGTCGCCGCACGTCACGCGACACGAAAAGATCGGCTCGTTTTCCCTCCGGGGTCCGTATGGGGGACAATGTCAGCCAGAACCGGCGCTCCGCCGGGCGTGTCGGCGGGGAAGATCGTACGGAGGGAGCACGCTATGGCGGCCATGAAGCCCCGGACCGGCGACGGTCCCCTCGAAGTCACTAAGGAGGGTCGGGGCATCGTGATGCGCGTCCCACTCGAGGGTGGGGGTCGGCTCGTCGTCGAGATGTCCGCCGAGGAGGCCAGCGAGTTGGGTGACGCCCTCAAAGCGGCCGGAAACTGATCACCAGCGGCTGGGCCGTCCGACCCGCCGTCGTTCCTACCGTGCGTGCCCCGGTGTCCGCGTGTTCGACGTGGGACCGGGGCCGTGTCGCGAGCAGGGTACGTTCGGCTCGGGATCGCCATCACGCCTCGGAGGTAGCCAGTGCCGGCACGCCACCAGACAACGCCGACCGTGCCGACCGTGCCGACCCCCATGGTCGACGTCGAACTCGGCAAACGCAGGCGTGGCGCCGCGATCGCGGTACTGGTCGCGCCTGGCGGCACGGCGGACGAGCCCAGGCTCGGGCCGGGTGCCGACGCGTTCGGGGACGGCTGGCGGGACTGGATCGAGCCGACCGGCAAGACCGGCGAGGTGCGTGTCGTGCCGGCCATGCCGAGCACGGCCGGCTGGCTGTTCGGCGTCGGTGACCGTGGGCCGGCCGACTGGCGAGCCGCCGGTGCGGCGTTGATCCGTTCCATTCAGGACTTCGACACGGCCGACACCGGCAGGCGGCCTGCCGCCGTGGATGTCGCGCTGCCGCCGGACATCGTGCCGATCGAACTGAGAATGTTCGTGCTCGGCCTGCGCCTTGGCGGTTACCGCTTCCGCGTCACCGCCGATCAGGCCGCGCCAGTCCGGCGCACCGTCCGGCTGTGCGTCGACAGCCCGTACGAGATCGACCTCCGCGTCGCACTCGAACGCGCCGTCGTGCACGGCTCGGCCACCGCGTTGACCAGGGATCTGGCCAACATGCCGTCCAACGTCAAGACGCCCGCCTGGTTGGCGGCGACCGCGACCAGGGCGGCGGCCGGCGTCGCCGGGCTCACGGTGACCGTCCGGGACGAGAAGTGGCTGGCCGAGCAGGGTTTCGGCGGAGTGCTCGCGGTGGGCGGCGGTTCGGCCAGCCCGCCCCGCCTGATCGAACTGAGCTGGCGGGGCGGCACGGGGAAGGCGAAAACGCCGCACCTGGTGCTGATCGGCAAGGGCGTCACGTTCGACACCGGCGGCATCTCGATCAAGCGTCCGGACGGCATGCACATGATGCGCACCGACATGGCGGGCGCCGCCGCGGTGATCGCCGCCCTGCGTGGGATCGCCGCGCTGAACCTGCCGATCCGGGTCACCGGCCTGGCACCGGCCGCGGAGAACCACGTGTCCGGTTCGGCGTACCGGCCGGGTGACGTGGTCCGGCACGTCGACGGCACGACCACGCAGGTCGCCAACACCGACGCCGAGGGCCGCATGCTGCTGGCCGACGCGCTCGGCTACGCGGTCCGCGAGCTGCGGCCGGACCTGATGGTGGACGTGGCGACGCTGACCGGGTCGATGAAGGTGGCGCTCGGCCTGCGTACCGGCGGATTCTTCGCCACGACCGGCGAACTGGCCGCGCGGATCATGGCGGCCGGCTTCTCGACCGGCGAGCGCTGGTGGCGGATGCCGCTGCTGGACGACCACGCCGACGACGTTCGAGGTGACCTCGCCGACGTCCGGCAGACCCCGCCGGGACCGGGTGGCATCGCGGCCGCGCTGTTCCTGCGGGAGTTCACGGCGGACCTGCCGTGGGTGCACCTGGACATCGCGGGTCCGGCACGGTCGGACAAAACGTACGACGAGGTGGTCCCCGGTGCCACCGGGTTCGCGGCACGCACCCTGATCTCGGTGGCCGAGTCGTTGGCGCTGCGCCGTTCCGGGTAGGTTCGGCACGTGCGGATGGTTGAAGGCGATACGAGCCTGGCAGGTCAGCGGGTACTGGTGACCGGTGGCTCCGGCTTCGTCGGCCGGACTCTCGTGCCCGAGTTCCTGCGGCACGGGGCCGACGTCGTCGTGCTGGACCGGCAGTCGTTCCCCGGTGCCGACGTACCCACGATTCGCGGCGATCTGACCGACCCCGCGGTGCGCGACGCCGCCGTCACGCCGGATCTGACCGGCATCGTGCACCTGGCCGCGATCACGTCGGTGCTCCGTTCGGCCGAGCAGCCGCAGGAGACGTTCGACACCAACGTCGAGGTCACGCAGGGCCTGCTGGAACTGGCGCGCCGGCGCCACGTCGGCCAGTTCGTCCTCGCGTCCACCAACGCCGTCGTCGGCAACGTGGGCACGAGCACGATCACCGAGGACAGCCCGCTGCGCCCGCTGACGCCCTACGGCGCGACCAAGGCCGCGTGCGAGATGCTGCTGTCGGGTTATGCCGGGGCGTACGGCCTGGCGACGTGCGCGTTGCGGTTCACCAACATCTACGGTCCCGGCATGGCGGCCAAGGACAGCTTCGTACCCCGCCTGATGCGCGCCGCGCTGGCCGGGGAGGGCGTACAGGTCTACGGCGATGGCAAGCAGGCCAGGGACTTGGTGCACGTGTCCGACATCGCGGCGGGCGTGGTGGCCGCGTGGGGCCACCGTCATGCCGGTACCGCGATCCTCGGCGCCGGCCGCTCGGTGACGGTGCTGGACCTGATCGAGGCGGCGAGGGCGGCGACCGGCACGCCGCTGCCGGTAGCGCACGTACCGGCCAAAACCGGCGAGATGCCGGCGGTGATCGTCGACATCGCAAGAGCGGCCACCGAGTTCGGCTACCAGCCGAAGATCGGCCTGACCGAAGGACTCCGCACGGTGTGGGCCGACTTCGTCGCGAACAGCACGATCACCGCAACACCTCGGTGACCGGCTCCCATGTGGACGGTGGCTCGTGCCTGTCCGCGTCATCCCGCCGGGTAGCAAGGTGGTACCGAACTGGCCGTATTCCTACTTGATTATCAGCTTGTAGGCGGCCGCAAGCCTGGCCGGGTGCTGGCCGCGTGCGGGATACTGGGGTCATGTTGTCGTTGGCCCGCGTGCTCGACGCGACCGTCCTGGTCGGACCGTTGCGTCGGCCGCCTGCCGCGCGTACCCGGCGAAAGATGTTGGCGCCCTTCCCGGACGCCGTCGATCACGACGCCATCGACGACTTCACGGGAAGACACGGCAGTCCGTGTTTCGCGCCGGTGCTCGTGGTCATCGCGGCGTACAACGAGGAGAACGGCATCGGCGGTGTGCTGGACAACCTGCCGGCGACGTGCGTCGACCTGCCGGTGGACGTGCTCGTCGTGGTGGACGGAGCCGCCGACAGGACCGCGGATGTGGCCATCGCGCACGGCGCCTACACCTGTGTGGCCCCGGTCAACCGCGGCCAGGGCGCCGCGCTGCGGCTGGGCTACCAACTGGCCGCATACGGCGGCGCCCGGTACGTGATCACGACGGATGCCGACGGCCAGTACGACAACAGCGAGATGCCGCTCCTGCTCGAGCCACTGGTCGCCGGCACGCACGACTTCGTCACCGGGTCCCGCCGCCTCGGCGCCGCGCCGAGCGACGACCGTGTGCGGTGGCTGGGGGTCCGGGTGTACGCGGCGCTGGCGAGCCTGCTGACGTGGCGAAAGATCACCGACACGTCGTTCGGCTTCCGTGGCATGCGCACGGAACTGGCGTGCGCGGTGCCGCTGCGGCAGCCGCAGTACCAGGCGTCCGAGTTGCTGCTCGGAGCGCTGGCCGGCGGAGCAAGGTTCACCGAACGGCCCATGACGATGCGGGTGCGATCGGCGGGTACGACGAAGAAGGGCAACAACTTCGTCTACGGCGTCCGCTACGGCTCGGTGATGACGTGGACGTGGCTGCGCGAGTACGTCGGCCGTCGGACGCTGCGCCTGGTCGGCATCGGCCGCCGCGCCACCGCTCCCGCCGTCGAGCAACCTGCCCAGGGTTGATCGCCCGGTACCGCGGGTCAGGCGCTTTCGGCGGTGGCCGGCACCGGTTTGCGGAACACCCGGTCCATCAGCGCGAACTTGAGCACGAACAGGACCGCGTAGCTGCTCAGGTAGGCCAGGTCCAGCACGAGCGTGCGGGCACCGCGGTCCGTCACCAGCGGTGCCAGCAGGTGGTCGGTCAGCGTGGTGAGTGCCGTCGCCGCAAGGCCGCCGCCGATGACGATCCCCAGGTACGGCGCCAGCTCGCGCAGGAAGGCGGGCCGACCGCTGCGGCCCCATGCCCACTTCCAGTTCAGGACGAAGTTCGGGATCGCGCCGGCCACGAACGCCACCAGGCTGGCCTCGGTCGCGCTCACGCCGCCCAACCAGAACATTCCGGTCAATGTGAGCTGCGACAACACCGTGGCGCCCACCGAACCGATCGTGTACTTGCTGAACCGTACGCGCAGGCGACGACCCGGCAACCATCTCGACCAGCCCGTGCGCGCTCGTGCGGGTGATGTGCTGCCGGTCGTTCTCGAATACGTTTCGGTGCCTACCACAACAGCTATCCTCTCGATCTCCACAGCCATCCGCACGTCCGCTACCAGGTCTTTAGCCAACTCACAGCTTCGGTGTCCGATACGTCGGGAGTTGTGGCGGTAACGTCGCGAATAGGACCGAGGGAAGGAGAGCTCGTGCGCGTACTGGTTCTTGGTGGCGATGGCTACCTTGGCTGGCCAACGGCCTTGCACCTGTCCGACGTGGGCCATGACGTGGCCGTTTTGGACAATTTCGTGCGTCGCCAGTACGACCACGAAATGGGCGTGCAGAGTCTGGTTCCGATAGAACCGCTGCAAATTCGACTGGATGCGTGGGAACAGGTATCCGGTAAGCGTCTGCCTTCGTTCATCGGCGATCTGGTGGACGGCGAGTTCGTCCTGGACACGCTGCGGAAATTCCGTCCGGACGCGATCGTGCATTTCGCGGAACAGCGGTCGGCGCCCTATTCCATGATCGACCGGAAGCACGCCGTCTACACGCAGCACAACAACGTCGTCGGCACGCTGAACCTGCTGTTCGCGATCGCCGAGACCGACCCGGACATCCACCTGGTCAAGCTCGGCACGATGGGCGAGTACGGCACGCCGAACATCGACATCGAGGAGGGCTGGCTGGAGGTCGAGCACAACGGTCGGCGCGACCGGATGCTCTACCCGAAGAAGCCCGGTTCCTTCTACCACCTGAGCAAGGTCCACGACTCCAACAACATGGAGTTCGCCTGCCGCATCTGGGGTCTGCGCGCGACCGACCTCAACCAGGGCATCGTCTACGGCCAGCAGACCGACCAGACCGCCCGCGACCCGCGCCTCGCCACCCGTTTCGACTACGACGCGATTTTCGGCACCGTCCTCAACCGGTTCGTGATCCAGTCCGTGATCGGCCACCCGCTGACGGTTTATGGCGCCGGCGGCCAGACCCGCGGCCTGATCGACATCAGGGACACCGCGGAATGCATCCGCCTCGCCGTGGAAAATCCGGCAGAACGCGGCGAGTTCCGGGTGTTCAACCAGATGACGGAGTCGATGTCGGTCGCCGAGATCGCCAAGACCGTCGCCAACCTGTCGACCCGTCCGGTCGAGGTGGAACAGCTCGTGAACCCGAGGGTGGAAGAGGTGTCGCACTACTACAACGTCGTGCACACCGGCCTGCCGTCGTTGGGTCTACAGCCACATCTGTTGTCCGACACGCTGATCCAGTCGCTGTTGCGCATCGCGGAGGACAACGCGCACCGCGTCGACATGGCCGCCATGCGCCCCACGGTGCGGTGGCGCGCCACCGCGAGCCCGATGCGCTGAGCCGGCTAACCGGTCAGGACGAAGTCGCGGAACACCCTGGCCGCCGGTGTGAGCGCGTGTTCGGCCGACCACACCAGGCCGATCTGCCGCGTGCTGGCCGGCGCCAGTGACAGGTCGACCGTGCCACCGGGGCTGTCGTGTTCGGCCGCCGGCAGGATCGCGACGCCGAGCCCCGCGGCGACCAGGCCGCGCAGCGTGTCGCACTCCTCGCCCTGGAACGCCAGTTCCGGCGTGAAACCGGCGGCCGCGCACAGCTCGTCGGTGATCCGCCGCAGGCCGTAGCCCCGCTTCAGGCCGACGAACGGCTCGTCGGCCAGATCGGACAGTCGCGCGCTGCGCCGAGCGGCCAGCCGGTGTCCGGCCGGGACGGTCAGCACCAGCTCCTGCTCGGCCAGCCGCGCGGTCGCCAGGGCCGGATCGTCGGGCAGTGGCGAGGTGAGGGCGACATCGGCCTGACCGGTGCGTACCCAGTCGACGGTGTCCTCGTGCGCGCCCTGCCGCAGCGTGAATCGCACGTGTGGGTGATCGACGCGGAACGCTCGCAGCAGCGCGGGCACCCGCGACTCACCCATGGTGTGCAGGAAGCCCAGCACCACCTGACCGTGCTCCGGGTCGGCCTGCTCGACCACCCGCCGGCAGCCGTTCTCCAGCACGGTCAGCGCCTGGCTCGCCGCTTCGGCCAGGTACTCGCCGATCCGGCTCAGCCGGATGCCCCGCCCGTCCCGCAGTACGACCGGCGCGCCGGCCTGCTCGGCGAGGGTGGCCAGCCAGCGGCTCGCTGTCGGCTGCGGAATGCCGATGCGCGCCGCCGCCCTGGTCAGGTGGCCCTCGTCGGCGATCGCGCGCAGCAGGGCCAGGCGCGGCGCGAGGGCGGTTGCCAGGTCAGCGTGGGCCGTCTGTGCTGTCTGTTCGGTCACCCTCCGCGCTCCGTTCGCCGGTCACCCCTGGTCATCGGCCGTTCATCCAGATTTGCATCGATCTCACCGTAACAACGCATTGGACGAATCGATAGGCCGATCGTATCGTGCTGGGATATGGCCGTTGACCTGGGAGTTTCCCGTCCGGAGACCGGGTATCGGCGGGGGACACCGGGATTTCGGCGGATCTGTCTCGCCATGTTCTCCGCCGGCCTGGCCACGTTCACGACGCTCTACTGCGTGCAGGCCCTGCTGCCGGCGCTGGCCACCGAGTTCCGCCTCACGCCCGCCGCGGCCAGCCTCGCGGTCTCGGTCGGCACCGGAGCCCTCGCCGTCGGCATCATTCCGCTGACCGCGTTGTCCGAGGCACTCGGCCGGACGCGGGTGATGACCGTGTCGCTGTTCACGTCGTCCGTGCTCGGCGTCCTGGCCGCCGCCAGCCCGAACTTCACCGTGCTGCTCGTGGCACGCGGCCTGCAGGGCCTCGCGCTGGCCGGCCTGCAGGCCGTCGCGATGTCGTACCTGGCCGAGGAACTGCACTGCGGCTCGCTCGGCGCGGCCATGGGTCTCTTCATCGCCGGCAACGGAATCGGCGGCATGTCGGGTCGGTTGCTCGGCGCGTTCCTCGGCGAGGCGGCCGGCTGGCGGTGGGTGCTGGCGGTGATCGGCCTGTTCGCGCTGGCCTGCTCGGTGCTGTTCCGGCTGGCCGTGCCGGCGTCGCGCTACTTCCGGCCGCGGCCGCTGCGACTGCGCGCACTGGCCGGCGCGATCGGGCACGCCTGCACCGACACCGGCCTCCCGCTGCTGTTCGCGGTCGGCATCCTCGGCACCAGCACGCTGGTCACCGTCTACAACTATCTCGGCTTCCGGCTGCTGCGCGCGCCGTTCGACCTGCCGGGCACTGTGGTCGGCCTGATCTTCGTGATCTACCTGGCCGGCTCGTTCTCCTCGACGGTCGCCGGCCGGCTCGCGGACCGGTTCGGCCGGCAGCGGCTGGTCTGGCCGGCGGCCGTCGTGATGCTGCTCGGCATCGTGCTGCTGTGGCCGGACCAGCTTGCCGTGCTCGTCGTCGGCCTCGTCGTGCTGACCAGCGGTTTCTTCGCCCTGCACGCGCTGGCCAGCGGCTGGGTCAGCGCACGGTCGGCAGCGCTCGGCGTCCAGGGCTCCGACGTGTACCTCTGCGCGTTCTACCTGGGTTCGAGTGTCGGCGGCTCGGTCGGCGGGCTCGCGTTCGGTGCCGGTGGCTGGACCGGCGTCACCTGGTACATCGGCGCGTTCACGTTGGTCATCATCGGGTTGGGCCTGGTCCTGCGGCGGTTGGCACCGGTCATTCGGCGGGTCGGGTGACCTTCTTCGTGGCGACCAGCAGCCCGCCGCCGACCGGCAGCATGGCCGGCACCAGGCGGTCGTCCTCGCGCACCGACTTGGCCACCTCGCGCAGCGCCATCGTCTCCAGGTCGCGCCGGCCGGGGTCGGTGACCCGCCCGCCGCCGAGCACGTCCGCGAACACGATCACGCCGCCCGGTCGCAGCAGCCGCACGCCCTGCGCGTGGTACTTCGGGTACTCGGTCGGTGCCGCGTCGAAGAACACCAGGTCGTACCCGCCGTCGGTGAGCCTGGGCAGCACGTCCAGCGCCTGGCCCATGATCAGCCGCATCCGGGCCGCCGACGTGCCGGCATCCGTGAACGCCCGCCGGGCGGCCCGCTGGTGCTCCGGCTCGATGTCGATCGACGTGAGCACGCCGTCGTGCGCCATGCCCGCCAGCAGGCACAGCCCGCTGACGCCCGCCCCCGTTCCGACCTCGACGACGGCCCTGGCCTGCAACGTCGCCGTCAGGAAGCGCAACGTGGCACCGGCGGCGTTGCCGATCGCGCCGCAGCTCAACTGGACCGCCCGCGCCCGCGCGTCGGTGAGCACCTCGTCCTCGGCGAGGTACCCGTCGACATGGCCGTACGCCGGCTCTGGGCGGCCGGCGCCGGGCGCGGTGCGCTCGTCGGGCGTCACAAGTCAGCAGATTAGCGCCGAGATGTACGGAAAACGGGTGAACGCGCCGGGTCGTTGCCCAACGGTGGCCGGTCGAACGGACCAACCGGCCGACGCAATCAGACTAATCGGACCGAGTTTGGATTCTCAGGTCACTCTCAGCCACATCTCATCGTCACCTCACCGAGACGGGCGAATATCAAGGTGCTGGCGTCAGGTGGTCCCGGACTTCTCGTCAGTTGCCGTAGAGCTCGGCCGACCGAGTGAACACGGCACAGCGGGAACACGGGGAGCCGGATCGACGTTGGATGCTGCGAAGGGCTAGCCAGCCCGTGGAGGTGCCGAGCCGCCCATGCGTAAGTCAGGGAGTGCCGCGGTCGGTGACCAGGAGGTGGTCGGCGGCGGACGGGGAACGAAGGCGAACGCCATGCCGCCGGCAGAACTGCCGGACGAGGACATGGTGCCGTGGGCGGTGCCCACGTGGGAGGACGTCGTCCGCCAACACGGCGACCGAGTCTATCGCCTCGCGTATCGACTGGCCGGCAATCAGCACGACGCGGAGGACATCACCCAGGAGACCTTCATCCGGGTGTTCAAGTCGCTGGCGTCCTACCAGCCGGGCACGTTCGAGGGCTGGCTGCACCGCATCACCACCAACATCTTCCTGGACATGGTCCGGCGCCGCTCCCGTGTGCGGATGAACGGCCTGCCCGACGACACCGACCGGATCGCCGGCAAGGACCTGAGTCCCGAGGACGTGTACTCGAAGACCCATCTGGATCCCGACCTACAGGCGTCCCTGGACGAACTGGCCCCCGAGTTCCGCGCGGCCGTCGTGCTGTGTGACGTGGAAGGTCTGTCGTACGAGGAGATCGGCGCCACGCTCGGCATCAAGCTGGGCACGGTGCGCAGCCGGATCCACCGTGGCAGGCTGGCGCTACGGCAGGCCCTGGAACGCCGGCGGGAGCTGGCGGAGCAGGGGGCGGAATGACGCGCGGCGTAGTGTTGGTCGGGGTAGCGTCCGTACGGATGCCGGATGATCCCCTGTCTTCCCGCGGAGGCGGAACTCGATGAGTGAGCGTGAACAGCGCACTTGGACGATTTCCGTACTGCCCGAGGCCCATCTCGTCCCGGACGCGGTAGTGGCGTTCGTGGACGGTGAGTTGTCCATGGTCGCGCACGATCGGGTGGCGGCGCACATCGCCAGGTGCTCGTTGTGTGCGGCGGAAACCGCGGCGCAGCGCCAGGCGAGGGCCGCGGTCCGGGCCGCCGAGGCGCCCCGCATGCCGGCCGGCCTGCTGGCGGCGTTGCGAGCGATCCCGTCCGACACCGACCTGCCCTCCGACGGCGGCGACCGCCTCGCGATGACGCCGGACGGTCAACTGGTCGCGGTACAGCGGCCGGACCGCGCCGCGTTCGGCGCCGGCCCGATGCTGGGCTCGTCCACCCCGTTGGGCAGTGGTGGTTCCGTGTTGCGCACCGGCACCGGGCATGGCCGCCGCGCCGTGCAGGGAGCGGGTGTCGTGGCGGCCGGCCTGATGCTCGGCGCACTGGCAGTGGTCGGGCCGCACGTGATCGGCGCCAGCAGCCAGAGCCCGAGGGAACCGTCGGTGCACGGCGACGGTGCCGCCAGTGGCGACGTCGTCCAGGCCAACTTCTCGGCGCCCCTGGGCGGCGGTGTGGTGCCGCGGGTGCCGTCGGCGCCCGACGTCTCACGCTTCGCGCACGTCCGGGTCCGCTGACATCACGGTCGGCTGACGCCGGTCACCCCCTGTGCTACGCGCACTTCACCGTGGTTGCGGCAGGCTTAGGCTGGGTTCTCGGCACAGCACAGCGAGTCCACACGGGGAGCGATGAGCGAGCAGTCCACTTCGCGCGGCGATGATCCAACCTCGGGTGGCTCACACGAGCAATCCGGCGCGCCCGCGCGGCCAGACACCCCTCGCGACGCCGGCGCCAGCAGCACCCCTCGCGACCCCGGTACCGCTCACGACCCCGGCACCCCTCGCGACCCCGGCACCCCTCGCGACCCCGGCACCGCTGGAGGTGCCGGCGCTGCCGCAACTTCGGGTGTGTCGGGCGACCCCGACCGTCCTCGGCTCGGTCCCCGGCCGCTGAACCGTCCCGCCGTCGATCCGGGTCAGGCCGACGTCTTCGGCCGGCCGGCGGGTGTGCCCAGTGCGTTCGCGCCGCGTCCGTCGAGCGGTCAGACCGGTCAGACCGGTCCGTCCGGCAACGGCGCTGTCGGCGCCCTCCGCTTGGCCGCGCCGCCGCCCGAAGCGCTGTCCACCGCGTTCAGCCGGCCGGCCGACGAGCGGAGCGTGTTGCTCCAACGCGCCCCCGGCACCGACGTCGCCGAAGCGGACGAGCCCGCCGACTACTGGGACGGTGCCGAAGGGCGCGACCCGTGGCGTGATCCCGGCGCGGGCGCCCTGCTGGGCCCACCGGCCGTCGACGCGTCGACGGCCGGCGCAGGCGCGCCCAGGTCGGTCGGGCCGCTGCTGAGCGTGCCGGAACTGCTGTTCGGCCGGCGGGTGAAGCCGAGCGCGCTGCTGGTGTTGCTGGTGTGCGCGCTGCTGGTGGGCGCGGTCGGCGGAGTCGTCGGGTGGGCGGTCGGCAGCGCCGGCAACTCGCTGACCGACGCCGGTGCGACGATCTCCCAGGTCGACCAGGCTGTGCAGCGGCCACCGGACTCGGTAGCCGGCATCGTGCACCGGGTCGCGCCCGCCGTGGTGTCGCTAGAGGTGCAGGCCGGCACCAACGGGGACGTCGGATCGGGCGTCGTGATCGACCCCAAGGGCTACATCCTGACCAACAACCACGTGGTGTCGATCGCGGCACAGGACGGTCAGATCACGGCGGTGTTCAGCTCCGGCGCACGGGTGGCGGCGGCCATAGTCGGCCGTGACCCGGTGACGGATCTGGCTGTGTTGAAAGTCAACGCGACGGATTTGACGGTCCTGCAGCCCGGCACGGCGGCCAAGCTCGCCCCCGGCGACACGGTGATCGCGATCGGGTCGCCACTGGGCCTCGCGGGCACGGTCACGTCCGGGATCGTGAGTGCGTTGCACAGGCCGGTCACCGCGCAGGGTGAGGACGGCGGCCCCACGGTCGTGTACGACGCGATCCAGACCGACGCCGCGATCAACCCCGGCAATTCGGGTGGCGCGCTGGTGGACGCGTCCGGCGCGCTGGTAGGCATCAACTCCGCGATCCAGACTTTCGGCAGCTCAGACTCGGGTGGCGGGGGGAGTATCGGGCTGGGTTTCGCGATCCCGATCGACCAGGCGAAGAAGATCGCGCAGCAGTTGATCCGGACCGGCGGAGTCAAACACGCCGATCTGGGCGTGAACACGAGGTCGGTGTCGGCCACCACGTCCGAGGGCGCACAGGTGGTCAACGTGACGACGGGTGGAGCGGCAGCGGCGGCGGGGTTGGCTGTTGGAGACGTGATCACGTCGGTGGACAATCGGCCGATCGGCAGCTCGACAGAGCTCCAGGTGGCCGTATTGGATCACGATCCGGGCCAGGCGGTTACCGTGGTGTTCGCCCGCCAGGGGCAACAGCACAGCGTGCGGGTAACCCTAGGGTCGGATTAAACGGATACGCTTGGGGCCACAAGGCTTGCCTGCCGGAGGTGCCGCGCGATGTTCGATATTAGCTGGGGCGAATTCATGGTCCTCATCGTCGCCGGCCTGTTCATCCTGGGACCGGAACGACTGCCCGGTGCGGCGGCGTGGCTGGGCAAGTCGGTGCGGCAGGTGCGCGAGTACGCGTCCGGCGCGAGGGAGCAGTTGAGGTCGGAACTGGGCCCGGAGTTCGACGAGCTGCGCAAGCCGTTGGAGGACTTGAGGAGCCTGCGCAACTTCGACCCGAGGCGCACGGTCACGAAGCACCTCCTGGACGCGACCGGTGGGTACGACCCCAGGGAAGACATGAAGGTCGACATCCCCGGTTTCAACGGGACGAGGTCGTCGGTCCTGGGCGCGAACGGTGCCAACGGTGCGAACGGTGCCAACGGCACGAACGGTATGAAGCCGAACGGCTTCCCGGCGCCGAACAGCCCGGCCGAACAGCGTCCGCTGTCACCGGGGGAACGGCCCCCGTTCGACCCCGACGCCACCTGATTTCCCTTCCATCAGCCCCGGAGCCGGTTGGTGTTCTTGGGCGGTAGGTGGTAGGTGGTAGGTGGTAGGTGGTGGATGGTCGACTCGCCGGGTCGGGACGCACCGAGGGTCGACACGCGCTAACCGCAGAGTCGACACGCGGGTCGAACGACGACATGCGCGGGTGGACGTGACGACACGCGGCGAGGATCGACACGCACGCGAGGAGTCGACACGCACGGCGGAAGTGACGACACCTGCGCGAAGGGTCGACACGCGGCGGAAAGGGTCGACACGCGGCGAGGGTCGGCATGTGTGCGAGGAGTCGACATGCGCGAACGGTCGAGTGTGCGCGAAGGGACGACACGCGCATGCGACAGATCGACATGGGCTTCCTGGAGGGTCGACACGCCTTGCCTGCCGGGTGACTCCCGTGAGTTGGGCAACAGGTTCGCGTGGTTCGGCATGGCCGAGCCGCAAGGGCGGATGCGCGTCCGGGTTGACGGGCGACTCGCGCGACCCGAGGAGACGACACACGCGACCCCAGGAGACGACTCGCGGGAGCCGAGACGACGACACGCCGGAGTCAACCGGTGCGCTTGCCGCGGAGTCGACACGCGCCAATCCAAGGGTCGACACGCGCGAGCGCCCGATCGGCACGGGCGCCGAGAAGACGACACGCGCGGGGTCGGAGGGTGCTGCGGCCCTGGTCAAGGGCGACACTCGCGCGACGGGCTGACTTGCTTGCCGACGGAACGGACGACACGCGCCCGGTCAACGGCGACACGCCCGGTCAACGGCGACACGCGCGGTCAACGGCGACACGCGCGGTAGCGGCGACACACGCCGTTAGCGGGACGACACGCCGGTGTTGTGAACCACGTGCCTGTCGGAGGGGACGGCACACGTCGGCAGGGGACGGCATGCGGCCGCCAGGGTCGACACACGTCGGTAGGAGGCGACATGCGGCCGCAGGGGACGGCACGCGCGGTTTGGCAGCGGACGTGTGGCGCAGGTCTGGACTCCGCGCGTCGTGACCCTCGCCCTAGCGGCCGGCAGGGCTGACCGACAGCAGGCGTCCGGCCAAGCCGCGCGATCGGGTGGACAGTTTGTCCGCTATCTCCCGCAATGCCACCGCAGCCGGGGCGTCCGGCACGGCCGTCACGATCGGGTCGCCCGCGTCGCCCGCTTCCCTCACCCTTGGGTCCAGCGGTACCTGTCCCAACAGTGGCACCGGCGCACCTACCGCCCTGGTCAACGACTCCGCGACCGTGGCCCCGCCACCCGTGCCGAATATGTCCATTCTGCTGCCGTCCGGCAACT
>DATBDL010000235.1:0-8947 GCA_036269975.1 Pseudonocardiaceae bacterium | reverse complement strand
CCGCGTCCAGACCGAACGCCGACGGATCGCCGATCAGCCGTCCCGCGAACACCCCCACCGCCACCGCGACGTTCCAGACCACGAACATCATCAGCCCGCACGTCCAGAACGCGGCCCGCCGCCGCTCGTGGTCGGGCTGTGCCAGCGCGAACGCCACCGACTCGTCCACCATCACGTGCGCGCCGGCCAGCCGGGCCGGCAGTCGTGGCCCGAGCACGTCGGCGACCGCGAACCCGAACGGCAGCAGGCGCGCGTTGAGCACCAGGCCGGCCGCCACCGCCGCGAACGGACTGCCGCCGGCCAGCACGACACCGAGCGCCGCGAACTGCGCCCCACCCGCGAACACCAGCAGCGACATGGTCACCGGCACCCAGGCCGCCTGCCCACCGGACGCCGCGATCGCCCCGAAGGACACGCCGACCACCCCGTCGGCGACGCAGACCAACGCGATGTCACGAAGCAAGACGCGGTCGATCACTGACACGCCGTCGTTCGTTCGCCAGAGTGAACGCATGTCCAATAGAATGAACACGGCGACTACCGTTCGTCAAGCCGAACGATTGGACTTCTGGAGCGAACGATGACGAATGTCAGCGGCCCACCCTTGGCGTTGATCGCCCGATCGATCCGGCGCGAGCGGGACCGGGTCGGCCTGTCACTGTCTGAGCTGGCCAAACAGGCGGGCATCGCGAAATCCACGCTGTCCCAACTGGAATCCGGCACCGGCAACCCGAGCGTGGAAACGCTCTGGGCACTCGGGGTCGCGCTCGGCGTCCCGTTCAGCCGCCTCGTCGACCCGCCCCGGCCCACCGTCACCGTCATCCGATCGGGCGAAGGTCCCGCTATTCCGTCCGAGCGCGCCAACTACACCGCGACCCTGCTGGCGGCCTGCCCACCCGGCGCCCGCCGCGACATCTACGCGATCCAGGCCGCCCCCGGCAGCGTGCGCCGGTCCGAGCCGCACGGCCCCGGCACGATGGAGCACGTATGGGTTGGAACTGGAAAAGCGCTCGTTGGTCCGGCGGACGACCTGGTAGAGGTGTCCGCGGGGGATTACGCGTCCTATCCGGGCGACATGCCCCACGTGTTCGAGGCGACCGAGCCCGGCACGACGGCCATGATCGTGATGGAGCACATATGAGTAGTGACGTCTTCCTGACAACGGATCGCCTGGTACTGCGTCGTTTCACGATGTCGGACGAGGACAACCTGGTCGACCTGGACGGCGACCCGGACGTCATGCACTTCATCACCGGCGGCCTGGCGACCCCGCGCACCGAGATCCGCAACGACTACCTGCCCGCGTACCTGGACTACTACCGCCGCTACCCCGGCTACGGCTTCTGGGTCGCCGAGGAACGCGAGACCGGCACGTTCCTGGGTTGGTTCCACTTCCGCCCCGGCCCGGACAGGCCGCTGGACGAGCCGGAGCTGGGCTATCGCCTGCGTAAGGCGGCATGGGGCAGGGGCTACGCGACCGAAGGCTCCCAGGCCCTGATCGACAAGGGATTCACCGAGTTCGGCGTGCGGCGCGTCTACGCCGCCACGATGTCCGTCAACGACCGCTCCCGCCGCGTGATGGAGAAGGTGGGCATGACCCTCGCCAGGACCTTCCGTGAGGACTGGCCCTACCCCATCCCCGGCGACGCGCTCGGCGACGTCGAATACGCGATCACCAGACCCGAGTGGCTGGCCCGACACTGACCAACACGGATACCAGTGCGTGCGCCGGGAACCGACCCGGCCATGATGACGTTGGTTGATGCGGGACTTGCCGGGAGGGGTGCGGTGCTGGGCGAACGACTGCGCGACAGGATCGCCAGGTTCGTCGATTCGACGCGTCCTGGCTCGCTGGCCATCTACCAGGACACGGTCGCCAAAGCCGGCCGCGTCGAAGTGGACGGCACGGACGCCGAGCTCACCGAGGCCGCCCGCGCGCTGCGCGACGCCGACCTGGACCGGGCGGCCCTCTGCGCCATCGGCCGCGAGGCGGCGCAGCGCACGCTGGGCCTGCGCGCCTACGACGTGCAACTGATGGGCACCCTGGCCATGCTCGACGGCCACGTCCTGCAGATGGCGACCGGCGAAGGCAAGACCCTGGTCGGAGCGCTGGCGGCCAGCGGCTACGCGATGCGGGGCCGTCAGGTGCACGTGGTCAGCGTCAACGACTACCTGGCGCAGCGCGACGCGGAGTGGATGGGCCCCACCTACGACATGCTGGGCGTCTCGGTCGCCTGGATCGGCCAGAAGACCACCCGAGAGGAACGCCGCAAGGCATACACGGCGGACGTCACGTACGTGTCCGTCAGCGAACTGGGCTTCGACGTCCTGCGCGACCGCCTCTGCACCGCGGTCGCCGACCAGGTGGTCCCGGACCCGTCAGTCGTGCTGGTCGACGAGGCGGACTCGGTCCTGGTGGACGAGGCACGAGTACCCCTGATCCTGGCCGGCACAGCGGCACAGGACGACACGGACGAACAAGTAGCCAAGATCGTCAGAAGGCTGCGCCTGGGCGAGCACTATGAGATAGACGAACAGGCCAGGAACGTCTACCTGACCGACACCGGCGCGGACCGGGTCGAACAGGCACTGGGTGGAATAGACCTGTACGCCCCGGAAACGATGGGCACCCTGGCCGCGATCAACGTGAGCCTGCACGCGCACGCCCTGTTGCAACGCGACGTGGACTACCTGGTAAGGGACGGAAAAGTCCGCCTGATCAACACGTCCAGGGGCCGGGTAGCGGAACTGCAACGCTGGCCGGACGGCCTACAGGCGGCGGTGGAGGCCAAGGAACGCCTGGCGGTGACCGACAGTGGCGAGGTCCTGGACTCGTTGACGGTACAGGCACTGATCAAGCGGTACCCGACGGTGTGCGGAATGACCGGAACGGCGACGGCGGTAGCAAGGCAACTACGCGAGTTCTACGACCTGACGGTCCGAGCCGCGGACCCCAACAAGCCGTGTATCCGAGTGGACGAACCAGACCGCGTATACGCCACCGACGACGACAAACAGGTCGCGATAGTCGAGCACATCAAGGAAGTACACGCGACCGGCCGCCCGATACTGATCGGAACACTGGACGTGGCCGAATCGGAGCGACTGGCAAGGCGCCTTGCGAAGAATGGGCTGGACTCCGTAGTACTCAACGCCAGAAACGACGCCAGCGAAGCCGCGATCATCGCCGAAGCGGGCGCGTACGACGCGATCACGGTATCGACCCAGATGGCCGGCCGAGGCACCGACATCAGATTGGGCGGAGCCGAAGGCACACAAGAAGAAGCGGACCGGGTAGCCGAAGCCGGCGGCCTGTACGTGCTGGGAACCGGCCGCCACGGCAGCAGCCGCCTGGACGATCAGTTGCGGGGCAGAAGCGGCCGCCAGGGCGACCCAGGTGGTTCGGTGTTCTTCACCAGCCTGGAAGACGATCTGATAGAACGGCACGCTCCCGAAACAGCGGCACCGAACAAGGTGGAATCGGACGGCCGTGTGCTGGACAAGGGTGCCGCGTACGCGATCCGCCACGCGCAGCGGGTGGCCGAGGGCGTGGACCTGGAGATCCACCGGAACACGTGGCGCTACAACCAGTTGATCGAACACCAGAGGAACATCGTCCTGGCCCACCGCACGAAGATCATGACAACGGACCAGGCGGCGGTGGACCTGAAAGCCAGCGATACGGAGAGGTACGAGGAACTGGCGGCGGCGGTGGGCGAAGAAACCCTGACCGAAGCGGCAAGGACCATCACGCTGTACCATTTGGACCGCTGCTGGACGGAACACCTGGCGTACCTGTCGGATATCAGGGAAGCGATCCATTTGCACGCCCTGTCAAGGGAAGACCCACTGACCGAGTTCCACCGAGTCGCGATAACGGCCTTCCGCGAACTGCTGGCGGATGTGGCGGAACGATCGTCGACGACGTTCAAGTCGGCGGATATCGGCGTGGCCGGGATCGATGTGGAGCAGGCGGCCCTGAAGCGTCCGACGGCAACGTGGACGTACCTGGTCCACGACAACCCGTTCGGCTCGGACATCGACCGCAGCATCAGCGGAATAGCGGCCAGGGTGAGGAAAAGGCGCAACTGACCCGAACCGCATCCTCGCAGGTGGTTGGCCTCAAGGTTCTGGGCTTTGCCTCACTCCGATCTCTTCATCGTCGTAACGGTCGGGGTGAGGCAGAAGTGATCAAGCGACCCCGAGCTTGCCTGCGTGTTCGGGGTCGTCCCGCCGACCGCCCCAGCCCGACCTCACCAACCCCGTTCCGCCAACCGGTGTGGCTCCGGCACGTCCGCCACGTTGATCCCCACCATGGCCTCGCCCAACCCCCGCGACACCTTCGCGATCACGTCCGGGTCGTCGAAGAACGTCGTTGCCTTCACGATCGCCTCCGCCCGCTTGGCCGGGTCCCCCGACTTGAAGATCCCCGACCCGACGAAGACGCCCTCGGCGCCAAGCTGCATCATCATCGCCGCGTCGGCTGGGGTGGCGATTCCGCCTGCCGTGAACAGCACGACCGGCAACTTCCCGGCCGCCGCCACTTCCCGCACCAGCTCGTACGGGGCCTGCAACTCCTTCGCCGCCACGTACAACTCATCGGGCGTCATCGAACTCAACCGCCGAAGTTCCGCTCGGATCTGGCGCATGTGCATCGTCGCGTTCGAGACGTCCCCGGTCCCCGCCTCGCCCTTGGACCGGATCATCGCCGCGCCCTCGGTGATCCGCCTCAGCGCCTCACCCAGGTTGGTGGCCCCGCACACGAACGG
Source organism: Pseudonocardiaceae bacterium (assembly GCA_036269975.1). Classification (GTDB taxonomy): domain Bacteria; phylum Actinomycetota; class Actinomycetes; order Mycobacteriales; family Pseudonocardiaceae; genus DATEPR01. The sequence continues at coordinate 4,178 of DATBDL010000235.1, read as the reverse complement.
CACCGTGAACTGCCACTTGTCGATGTGGTTGGCGTAGTCGGCGGGCGTCAGGACCTCGGACTCGTCCACGTAGTCCACGCCCAGCGACTGCAACACCTGCGCCTCGACGAAATGTCCGATCCGCGCCTTGGCCATCACCGGAATGGACACCGTCGAGATGATCCCGTCGATCAGGTCGGGGTCGCTCATCCTGGCCACGCCGCCCTGTGCCCGGATGTCCGCCGGCACGCGCTCCAGCGCCATCACGGCGACCGCCCCGGCGTCCTCGGCGATCTTCGCCTGTTCCGCCGTGACCACGTCCATGATCACGCCGCCCTTGAGCATCTCGGCCATGCCGCGCTTCACCTTGGCCGTCCCGATCTCGGGGCCACGGGTGCTGTCGGTGGTTGTACTCACGAGCTGCCACTCCAACCTGGAATCGGGGTCGTCACCAGCCGGCCATCTGGCGGTAAACCGCACGTCAGTGACCGTCCATAACCCATGCTACGTGTGATGTGGCCCTTGCCGGCAGTCCAATTCGGCGCAATATCACCAGGCCACTTCGGGCGAAAGCCGACGCAGCCGACCGGATGGCGCTGGCCTGACGGGGTTGTCCATACCGGATAACAGGTGTGAGATCGAGCACAGTTACCGACAGCAGGAGGTGCGTGCATGAGCGCCAAGAACACGGAAAGCGGCCAAGCCGCTGCCCAGAACGGAGTCGCGGTCGCTGTAGACGACCCGGCCAAGGTGCGCAACGTGGTCCTGGTCGGACCGTCCGGCTCGGGAAAGACCACCCTGACCGAGGCGCTGCTGGCCGCGACGGGCGTGCTCACCAGAGCCGGAACGATCACCGATGGCACCACGGTCTGTGACCACGATCCGGCCGCGGTGCGCCAACAACGCTCTGTCGGCCTGGCCGTGGCGCCGATGGTGCACGACGGCATCAAGATCAATCTCGTGGACACCCCCGGTTACGCCGATTTCGTCGGCGAGCTCCGCGCCGGCCTGCGGGCCTCGGACGCCGCACTGTTCGTGGTGTCCGCCGCCGAGGGCGTCGATCCGGCGACTGTCGCGCTGTGGCAGGAATGTGCCTCCGTCGGGATGCCGCGGGCAGTCGTGATCGCACGACTCGACCATCCACGGGCCGACGTGGACGGCGAGATGGACGCGTGCCGCGAAGCGTTCGGCGCCGGTGTGCTGCCGCTGTACCTGCCGGCCGGTGACGGCCTGGTCGGACTCCTCTCGAACCGGTTCTACGACTACTCCGGCGGCTACCCACCCAAACCCGGCGAACCGACCGCCGACGATGCGGACCGGATCGAGGCGGCCCGCAACGAGCTGATCGAGGGCATCATCGCCGAGAGCGAGGACGAGACCCTCATGGATCGGTACCTCTCCGGCGAGGAGATCGACAACGCGACTCTCGTCGGCGACCTGGAGACCGCCGTCGCCCGCGGCTCGTTCCACCCGGTCATCCCGGTCTGCGCCACCAGCGGCCTCGGCGTCGCCGAGGTGCTCGAAGTGCTCGTCGGCGCCTTCCCGTCCCCGCTGGAGCACCCGCTGCCCGAGGTCACCGACACGCACGGGAAGCCGCACAAGCCGCTCACCGCCAGCCCGGACGGCCCGCTGGTCGCCGAGGTGGTCCGCACCGCGGTCGACTCCTACGTCGGACGGGTGTCCCTCGTCCGGGTGTTCTCCGGCACGCTACGGCCGGAAAGACCCGTCCACGTGTCCGGTCACGGACTGGCCGAACGGGGCCACGACGACCACGACAGCGACGAACGGGTCGCGCACATCTACTCGCCGCTGGGCGCCACCCTGCGCGAGGTGCCCTACTGCGTCGCGGGCGACCTGTGCGCGCTGACGAAGGTCGGCTCGGCCGAGACCGGCGACACCGTGTCGTCGCCGGAGGACCCGATCCTGATGACGCCGTGGGAGATGCCGGAACCGCTGCTGCCGGTGGCCGTGGTGGCCCGCACCCGCAGCGACGAGGACGCGTTGTCCCGCAACCTGTCCCGCCTCGTCGCGAGTGACCCGACCCTGCGCATGGAACGCAACCCGGAGACCCACCAGCTCGTGTTGTGGTGCATGGGCGAGGCGCACGCGGACGTGGTGCTGGCCCGGCTGAAGGCCGGCGGTGCCGAGGTGGACACCGAACCGGTGAAGGTGGCGCTGCGCGAGACGTTCGCCGGCGGGGCGAAGGGCCATGGGCGGCACGTGAAGCAGTCCGGCGGCCACGGCCAGTACGCGGTGTGCGACATCGAGGTCGAACCGCTGCCACGGGGCAGCGGCTTCGAGTTCGTGGACAAGACGGTCGGCGGTGCCGTGCCGCACCAGTTCATCCCGTCCGTGGAGAAGGGCGTGCGGTCCCAGTTGACGATGGGCCTGCACGGCAGTCACCCGGTGGTGGACATCCGGGTCACCCTGGTGGATGGCAAGGCGCACAGCGTGGACTCGTCCGACGCCGCGTTCCAGACCGCAGGCTCGCTCGCGCTCAAGGACGCGGCCGGCAACGGCCGCATCACGCTGCTGGAACCGGTCGACGAGTTGCTGATCGTGATCGGCGACGAGCACCTCGGCACGATTCTCGGTGACCTGTCCGGCCGTCGTGGCCGTGTGCTGGGCACCGAACCGCGTCCGCACGGCCATACCGTGGTGCGCGCCGAGGTGCCGGCGAGCGAACTAGTGCGGTATGCGATCGATCTCAGGTCGATGAGTTCCGGCAGTGGCACGTTCACCCGGCATTTCGTCCGGCACGATCCACTGCCCGAACACCTCGTGGCTGCGGCCGCGAAATAGTTTCACTTCGTGCCGCGGTGGTACGGACCACCGCGGCACGGTGTGAAATGTGGACAACAGACGAGAGGCTCAGTCCGAAATCGATATGCCGATCACGTTGCCGGTGTCCAGATACCGGCGAATTTCGCTTGCCCTGCGGCGTTCACGGATAACCGTGTCGATGGCGTACGAACCAGGCCCGATCGACGTAATCAGCAGGAAGATGAGACTGAACAACGCGGCCGTCTCACCACCACTGGCCGTCGGCAGCCAGGCGTGCGGCAGGTGCACCGTCACATAGACGTACGACATCATCGCGGAGCACAGGAACGCCGTGGTTCTTGTGAACAGACCAAGGGCCACCATCGCACCCCCGATCATGCCGACCATGGCGGCCCACCAGCCCGGCCAGTAGCCGAAGGCGAACGATCCGCCATTCGGGTTGATTCCGCCCAACACGCCGAACAGGCCGGCCGCACCATGAGCCGCGAACAGGACTCCGACCACCGCCCGTACCGCGGAATGGACCGCGCCTACCAGCCGAGAACGTTGTTCGTTTGATAACGGGATCACTCGGGTATTCCCTCCGGATTGGGCCACGCGCCGCGGGGATCTGTCGATCCTTACGCCGCGCGGACTCACCCGGATTGCCGGCATCTGACTGGCTTCCCACACAATTAACAGATCTGCGACACGCGGCGCATTGGCATTTGCGGCGGATAGCGCACTGCCGGTACCGAAAGCGAACCGCCGACCCCGGTTGCGGGGTCGGCGGTTCGGAAAACACGAACAGCTTCGATTGTTCGTCAGGCGTCGATACCGACCGGTTGCGGCTGACGTGATTCGCCGGAGGGCTCGTCCGGCGGTTGGGCACCCTTGCGCCCCAGCTTGGCCGGCCACCAGTTCCACCGGCCCAGCAGTACCGCGGTCGACGGCACCAGCAGCGTCCGCACCAGGAACGTGTCCATCAGGATGCCGACCGCGAGGCCGATGCCGATGTCCCGTACCTGCTGGCCACCCGCCCCACCGGCGATCGCTAGCACGGCGAACGTGCCGGCCAGGATCAGCCCTGCCGACGTGACCGTCGTACCGGTCGTGCTCAGGGCCTTGGTGATGGCCTGGCGCAACGAAAGCCGGTGCGCCTCCTCCCTGATCCGACTCATGACGAGGATGTTGTAGTCCTCGCCGAGCGCGAGCAGGAAGATGAACATCAGGAACGGCATGAAGAACACCAGGCCGCCGCTGTTGCCGAGCTTGATGAACAGCAGCACCGACAGCCCCAGCGCGGCCAGGAACGAGATGCCCACCGAGGCGATCAGGTACAGCGGCGCGACCAGGCTGCGCAGCACGAGGGCCAGCAGCAGGCCGATCACCACGATCGCGATCGGGATCACCTTGGACAGGTCGCTGTTGCTGAT
>DATBDL010000234.1:0-12605 GCA_036269975.1 Pseudonocardiaceae bacterium | reverse complement strand
AACTCCGGTGACGTCACCGAAGTTTCCGGCTACCTCGACACCCGCGCGCGCGAGGACCGCAGCGGTGGCCGGTCCGGCCTCCGCGTCCAGACGCTCCTGCATGCGTCGCGCGATGTATGCAGCCTCCTCGTCGGACAGGCTGGTGATGATCGCGTACGTCTCGGCGCAGTAGGCGGTGCAGGCGAACACCTGCGAACCGGTCTCCGACCGGCCGACCGGTCGGCTGGCGACCTCGGCGGTCACGAAGTCGGCAGAGCACATGACGCAGGCCAGCCCGTCTGCCTGGGCCGAGGTCAGGTAATGATCAGACATGTGCGGGCTCCCTGACTTGGACGTTTAAGATTGTCCTAGCATGTTGCCTGAGTGGTCGATGACCAGCACGTCCATGGGCAGACCGTAGTCGGTCCTGGCCGGCTGCCACTGAGCCGCCTGACTACGGCAGCCGCCGGAAGGTTGACACTCGTTCGGGTCTTCCCTATAGATTAGGCTTACCTAATTTAGTTGAGGCAAGCCTCATAGGAGACGACGATGTTGCCGACTTTCGTGATCGGACTGCGGGAAGGTCTGGAAGCTGCCCTGATCGTCGGCATCATTGCCGCCTTCCTGGGCCAGAACGGGCGGCGGGACGCGCTGCCGAAGGTATGGCTCGGCGTCAGCATCGCCGTGCTGATCTGCGTCGCCTTCGGCGTCGGGCTGCACCTGCTGTCCGACTCGCTGAACTTCACGGAGCAGGAACGTCTCGAGTCGGTGATCGGCGCGTTCGCCGTGGTGATGGTCACCTACATGGTGTTCTGGATGACCAGGCACGCCAGGGACGTGAAGGGCCGGCTCGTCGGCGCGGCCACCGCCGCGCTGGCCAAGGGTTCGACTCGGGCGCTGGTCATGATGGCGTTCCTCGCCGTGCTGCGGGAGGGCTTCGAGACCGTCGTCTTCCTGCTCGCGGTCGCGCAGAGCAGCCAGAACTCCACCCAGGCGCTGATCGGGGCGGTGCTGGGCATCGCGGTGTCGGCATCGATCGGCTACGGCATCTACCGCGGCGGCGTACGGCTGAACATGGCGCGGTTCTTCAAGATCACCGGTGCCGTGCTGGTCTTGGTGGCCGCCGGCCTCGTGATGTCCACGCTGCACACCGCGTGGGAGGGCGGCTGGATCGCGTTCGGCCAGGATCCCGCGCTGAACCTGAGCTGGCTGGTCAAGGCGGGCACCCCGCTGGAGGCGCTGTTCACCGGCGTACTGGGCATCCAGGCCCGGCCGACCGTGCTGGAACTCGCCGGCTGGCTGGTCTACGTCGTACCGATGCTCGGCATCGTCCTGTGGCCGAAGGCGCGTCGCAAGCCGCCCACCGTGCCCGCGAGCCGTGCAAGTGCCGGCAGTGCCGTCCACCAAGCCTGACCAGCCTGTCCTTTCGGTAATTCGGTCATCCCAGAAACGGAGCTTCGTCGTGCCCCCATCCCGTGCTCGTGCCATCAGCGTGCCGCTGCTGCTCGCCGCGACCGGACTGTTGGCCACCGCGTGCGTCAGCCAGGCGAAGGCGGGCGGATCGAGTGCCGGCGCCGGTGACGCCGCCGGCAACGGCGACGTGACCGTCACGCTCACCGACAACGGCTGCCAGCCGAGCCCGAAGACGGCGCCGGCCGGCGTGGTGAACTTCAAGGTGGCCAACAGCAACGCCAACACCGTGTCCGAGGCGGAACTGCTCTCGGGCGGCCGGATGCTCGGCGAGCAGGAGAACCTCTCGCCCGGCCTGTCCGGCAGTTTCTCGCTGCGGCTGGACAACGGCGACTACCAGATCTACTGCCCAGGGGCGTCGCAGGAGAAGTTCACCTTCACGGTCACCGGCAAGTCGACGACGTCGTGGCGGAACAACCCGGCGCTGGTCACCGCGACCACCCAGTACGCGAGCTGGATCACCACCCAGGTGGGCAAGCTGGTCACGACGACCCAGACCTTTGTGGACGATGTCAACGCCGGCAATCTCCAGCAGGCCGAGATCGACTACGGCGCGGCGCGGGTGTACTACGAGCAGGTCGAGCCGGTGGCCGAGATCTGGGGCAGCCTCGACCTGGACATCGACGGCCGCATCGACGACTTCGCCAAGCCGACGGATTTCCAGGGCTTCCACAAGATCGAGCAGCTCATGTTCGCCCAGTCGACGCTGACCGGCGCGTCGACGTACGCCAACCAGTTGCTGGCCAACGTGAAGCAGCTCCAGACGCTGGTCGGCCAGGCGACCTACCAGCCGGCCGAGATCGCGGACGGCTCGACGTCGCTGATCGACGAGATCCAGAAGACCAAGGTCACCGGCGAGGAGGAGCGCTACTCGCACATCGACCTGGTCGACTTCCAGGCCAACCTGGACGGCTCGATGACGGCGTTCAACCTCCTGGCGCCGGCGCTCAGGAAGATCGACCCAGACCTGGCCAGCACCGTGACCGACCGCTACAACGACGTCGTCAAGGCGCTGGCACCGTACAAGCAGAGCCCCGGCTACCTGAACACCGGCTACGTCAACTACGACACGGTCGGCGCCGCCGCCCGCAAGACGTTGTCCCAGGTCGTGAACGCGTTCGCCGAGGAAATGTCGAAGGTGGCGGGAAAGGTGGCATGAGCCATGGCTGAGGTATCCCGGCGCCGCATGCTGGCCGGGCTCGGAGTGCTCGGCGCGGCGGGTTTCGCGGCCGGTGGTTTCGCGGGCGGCTACGCCATGGCCGACACGGGCGGCGGCGATTCGGCCCCCGGCGCGCGTAGCCAGCTCGTGCCGTTCCACGGTGCGCACCAGGCCGGCATCACCACGCCGCAACAGGACCGGCTGCTGTTCGCCACGTTCGACGTCACGGCGACCGATCCGGCCGAACTGCGCGAGACGCTGAGGGACTGGACGGCAGCGGCCGAGGCGATGAGCAAGGGCCAGTTGGTGCCGGGACAGTTCGACCCGCAGGCACCGCCGCCGGACACCGGTGAGGCGGAAGGTCTGCTACCCGGCAACCTCACCATCACGATCGGCTACGGCCCGAGCCTGTTCGACCACCGTTTCGGCCTGGCGGCAAGGAAACCGGCCGCACTCACCGACCTGCCGGCGCTGCCGCTCGACGAACTGGACCCCGCCTACACCGGCGGCGACATAGCGGTCCAGGCATGCGCGGACGACCCGCAGGTGGCCTACCACGCCATCCGCAACCTGGCCAGGATCGGCACCGGCACCGTGGTGTTGAGATGGATGGAGACCGGCTTCGGCCGCACGGCGTCCACGAGTTCCGCCCAGGCGACCCCACGCAACCTGATGGGCTTCAAGGACGGCACCCGCAACATCACCAGCGAGCAGGCCGACCTGCTGAACCAGTACGTGTGGTTGGACGGATCGACGGATCAGCACTGGCTGAGAGGCGGCAGCTACCTGGTGGCAAGACGCATCCGGATGTACGTCAACCAGTGGGACCGCGACTACCAGTCCGACCAGGAGAACGTGTTCGGCCGCTTCAAGTCCACCGGCGCGCCGCTGACCGGCACGACGGAGTTCGACACGCCGAACTTCAAGGCGAAGACCGGCGACGGCGACCCGGTGATCGCGGACAACGCGCACATCCGACTGGCCGCGCACGAGAACAACAACGGCCTACGCATTCTGCGGCGCGGTTACTCGTTCACCGACGGCATCGACCAGACCGGCAACCTGCTGGGCGGCCTGTTCTTCATCGCCTTCATGCGCGATCCGCAGGCTTTCGTTACCCTGCAACGGAAACTGGGCACGCAGGACGCGCTCAACGAGTACATCCTGCACATCGGCAGCGCTCTGTTCGTCTGCCCGCCGGGGTTGGCCGGCCTACCAGCCGGCACAACGTGGGCGGAGCAGTTGTTCACGGTGTAGGTCTGATCCAGAACAACCGAACAACGAGGATGACTAGACTGCACAGGGTGAGCGAGCAGCCGGACCGACGTGCGCAGCACCTCGACCTGCGCGCTTCGGACGCCGACCGGGAACGGATCGCCCGGATACTGCACGACGCGATGGCGGAGGGCCGCCTGACCGTCGCCGAACTCGACGAGCGCCTCCAGCAGACGTACGCCGCCAAAACCCTGGGCGACCTCGTCCCCATGACCGCCGACCTGCCGATCACGGCAGCGACAACCCACGTCACACCGGCACCGGTGCCGGTGCCGTCACAGCGGATCGGCGGCAGCCCGGCCGGCCAGGGCACGTTCGCGATCATGTCCGGCTTCCAGCGCGGCGGCACCTGGGTGGTGCCGCGCTACTTCACCGCCTTCGTGTTCATGGGCGGCGGCGAACTCGACCTCACGCAGGCCCGGTTCGCCGAGGCGGAGGCCACCATCCAGGTGGTCGCGTTCATGGGCGGTGTCGAGATCATCGTTCCTGAGGACATCACCGTCCGGGTGACCGGTATCGGCTTCATGGGCGCCTTCGAGCACAGGGGCGCACACGAGGGCCCACCCGGCAGCCCGATCCTCACCGTGACCGGTTTCGCCTTCATGGGCGGCGTCGACGTGCGGCCACCCAAGCGCAAGAAGCAGAAGCAGCGCGACCGGGAGCTGGATTCCTGAGTGGACGCAACGCAGAGCGACGGAGCGCGCCTAGACTGACGGTATGGCTGCTCCGTCGACGACGACCTCGCTGCCGCCCGACCTGGCGGAGGTGACCAGGGACGAATCGACCCTGCGGCGCTTCCTGCACGGGCTGCCGGGCGTGGACCAGGTGGGGGTCGAGCAGCGCGCGGCCACCCTGGCCACCCGCAGCATCAAGAAGGCATCGAAGCTCTGGGCGATCGACACCGCGATCTCGATGGTCGACCTGACCACCCTCGAAGGCGCCGACACGCCGGGCAAGGTCCGCTCACTCGCCGCGAAGGCCCACCGGCCGGACCCTGACCACACCGACACCCCGCACGTCGCGGCCGTGTGCGTGTACCCGGACCTGGCCGCGGTCGCGGTCGAAGCGCTCCGGGGCACCCAGATCGGCGTGGCGAGTGTCGCGACGGCCTTCCCCTCCGGTCGCTCCGCCCGCGCGGTGAAGCTGGCCGATGTCGCCGACGCCGTGGCCAGCGGGGCGACCGAGGTGGACATGGTGATCGACAGGGGCGCGTTCCTGTCCGGCCGCTACGGCCAGGTGTACGACGAGATCGTCGAGGTGAAGGCCGCCTGCGGTGACACGCACCTGAAGGTGATCCTGGAGACCGGTGAGCTCGCCACCTACGACAACGTCCGGATGGCGTCCTGGCTGGCCCTGCTGGCCGGCGGTGACTTCATCAAGACGTCCACCGGCAAGGTGTCGCCGGCAGCGACCCTCCCGGTGACGCACGTCATGCTCCAGGCGGTCCGCGACTGGCACGCGCGCACCGGCCACCATCGCGGCGTGAAACCGGCCGGCGGCATCCGCACCACCAAGGACGCGATCCGCTACCTGGTCGCCGTGCACGAGGTGGCCGGCCCGGCGTGGCTGACCCCCAACCTGTTCCGGTTCGGCGCGTCCAGCCTGCTCAACGACCTCGTGATGCAACGAAGGACACAGCTCGACGGGCACTACAGCGGCCCCGACTACGTGACGGTGGACTGATGAGCGATCTCTGGGAGTACGCGCCGGCACCGGAGTCCCGTGACATCGGCAATCTCAAGCCCAGCTACCGGATGTTCGTCGACGGCCAGTTCGTCGACGGCACCGGCGAGCCGCTCAAGACGATCAACCCGGCCACCGGCGAGGTGCTGGCCGAGGTCGGCACCGCCGGCACGACGGACGTCGACCGTGCCGTGAAGGCGGCCCGGCGCGCGTACGACAAGGTGTGGGGCCGGATGCCGGGCACCGAGCGGGCCAAGTACCTGTTCCGGATCGCGCGCATGATCGCGGAGCGCTCGCGTGAGCTGGCGGTCCTGGAGAGCCTGGACAACGGCAAACCGATCCGCGAGTCGCGGGACGTCGACGTGCCGACCGCGTCCGCGCACTTCTTCTACCACGCCGGCTGGGCGGACAAACTCGGTTACGCGGGCTACGGCCAGGACCCGAAGCCGCTCGGCGTCGCCGGCCAGGTGATCCCGTGGAACTTCCCGCTGCTGATGGCGGCGTGGAAGATCGCGCCGGCACTGGCCTGCGGCAACACGGTCGTACTCAAGCCGGCCGAGACGACACCACTGACCGCGCTGGTGCTGGCCGAGATCTGCCAGCAGGCGGAGCTTCCCCCTGGCGTGGTCAACATCCTGCCCGGCGCGGGTGACATCGGCGCGGCCGTTGTCAACCATCCGGACGTGAACAAGGTCGCGTTCACCGGCTCGACCGAGGTCGGCAAGCTGATCCAGGCGAACCTGGCCGGCAGCGGCAAGAAGCTGACGCTGGAACTGGGCGGCAAGGCGGCGAACATCGTGTTCGAGGACGCGCCGCTGGACCAGGCCGTCGAGGGCATAGTCAACGGGATCTTCTTCAACCAGGGCCACGTCTGCTGTGCCGGATCGAGACTGCTGGCCAGCGAGTCCATTGTGGACGAGCTGCTCGCCAAGCTGCACAGCCGGATCTCGACGTTGCGCGTCGGTGACCCGCTGGACAAGAACACCGACGTCGGCGCGATCAACTCGGCGGAGCAGTTGGCCAAGATCACGTCACTCGTGGCGGCCGGCGAAGAAGAGGGAGCGGAGCGGTGGACCAGCCCGTGTCCGTTGCCGGACAAGGGTTTCTTCTTCGCGCCGACGGTGTTCGCGAACGTCAGCCAGGCGATGCGGATCGCCCGCGAGGAGATCTTCGGCCCCGTGTTGTCGGTGCTGACGTTCCGCACCCCGGACGAGGCGGTCGCGAAGGCCAACAACACGCCGTACGGGCTGTCGGCCGGCGTGTGGACCGAGAAGGGTTCGCGCATTCTCGCGATCACGCAGCGGTTGCGGGCCGGCGTGGTGTGGGCGAACACGTTCAACCGGTTCGATCCGACCGCGCCGTTCGGCGGCTACCAGGAGTCCGGTTTCGGCCGCGAGGGCGGTCGGGCCGGGTTGGAGGCGTACCTCGATGTCTGACCGGTTGAGCGTCGCGAAGACGTACAAGCTCTACGTCGGGGGCGCGTTCCCACGCTCGGAGTCCGGCCGCTCGTACCCGGTGGCGGACACCAAGGGCGCGTTCCTGGCCAACGCGGCGCAGGCGTCCCGCAAGGACGCGCGGGACGCGGTGGTCGCGGCACGCAGGGCGTTCGCGGGCTGGTCGGCGGCGACCGCGTACAACAGGGGCCAGGTGCTCTACCGAGTCGCCGAACTGCTGGAGGGCAGGCGCGACCAGTTCGTGGCCGAGGTGAGCACGTCCGAAGGCGTCGCGGCGCGCAAGGCACAGTCCCTTGTGGACGCGTCGATCGACCGGTGGGTGTGGTACGCCGGCTGGACGGACAAGATCGCGTCCGTGCTCGGCGCGTCGAACCCGGTGGCGGGGCCGTACTTCTCGTTCTCGGTGCCGGAACCCACCGGCGTGGTCGCCGTGCTGGCCCCGCAGGCGTCGACACTGCTCGGCCTGGTGAGCGTGCTGGCCCCGGTACTCGCGACCGGCAACACGTGCGTCGTCGTGGCCAGCCAGGCAGCCCCGCTGCCGGCGATCACGCTGTCCGAGGTCCTGGCGACATCGGACGTACCAGGCGGCGTGGTCAACATGCTGACCGGCCGCACGGCGGAGCTGGCCCCATGGCTGGCGACCCACGGCGACGTGAACGCGCTCGACCTGACCGGCGTGGCCGCCACCCAGCGCCCGGAGTTGGAGAAGGCAGCGGCCGGCACGGTGAAACGAGTACTGCGAGCACCGGCAACCGAACCGGACTGGACGGCAACACCGGACATCACCCGGCTACGTGCCTTCGTCGAGATCAAAACCGTCTGGCACCCGGTCGGCGTGTAGCCGAGCCAGCCCGGTTGTTCTAACATCGCACACGTGGTCAGTCTCGACAGCCGTGCGATGGGCGAACGGATCGCCGAGGCGCGTGGTCGCGTTGGGTTGACCCAGGCCGATCTCGCGGCGGCGATCTCGCTCGACCGTTCCGCGCTGGCCAAGATCGAGATCGGCACGCGCCGGGTATCGGCGCTCGAACTGGCTCGGATCGCGGACGCCCTGGACGAACGCATCGAATGGTTCGTGACGGAGACCCCGGCCGCGATCCTGTCCCACCGCAACCTGCGAGAACCTGGCGCCGCCAGCCCTGCGATCGACCGACTCGTCGAGCGGATCACGCGAAACGTCGAGTTCGCGACCACACATGACGATCGGCTGCGACTCACCGCCGCCGCCACGCTCAGCCGACCGAGCAGCATGGCGGAAGCCGAACGGGTGGCGGCGGATGCGCGGACGTTGCTCGGGCTCGCCGACCGCCAGCCCTTCCTGAAGGTCTCCGAGGGAGTAGCCGAGATCGGGCTGCTCGCCTTTGCGTTCGAACTGGGCGTCGACGCTGCCGACGCGGCGTCGACCTTGCTCACAACGGGCGGCCTCGCTGTCGTGAACGGCAGCCTGCAGGCGGGCCGGCGTCGACTCGCGCTCCTACACGAACTCGGCCACTATCTGTTCGCGGACGAGTACAACGTCGACTGGCGGATCGCGGAGCATGACGACGACGCGTGGGAAGCGCGCCTGGATCGCTTCGCCCGAGCCGTGCTCCTACCACCGGACGGCCTGCGCGACGAATGGACACGGCTGCGCGAAGATGGCGATGATCTCCGTACTGCCGCTGTCAAGATCGGCAGCGCGTTCTGCGTCGACATGTCCACCCTGGCCCGTCGCCTGACAGAACTGGCGTGCACCAGCAACTCTGAGGCCAAGGCGGTTCGGGCGGTGCGAACGACGAAGGCGGACATCATCGAGTTCAACCTCTGCGTGCGCGACGAACTCGCGGCGCCCGCATTGCCGCGTCGGTACGAGGAGTCGGTCCTTCGCCTCTACCGCAGCGAAGTCGTGTCGGCCGCACGCGCGACCGACCTGCTCTTCGACACCCTGAACGAAGAAGATCTCCCAGTTCTGCCACCAGTTCACGAAGGAAACATCTGGGAGTTCGTGTCATAGCAACGATGGACACCGATGAAATCCTGGTGCTCGACACCGGCCCGCTGAGCCACTTCGCCCGCGCGGGCTGGCTGGGTGTGCTCAAGGCAGTCATCGGTGACCGCCAGGCGCTCATTCCCGATGTCGTTGTGGACGAGCTTCAGGAGGGCGCCGTCCACGACAGTCGTCTCCAGGCCGTACTGGACGCCGAGTGGTTGGAACGCCCGCGAACTGAGCAGTGACGACGAGATCCTCGCCTTCGCGACGTTCTGGTCCTTGCTGGTGCGGAAGGACCGCAACCGGGGCGAAGCCGGCGTACTGGCTCTCGCTTCCGTGGTCGGCGGCGTGGCGGTCGTTGACGATGGCGCCGCCTGCCGGGCAGCGGACGGGCACCAGGTCAAACGACGACGGACCCTTGCGCTGCTGTGCGACGCGATCCGCCAGGAGTTGCTCACGGTGAAACTGGTATCCGCGCTGGCGGATGATCTCCTCATCAGCGAATACCGTCTGCCGTTCGAGCCGGGCGGATTCGAGCGTTGGGCGGCGGAGTCGGGCCTGCTGTTGTGAGCCCGCTCAGGGTTTGACGGCGGCGCCGGCCAGGAAGACGCAGCGGTTGGGCTCGGCCGGGATCTCGTCCGGATGGGCCGGCCGCCACGCTCCGGTGAACGCGACGCCCGGTGCGACGAGGTCCCAGCCGTCGAACAGGGCCTCGATCTCCTGGCGGGTGCGGTCGTACATCGGTTCCGGCGCGTGCCGGTACATCGGCGCCACCTCGACCACCTCGGGTGGTACGCCGTCGCACGTGACGTGGGACAGCACCAGCATGCTGCCGCTGGGCACCGCCGCCCGGTAGGAATCGATCATCACAACGGGCTTGTCGTCGTCGGACAGGAAGTGCACCACCGCGCCCATCAGCAACGCGACCGGCTGGGTCAGGTCGAGCAGCCGCCTGACATCAGGGTGGTCGAACACGCCGCTCACGTCCCGCATGTCCGTCCGTGCGATCGCGACCTGCTCGTTTTCCGCCAACACCACCTCGGCGTGCGCGATGGCCAGCAGGTTCGTGTCCACGTACGCCACCCGGCACCGGGAATCGGCCGCGATCGCGATCTGGTCGGTGCGGCCCACCGTGGGAATGCCGGAGCCCAGGTCGACGAACTGCCGCACACCGCGACCGACCGCGTACCGGATCGCCCTGGCGAGAAAGCCCCTGTTGTGCCTCGCCACCTCGCGCGCCCACGGCACCCGTGCCAGCACCTCCCGCGCGAACGCCCTGTCCGCGGCGAAGTTGAACGAGCCACCGAGCAGGTAGTCGTAGATACGGCTGGTGTTCGGCTGGTCCATGTCCAGGTCACTCATGGTCCGCTCCTCGCAACATGAGTACCGGCCCCCGGATTCGCCAGGACTCTACGGGCAATCCACTGGTGACAACAGTCACACCTGATCGACATCGCCACTGCAACGTTTCAGACCAGTCGGCGCCGTTTACTACTGTCCGGTAGGGTCTGCTCGACTTCCGAAACGGAGAGACGTCGATGGGCACTTATCAAACCGTGTTGGTGGGTACGGACGGCTCGGACTCCTCCTTCCGCGCGGTGGACAGGGCCGCCGAACTCGCTCGGGACGCGGCCGCGAAACTCGTCATCGTCTGCGCCTACCACGCCGCCGGCGAACGCGAGGTGGCCGCTGCCGGCGACGCACTCGGCGACGCGGCCTATCAGGTGGTCGGCTCGTCCCCGGCCGAGGAAACGCTGCGCACCGCGGCCGAACGGGCCGCGAAGGCCGGCGCGACCGACGTCGAGACCAGCGCGGTCAGCGGCGATCCGGTGAAGACGCTGATCTCCTCGATCCAGGCACACAGGGCGGACCTGCTGGTGGTCGGCAACCGCGGCCTGAACACGCTGGCCGGCCGGCTGCTCGGCTCTGTGCCATCGGACGTGTCCCGGCACGCGCGCTGCGACGTGCTGATCGTGCACACGGTCCGGTAGGTGGACCAACAGCGGCAGGTCGAACGCGCGCTGCTGGGCGGTGACCGCAGGTACACCCGGATCGAGGTCACCCAGGCGGCGGGCGTCAGCCTTGATCGCGCCAGGAAGCTCTGGATGGCGATGGGCTTCGCCGAGGTGGCCGACGACGAGTGCGTCTTCACCGACGGCGACGTCGAAGCCCTCCGCGTCTGGGACGCGCTGGTGAGCACCGGCCTGGTGGCACAGAACGACGAGGCGTCCGTGGCCCGCGCGCTGAGCCAGCCGCTGTCCCGCCTGGCCGACTGGCAGGCCCAGGAAGTGCTGGCCCGCAGTCGCGGCGTCGACGTCGCGCCGGACCAGTTGGCCACGCTCGCGGAGGGCCTGCTGCCGGTGATCGAGGGCCTCCAGTCCTACGTGTGGCGCCGGCATCTCGCCGCCGCCACCGGGCGGGCGCTGTCCGCGACCGGTGACGAGCTCTCCGTACGGCGATCCGTCGTCGGCTTCGCGGACATCGTCGGCTACACCACGACCACCCGGCACTCCGACATCGACGAGCTGTCCGCGCTGTTGGAGGCGTTCGAGAAGGACGCGACCGAGGCGATCGCGGCGCATCGCGGGCGGGTGGTGAAGACGGTCGGCGACGAGGTGCTGTTCGTCGCGGACGAGCCGGCCGACGCGGCCGAGATCGCGCTGCACCTGGCCGATCCGACACGTGCCGAAGCCGGGCTGCCGACGCTGCGGGTCGGCCTCGCGATGGGCGAGGTGCTCAGCCGGTTCGGCGACGTCTACGGCTCCGTGGTGAACCTGGCCGCCCGCCTGACCGCGCTGGCCCGGCCGGGCACCGTGCTGGTGGACAAGGAACTGGCCGACGCACTGCGTCATGCGGACGCTTACCTGTTGCGTCCCCGCCGCCCGACCGCCGTGCGCGGCTATCACCACCTGCGGTCCTGGTCGCTGCGCCGGGCTCATTAGCTCCCGTTCGCCCGTCCGCCCCGGAATCGTGTCGTGTCCGTGACCACGTAGGCTGCCGTGGTCCCGCCTGGAGATCTCCTCGGTGTCGGGCGTCGCTGATACAGGTGAAGTAACTGTGACCGGGGAGGTCGCATGGCCCAGGACATCGTCCCGATCGAGCTCGGGCTCCCGCAGGGTGACGTGGTCACGCTGTGGGCGCCCCGCTGGCGGGAGGACGGCGAGGAGTGGGAGGCGTTCCTCGGTCACGAAGACGACCTCTACGGCTTCGTCGACACCGCTCGCCTGGCCGCTTTCGTCCGCACCAACGACGAGCACGACCTGATCGACCACCCGGCCTGGCACGTCGTGCCCGCGCTGTCGGTCGGCGAGCTGACGCCGGACGAGGACCACCAGTACGACCTGGTCGGCGTGCCGGAGCTGATGGCGGAGGACCCCGACACCTGGGTGATCTCCGAATTGGCCGACATCGTGGCGATGGTGCGCTCGCTCGCCGACGTGTGCGAACTGGAGCAGGTGCACGAGATTCTCGACTCGGCCACCGGTTTCGCCCAGCTCGACCAGGGCACGCTGCCGTTCTCCGGCCGCGAGGGCGCCGCGGTGTGGACGGAGATGTCCGAGGTCGTCGCCGAGAAGTGGGACGTCGTGCTGGACGCGATCGACGAGGTCGTGACCGA
>DATBDL010000233.1:0-10152 GCA_036269975.1 Pseudonocardiaceae bacterium | reverse complement strand
CTGGCTGGAGTTCAGGAAACCGGCCCGCACGCCGAGCGTGCGCAGCGCGTCCACCTGGTCCTGCATCAACGCGATCAACGGCGAGATCACGACGCCGACACCGTCCCGCACGAGCGCGGGAATCTGGTAGCACAAGGACTTCCCGCCACCGGTCGGCATCAGCACCAGCGCGTCGCCGCCCGCGATGACGTGGTCGACGACCTCCTGCTGCGGACCGCGGAACGACTCGTAGCCGAAGACCTTGCGCAGCACGCGCAACGCTTCGGTCTCGGTTTCGGCATCGGTCTCCAGCAGCGGCATCAGGCCATCCTACGAGGATCGCGTGCGTGAGCCCGGCAGTTGTCCACAGCGTTCGCGTTTGCGCTGCTGATGCTCGTGCGAGGATGGCGGCGTGTCCACAACGACCGTGATCGTCATCATCGTCGCCGTTGTCGTCGTCCTCCTCGCCGTTCTCGGCACCAGCCTGGTTCTGCGCAGGCGGCACCGGATCAGCCTCGCCGCCAACGACTCCGACAAACCGGCCAAGGCCACCGGCTACCAGGCCGGCGGCGGGGTCGCGCTGGCACCCGGCGGCCGCCAGCCGGCAGCCGACAACACGATCACCGAGCCCGTCCCGGTCCAGTCGAAAGAGCCGCAACAGCCCGAACCACCCACCGACTCGCTGTCCATCGAGGCAGTGCTGGCCGAACAGACCAAGGCTGAGCAGACCAAGGCCGACCAGACCAAGGCTGAGCAGACCAAGGCCGAGCTGGACGAGATCGCGCCGACGACCGGCCGGCTCGAACGCCTGCGCGGCCGGCTGGCCCAGTCGCGGTCGGGGTTCGGCCAGGGTCTGCTCGGGCTGCTCGGTGCCGGTGACCTGGACGAGGACTCCTGGCAGGACATCGAGGACACCCTGCTGATGGCCGATCTCGGCGCGGCGACCACCACCGAGATCGTGACCGGCCTGCGTACCGAACTGGTCTCCCGTGCCGTGCGCACGCCGGAGGCCGCGCGTGCGCTGCTGCGCGACGTGCTGATCGAGGCGCTGCACCCGGACATGGACCGCGCCGTCCGCGCGCTGCCGCACGAGAACGGGCCCGCCGTGGTGCTGGTGGCCGGCGTCAACGGGACCGGCAAGACCACCACCACCGGCAAGCTGGCCAGGGTGCTGGTCGCCGACGGCAGGCGGGTGCTGCTCGGCGCCGCCGACACGTTCCGGGCCGCCGCCGCGGACCAACTCCAGACGTGGGGCGACCGGGTCGGCGCGGAAGTGGTGCGTGGCAAGGAAGGCGCCGATCCGGCGGCGGTCGCGTTCGACGCGGTCAAGCGCGGTGTCGATGCCAAGGTGGACGCCGTGCTCGTGGACACCGCCGGCCGCCTGCACACCAAGACCGGCCTGATGGACGAACTGGGCAAGGTCAAGCGGGTGGTGGAGAAGCAGGCGAAGGTGGACGAGGTGCTGCTCGTGCTCGACGCCACCACCGGCCAGAACGGCCTGACCCAGGCACGCGTCTTCGCCGACCTGGTCGACGTCACCGGAATCGTGCTGACCAAGCTGGACGGCACCGCCAAGGGCGGCATCGTGTTCCAGGTGCAGCGCGAACTCGGCGTACCGGTGAAACTCGTCGGCCTCGGCGAGGGTCCTGATGATCTGGCACCGTTCGAGCCGGGCGCGTTCGTGGACGCGCTGCTGGGTTGATCACCCGCTAGGTTGGGTACTTCGCGCTGCACAGGTCGTTCGGGATGAGGAGTGCCCACCATGGTGCGCAGGCTGGCTCGGCTGCTGCTCGCGGCGATTTTCATCTTCAGCGGGGTGGACACCCTGCGCCATCCGGAACGGCGGGTGGTCACTGCGACGCCGTGGCTGGAGTCGGCGGTGGCGAAGGTGGGCGATGCGCTGCCCGAGCGGGCGCCGACCGACCCGGAGACGCTGGTCAAGCTGGACGCCGGCGTGAAGCTGGTGGCCGGGCTCGGTCTCGCGTTCGGCCCGTTCTCGAAGCTGTCCGCGCTCGTGCTGGCCGCTGACCTCGTGCCGACGACGTTGGCGGGTCACCCGTTCTGGCAGTACGAGGACAAGGCCGTGATGAACCAGCAGCGCACGCACTTCATGAAGAACCTCGGCCTGATCGGCGGCCTGATCATCGCCGGATTCGACAAATCCTGACTGGCGTAACTCACACGGGTCGGTAGGCGGACACCAGAAACGACGCTGTCACGGTGCCCGCCGCCGGCTCGACCGGTCGATCGTGGAACGCCGCCGGCCCCATGCCCAGTACCCGCCGCGCGTCGTCTTCATGCAGGGCCATCCGATATCGCAGCGAACGGCTGTTGACCAGTTCGAAACCGGTCAACGTCGCCGCGAGCCGCTCCGCCTTGCGTGGATCGACGGTCAGCCGGCCGGCCAGTTCCGCCAGGTGCGCCGCCGTCGGAGTGACGACGATCAGTGTGCCGTCCGGCCGCAGCACGCGGTGGAACTCCGGCCCGTTGCGCGGCGCGAACACGTTCAGCACCACCGCCGCCACCCGATCGCGGACCGGCCACGGCCGCCACACGTCCCACACCACGGCCCCCACCCGTTCGTGCGCCCGCGCCGCCTTCCGCAGTGCCGCCGCCGACACGTCCAGGGCCAACCCGTAGGACGACGCCCGCCGGCCAAGCACCGCGCCCAGGTAGTAGCCGGTGCCGGCGCCCGCGTCCACCACCAGACCGCCGGCGGCCGACGCCGCCATCTCGGCAACGGCCGTCGCCAGTGGCGCGTAGTGGCCGGCGGCCAGGAACGCGGCCCGGTCGGCGACCATCGCGGCCGTGTCGCCGGTGGCCGCGCCGAGCAGGTTCACGTAGCCCTGGCGCGCGATGTCGAACGTGTGTCCGTTGGCGCACCGCAGGGTGCCGACCGCCCGAGTGAGACCTTGCCGGCAAACCGGGCACAGCAGGACATCGACCACCTGGTCCGGCGGTCCGGTCATCGAATCCACCCCGGAATCGTCGCGCAACGTGCCCGACCGATCACCGAAACATGCCCGTAACACCAGGCACCGCACAGTTCACATCCACGAAACCCTTCACGCGTCCGAGTGAAACAGCGCGTCCCGATGCTGTCCCGCAACCCGGTCTGGACAGGAGGACCCCCGTGAACCCTGGAGATACCGCCTGGGTGCTGGCCAGCGCAGCGCTGGTCATGCTGATGACCCCTGGGCTCGCGTTCTTCTACGGTGGCATGACGAGTTCCAAGAGCGTGCTCAACATGCTCATGATGAACTTCATCACGCTCGGCGTAGTGAGCGTGCTGTGGCTGCTGTACGGCTACAGCGAGTCGTTCGGCGACGACGCGTTCGGCCGGTTCGTCGGCGGACTGCACAACGCACTGCTCGCGCATACCCAGGGCACCCTGGCCGGCCCCAAGGGCGACCAGATCCCGACCCTGGCTTTCGTGATGTTCCAGCTCATGTTCGCGGTCATCACACCGGCGCTGATCTCCGGCTCGATCGCCGACCGGACCAAGTTCTGGGCATGGGTGCTGTTCGTCTGCCTGTGGGTCACGATCGTGTACTTCCCGGTGGCGCACTGGGTATTCTCGTTCGACGGCTTCACCGGCCCCGGCAACCTGGGCGGCTGGATCGCCAACAAGCTCAAGGCGTTCGACTTCGCAGGCGGAACAGCCGTCCATATCAACGCCGGCGCCGCCGGCCTTGCACTGGCGCTCGTCCTCGGCAGGCGCAAGGGCTGGCCGCGCAACATCGCCCGGCCGCACAACGTGCCGCACGTGCTGCTCGGTGCCGCGCTACTGTGGTTCGGCTGGTACGGCTTCAACGCCGGTTCCGCGCTGGCCGCCGGAGACCTGGCGTCGGTCGCCTTCACCACGACCACCGTCGCCACGGCCGCCGCGCTGCTGGGCTGGATCATCGTGGAGCAGTTCCGGGACGGCAAACCCACAACCCTGGGTGCCGCGTCGGGTGCGATCGCCGGTCTGGTCGCGATCACACCGGCCTGTGGTTACGTCGACCCGATGGGTGCGCTGGTGATCGGTATCGCGGCCGGCGTGATCTGCGCACTCGCGGTGGGCCTGAAGTACAAGCTCGGCTTCGACGACTCGCTCGACGTGGTCGGCGTGCACCTGGTCGGCGGCATCGTGGGCACCCTGTTGATCGGCTTCTTCGCCGACGCGTCCGTGAACTCCGCAGGTGGCAACGGGTTGTTCCACGGCGGCGGATGGAACCAGATGTGGCGACAGGCGGTCGCGGCCGGCGCGGTGCTGGCGTATTCGTTTACCTTCGCGTACATCATCGGCTGGATCATCAACAAGACGATCGGGTTCCGGGTCAGTGCCGAGGCCGAGGTCGGCGGGATCGACGAGGCCGAACACGCGGAGACCGCCTACGAGTTCGCCGGTCCGACCGGTACTCGGGTCGCCTTCGCGTCGACACCAGCCCCTCCGGTGCCTGTTGAACCGGCGGCAGTAAAGGGGAACGTGTGATGAAACTGGTCACCGCGATCGTCAAGCCGTTCACGCTGGACGATGTCAAGACCGCGCTGGAGAAGCTCGGCCTGCTCGGCATGACGGTGAGCGAGGTCCGCGGCTACGGCCGGCAGAAGGGCCACACCGAGGTCTACCGGGGCGCCGAGTACCAGGTCGACTTCGTGGCCAAGCTGCGGGTCGAGGTGCTGGTCGAGGACGAGGTGGCCGACCGGGCGGTGGACGCCGTGATCGCCGCCGCCCGCACCGGCCGGATCGGTGACGGCAAGGTCTGGGTCACCCCGGTCGACACCGTGGTGCGCGTGCGCACCGGCGAGCGAGGTGTCGACGCCCTGTGAGGGTGACCAAGTGACTGTCGGGGGATCGGTACAGGGACCGTGACCCGAGTGACTGTCGGGGGGCTGGAATGACAGTGACCGAGGATCTGATCCTCGCGCGTGACCTGCTGATCAACCCGCCCGCGGGTCGGCGCCGTCTCATCGGTGCCGACCTGCGGGCGGCGTTGGTCGACCTGCACGACTTCTGGCTCGCCGGCCACTCGGCCGACGCCGGCCTCACCGGCACGGGGGGAGTGGCGCTGGTCGCTGTCGGCGCGCTGGGCCGCCGCGAACTGGTGCCCTACTCGGACCTGGACCTGGTGCTCGTGCACGAGGGCGCCGATCCGTCCTCGCTGAACCAGATCGCCGAGCTGCTCTGGTATCCGCTGTGGAACGCCGGCATCGGGCTGGACCACTCCGTCCGCACGGTCCGCGAGTCGCTCCGGGTGGCGGCGGACGACCTGCGGGCCGCGCTCGGGCTGCTGGAGATCCGGTTTCTGGCCGGTGATCCCGGTGTGGCCGCCAGGTTGGCCGACGCGGCACGGCAGGCGTGGCGGGCGTCCGCCCGTACCCGGCTGGACGCCATGGTCGCGGCGGCCACGCAACGCTGGAGCCGCAGCGGCGAGGTGGCCCAGCGCGCCGAACCCGACCTCAAGCACGGCCGTGGCGGCCTGCGGGACCTGAACCTGCTGGACGCCCTCGCCACCGCCCAACTCGTCGACCGGCCGGGCCAGGACATCGACGACGCCCGCCACCTGCTGCTGGACGTCCGCACCGAGCTGCGTCGGGTGGTGGGCCGGGCTCGGGACGTCGTGCGCGCCCAGGACGGGGACGAGGTCGCCGTCGCGCTGGGCATGGCCGACCGGTTCGCCCTCGCCTCCGCGCTGTCGTCGGCCGGCCGGTCCGTCACGTACGGCCTGGACGTCGCCATCCGCACGGTCCGTGCCGCCACGCCACGCCGGGGCCTCGGCCTGCGTCGGCTGCCGGTCCGCCGGCCGCTGGCCGAGGGCGTCGTCCTGCACGGCACCGAGGTCACGCTGGCCCGCGACGCCGACCCGGCCCGCGATCCCGCCCTGCTGCTGCGGCTGGCCGCGGCGGCGGCCCGCGCCAACGCCCCGGTCGCCGTCGGCACCATGACCCGGCTGGCGGATCGCGCCCCCGAACTGCGCGGACCGTGGCCGGCAGCGGCACTGGACGCCCTGTTCAGCCTCCTGGCGGCGGGCCCCGGCCTGATCGACGTTGTCGAGGCGTTCGACCGGACCGGGCTGTGGGGCCGGCTGCTCCCGGAGTGGGGCGCCGTCCGCGACCTGCCGCCCCGCGACTCGATCCACCTGTGGACGGTGGACCGGCATCTCGTGCAGACCACCGTCCGCGCCGCCGCCCTCGCCACCACGGTGTCCCGGCCGGACCTGCTGCTGCTCGGCGCGCTGCTGCACGACATCGGCAAGGGCCGCGACGCGGACCATTCCGTGGTCGGCGCCGCGCTGGCGGCCCAGATCGGCGAACGCGTCGGCCTGCCGGAGGCGGACGTGGCGACGCTGTCCGCGATGGTCCGCCACCACCTGCTGCTGCCGCACACCGCGACCCGGCGCGATGTCGCCGACCCGGCCACCGTCGCCAGGATCGCGGACACCCTGGACGGCGACCGCGTGCTGTTGGACCTGCTGGCCGCGCTGACCGAGGCGGACAGCCTGGCCACCGGGCCGGGGGTGTGGACGCCGTGGCGGGCGTCGCTGGTGGCGCAGCTCGCCGAGGGAGTGCGCGCGGTGCTGGCGGGCGAGCCGCCGCCCGGCCCGGAACCGTTGGATGCCGAACAGCGCTCGCTCGCCGATTCGGTCGTCGCGACCGGCCGGCCGGGTGTGCTGGTCGCGGGTGCCGCGCAGGCCGCCACCGTGACCATGGTCGCGCCGGACCGGGCCGGCCTGCTGGCCCGCGCGGCCGGCGTGCTGGCGCTGAACTCGCTGGACGTGCACGCGGCCACGATGGGCAGCCACGGTGATGTCGCCGTCGACGTGTTCCGGGTGTCGCCCCGGTTCGGCGGCCTGCCCGACACGGCGCTGTTGCGTGAACAACTCGGCAGGGCCGTGGACGGCTCGCTGCCGCTGGCCGCGAAGCTGGACGCGAAGGAACGCGACTACGCGGCGTCCCTACCGCATGAGACGGCCCGGCCGAGGGTGCAGTGGTTCGACGACGAGGCCACCGGCGCCCTGGTGCTGGAACTGCGGGCCAGCGACCGGATCGGCCTGCTCTACCGGGTCGCGTCCGCGTTGGAGGCGTGCCAGGCCGACGTCCGCTGGGCGCGGCTGGCCACTCCGGGTGCCACGGTCGTCGCGTCGTTCTGCCTCGCCGTCGTCGACACCCACGACCAGCGCGCCCGCATCGAATCGGCGGTGCTCGCGGCGGCGGGCTGAGCGACGGGCCCAATCGCATCGCCGAACCGCGTCATGACCCGCTGTGGGCCACGTCACCACTGCGGCATTCCGTGGCATCTCCGTAGCACTACGCAGTGCCGACCAGGGGCGTTCACGCTGCCCCGAAGCTCGACCGAACGGCAAGCTCAGTCCTGCACGCGCAGTCCGGGGCGACCTTGAGAGGGGTAGGCCGCCCCGGCGCGGGAGCTGTCGCGACCGTGTCACCGCGGGTGTTCTGGGGATCGAGGCACCGTTCGGTCGACGACGACCGAGGCCATGGTGGGATGCGGATTCCAGGGGGATCGGCATCCCACCGGGTCTGCGCGGCTAGCCTGGTTGGTAACCGTGGTCAGTTACCAAACCCGCTGGAGCGCGTACCCGTGTTCGACACCCTTTCCGACCGGCTCACCTCCGCGCTGTCCACCCTGCGTGGCAAGGGCAGGCTGACCGACGCGGACATCGACGCGACGGCGCGTGAGATCCGGATCGCCCTGCTCGAGGCCGACGTCGCGCTTCCCGTGGTCCGCACGTTCATCGCGACCATCAAGGAGCGCTCCAAGGGCGTCATCGTCTCGCAGGCGCTCAATCCCGCCCAGCAGGTACTGAAGATCGTCAACGAGGCCCTGGTCGAGTTGCTCGGCGGTGAGACCCGCCGGCTCAACCTGGCGAAGAACCCGCCGACCGTGATCATGCTGGCGGGCCTGCAGGGTTCCGGTAAGACGACGCTCGCCGGCAAGCTCGCGCTGTGGCTGAACGAACAGGGCCACACGCCGCTGCTGATCGCGGCCGACCTGCAACGGCCCAACGCGGTGACCCAGCTCCAGGTGGTCGGCGAGCGGGCCGGCGTGCCGGTGTTCGCGCCGGAGCCGGGCAACGGCGTCGGTGATCCGGTCGACGTGTCGCGGCGCGGTGTCGCCGAGGCGAAGCACGCGCAGCACGACATCGTGATCGTGGACACCGCCGGCCGGCTCGGCGTCGACGAGGAACTGATGCGGCAGGCCGCCGACATCCGTGACGCCGTCCAGCCGGACGAGATCCTGTTCGTGGTCGACGCGATGACCGGTCAGGACGCCGTGAACACGGCCAAGGCGTTCCGTGACGGCGTCGGCTTCACCGGTGTCGTTCTGACCAAACTGGACGGTGACGCACGAGGCGGCGCCGCGCTGTCCGTCCGCGAGATCACCGGCCAGCCGATCATGTTCGCGTCCAACGGCGAGAAACTGGCCGACTTCGACGTGTTCCACCCCGACCGGATGGCCAGCCGCATCCTCGGCATGGGCGACGTGCTCACGTTGATCGAGCAGGCCGAGGCCGCGATGGACGCCAAGGAGGCCGAGGCCACCGCGGCCAAGATCGGCTCCGGCGACCTCACCCTCGAGGACTTCCTGCAGCAGATGCTCGCGGTCCGCAAGATGGGGCCGATCGCGAACCTGCTCGGCATGCTGCCCGGCGCGGGCCAGCTCAAGGACCAGCTCTCCCAGTTCGACGAGAAGCACCTCGACCGCGTGCAGGCGATCATCCGCGGTATGACGCCGGCGGAACGGGCCGACCCCAAGATCATCAACGCGTCCCGCCGGCTGCGCATCTCCCGTGGTTCCGGCGTCGAGGTCCGCGAGATCAACGACCTGGTCAACCGGTTCTTCGACGCCCGCAAGATGATGCAGCAGATGGCCGGCCGGTTCGGCCTGCCGGGCGGCAACACGCGCCAGTCGGCCACCCGCAAGGGGAAGAAGGGCAAGAAGGGCAAGGGTCGCGGCCCGACGCAGGCCAAGGTGCGCGGCGCTCTGCCCGCCGGCATGCCCGGCATGCCCGACCTGTCGATGATGCCGCCGGGCCTGAACGAACTGCCGCCCGGCCTCGCCGGTCTCGACCAGCTACCGCCGGGTTTCGACCCGTCGAAACTGAAGTTCGGGAACGACAAGAAGAAGAAGTGACCGCCCTGCACGTGCGCGGTGTCGTCCTGCCCGACGACGAGCCGCGCGACCTGTGGGTGGTCAACGGCCGCGTCCGCACGTCACCCGTCCCGAACGCGCAGACCGTGTTCGACGGCGGTTTCCTGGTGCCTGGCCTCGTCGACGCGCACTGTCACATCGGCATCGGCCCCGGCGGCCCTGTCGATCTGGCGGAAGCCGCACAGCAGGCCGAGACCGACCGGGACGCCGGCACCCTCTTGATCCGGGACTGCGGCGTACCGGTGGACAACCGGCCGCTACAGGAACGGCTCGACCTGCCGCGCATCATCCGCGCCGGCACGCACCTGTCCCGCCCGAAGCGCTACATCGCCCACCTCGGGATCGAGATCGAGGACCCGGCCGACCTGCCGGCCGCGGTCGTCGCGCAGGCCGAGGACGGCGACGGCTGGGTGAAACTGGTCGGCGACTGGATCGACCGCTCGATCGGCGACCTGGCCCCGCTGTGGCCGGACGACGTGCTCGTCGCCGCGATCGACGCCGCCCACAAGGCGGGTGCTCGGGTGACCGCGCACGTCTTCGGCGAGGACGCGCTGCCCGGCCTGATCAACGCCGGCATCGACTGCGTCGAACACGGCACCGGTCTCACGGCCGACACGATCGAGGCGATGGCGGCCCGTGGCACGGCACTCGTGCCGACCATGATCAATACCGAGAACTTCCCCGGCATCGCCGAATCGGCGGCCAAATATCCCGCTTATGGCAAGCACATGCTCGCGCTGCACGCCCGTGCCAGGCAGACCGTCGCCGCCGCGATCGAGGCCGGCGTCCCCGTCTACGCGGGCACGGACGCGGGCGGCGGCATCGAACACGGCCAACTCGCTGCCGAGATCATCGCGCTGGCCGATGCGGGTCTCGCACCGGTCGCCGCGATCGGCGCCGCGTCGTGGCGGGCCCGCCAGTGGCTCGGCTGGCCGTCGCTGACCGAGGGCGCCCCCGCCGACCTGGTCGGCTATCCGGACGATCCACGCAGGGACCTGGCCGTGCTGCACAGCCCA
>DATBDL010000232.1:0-20727 GCA_036269975.1 Pseudonocardiaceae bacterium | reverse complement strand
GCGCTGATCGTGGAGTAGGCCAGGAACGCGGCCAGCACCGCGATGTCGCCGTGTGCCAGGTTCACGATCCGCATCACTCCGAACATCAGCGACAGCCCGCACGCGAACAACGCGTACAGCCCACCGAGCAGCAGGCCCTGTACGATCGCGTTGACCCAGATCATCCCTTGCTCCTGGCCAAGCCGAAGTACGCGCTCTCGATCTTTTCCGACGTCAGTTCGGCCGGCGTGCCGGCCAGCACCATCCGGCCTTCCAGCAGGCACAGCACGCGATCCGCGATCTTCAATGCCTGGCTGACGTCCTGCTCCACCAACAGGACTGTCGTGCCGGCCGCGAGAATGCCGGGCATCGCGGCATACAGGCCCTGCACGGCGACCGGTGAGAGGCCGAGCGAGATCTCGTCCAGCAACAGCAGGCGGGGATTGCCCATCAGCGCCCGCCCGATCGCCACCGCCTGCTGTTCACCACCGGACAGCGACCGGGCGGACTGTCGGCGCCGATCTCCGATCCACGGGAACAGCTCGATCACCGAGCCCAGTTCCCACGGTCCGGTTCGTCGCCGGTATGCCCCCGCCAGCAGGTTCTCCTCGACGGTCAGGGACGGGAACAGTCGGCGGCCCTCCGGCACGAGCCGGATGCCGTTCGCGGCGCGCGTGTGTGCCGGCAGGCGCGTGATGTCGTGGCCGTCGTAGGTGATGGTGCCCTCGGCCGGTGCCAGCGTGCCGGCGATGGCGCGCAGCAGCGTGGTCTTGCCGGCGCCGTTCGCGCCGATCACCGCGAGTGTCGCGCCCTCGGTGAGGTCGAGGCTCAGCGCGTTGACGGCGGTCAACTGTCCGTGCCGCACCGTCAAGTCCTTCAGCGCCAACAGGGTCATGTCGGCACGCCCCGTACGCTGGCGCCGAGGTAGACCTCGCGTACGGTCCGGTCGGCCATCACGGCGGCGGGTTCGCCGTCCGCGATCAGCGCGCCCGCCGCCAGGCACACCAGGCGGTCCACGCTGCGCAGCAGGGCGTGCACGACGTGCTCGATCCACAGCACGGTCAGGCCCTCGGCTCGCAGCGTGCCGACGATCTCCAGCAGCTCGTCCACCTCGGGGTCGGTCAGGCCACCTGCCACCTCGTCCAGCAGCAGCAGGCGCGGCGCTGTGGCGAGCGCGCGGGCCACCTCCAACCGCTTGCGCGCCAACAGGTTCAGCCGGCCGGCCGGCTGATTGGCGAAGCCGAGCAGATCGGTCAGCGCCAGGCAGCGCAGTGCCTCCTCGCGTGCGGGTGCCCGGCCGAGTCGGGCGCCGTGCACCGCGCCGGTGAGCACGTTCTCGAACACCGTCATGTGCTCGAACGGCCGCGGCACCTGGTAGGTCCGGCCGATGCCCAGCCGGGTGCGCGCGGCCGGCGCGAGCGTCGTGATCGGCCGGCCGTCGAGCGTGATCTCACCGGAGTCGGGTCTGACGTCACCGGAGATCATCGCGAACAGCGTCGTCTTGCCGGCACCGTTGGGGCCGACGATGCCGAGCAGTTCCCCGGCACCGACCGTCAGCGAGAGTTGCTCGGCCACCGTCACCCGGCCGAACCGCTTGCCGACGCGTTCGAGCGCCAACGGTGCGCCTGTCATGCGTTCGTGGCCTGAAGGGTTCCGTTGACCGGAATATCCGGGTTGAACTTGTTGTCCACAATGGTCATATCCCATGGGAACTGCTTGCCGGGCCGCCACTGCCCGCCGCAGATCTTCTGTAGCGCGATGCCGGGCTGCGGGCCGGTGGTGAAGTCGAGCGGGCCGCTGATGCCGTCGATCTTCATCTGCTTGAGCTTGTCGGCGACGTCCTTGCGGTCGCGCGGGTCGCTGGCCGTCTTCAGTGCCTGCACCGCGATCTCGAACAGCGAGTAGACCGAGCCGAGTGCCTGCGTCCACTGCGATCCGGTGCTGCTGGCGAAGTCGTCCGCGAGTTGCTTCGCCGTGGTGCCGTCGAAGGCCGACTTGTACGGGTTGAACGGGCTCCACCACACGTCGGTGGCGATGTTGTTGGACAGCGATCCCAGCGCGACGGCTTCGCTCGGGAACAGCATCACCTTGGCCACCGTCGCCAGCTTCGGTTTGAAACCCTGCTGCGCGGCCTGCTTCCAGAAGGTCTGGAAGTCCGGCGGGATCGGCGTGCACGTGAACAGTTCCGCGTTGCCCTGCTTGAACTTCGCTATCTGCGCGCTGAAGTCGGTGATCCCGTCCTGGTAGGCGCCGCCGTCGATGGCCGTGTAGCCGGCGGGGGTCATGGCCGGCGGGAAACCGGCGCGGAACGCGTTGGCGTCGGTGTCGTTGGGCCACAGGCAGGCCACCGGTCCGGCACTGATGCCGATCGTCTGCCACATGTGCAGGAAGAGATCGGTGAACTCCTTCATGCCGAAGAAGAACATGGTGGAGTAGTTGAACTGCTCGCCCGGTTTCTTGCCCCGGCCGAGGAACCACGCCTCCCACGGCACGATCGTCGTGACGTTGGGAATGCCGGCCGCCTCGCACGTGTCCGACACCGGGTTCGCGGTGTCCGGCGTCGCCGACGCGACGACGATGTCCACGTTGTCGGAGTTGATCAACTGCTGGGTGACCTCGGTGGTCCGCGTCGTGGTCGACTGGCTGTCCTTGACGACCACCTCGATGTTCCATGTCTTGCCGCCGGCCGTGAAACCCTTGCTCAGCAACGGCTTCAGCTTGTTGATGATGTAGTTGTCACCGGTGGCGAACGACGCGAGCGGACCCGTCTGCGGGCTGACGTAGCCGATCTTCAGCGTGTTGGTCGTCGCCGGGCCGGTGCTCGATCCCTTGAGCCCGGACGAGCAGGCAGCGGCCAGGCTGCCCGCGCCCAGCACGGCGGCGGCCTTCAACACGTCACGGCGGGTGAACCGGTGGGCCATGGCGGCCATCACAACTCCTCAGAACGGGTAGGGCGCGATCCGGTCGCGGACGGTGACCCAGCGGGTTTCGGTGAAGGCGTCGACATTCGCGGACTGGCCGCCGAACCGGGAGCCGGTGCCGGACACCCCGACGCCACCGAACGGCACGACGGCCTCGTCGTTCACGGTCTGGTCGTTGATGTGCACGATCCCGGTCGGGATCTTCTCGGCCAGGGCGAGGCCCTTCTGCACGTCGCCGGTGAGAATGCCAAGGGACAGACCGTAATCGGTGTCCGATGCCAGCTTCGCTGCCTCGTCCAGCGAGCCGAACCGGAGCACCGGCGCGACCGGCCCGAACACCTCGTCGGCGTAGGCCGGCATGTCCCGTTCTACCTCGGCCAGCACGGTCGGCCGGTAGAACAGTTCTGCGAACTGGCCGCCCGCCGCCAGCCGCGCGCCGGCACGGATGCTTTCCGTCACCAGTTGGTGCACCTTGTCCCGCTGGCCGGCGTCGATCAGCGGGCCGAGCGCGACCGGTTCGGTGGCGGGGTCGCCGACCGGCAGGTGTTCGGCCTTCTCGGCGAGTGCGGCCACGTAGTCGTCGTAGATCGACTCGTGTACCAGGTGCCGGCCGGTGGTCATGCAGATCTGGCCCTGGTGCAGGAACGAGCCCCACGCGCCCGCCGAAACGGCGGCCGCCAGGTCGACGTCGTCGAGCACGATCAGCGCGGAGTTGCCGCCCAGTTCCAGGTGTGCGCGTTTGAGGTGGGTCGCCGCGAGTTGGCCGACCCGCCGACCCGCCGCCGTGGAACCGGTGAACGAGACGATCCTGATCAGCGGCTGGCTGACGACGGCCTCGCCGGTGTCGACCCCGCCGGGCAGCATGTGGAACAGGCCGTCCGGCAGGCCGGCGTCGGCGAACACCCTCGCCAGCACGACACCACCGCAGACGGCGGTACGCGGGTCCGGTTTGAGCACCACGGCGTTGCCCAGCGCGAGTGCCGGCGCGACCGACCTGGCGGCCAGGATCAGCGGGAAGTTGAACGGCGCGATCACGCCGACAACGCCGGCCGGCACCCGTTGCGCCCAGCTACGGCGGGGCAGTTCGCTCGGTAACAACTCGCCGTAGGCGCGGCCGGGCAGTGCTGCCGCCTCGTAGCACTCCTGCGCCGTCAGGTGCACTTCGAGTTGTGCCTTGCCGGGCACGGAGCCGGACTCGCGGACGATCCAGTCCTGGATCTCGGTGGCATGCTCGGTGAGCAGGTCGCCGGCCCGCCGGAAGACCGCGGCCCGTTCGGTGTACGGGCGGGCGGCCCATTCGCGCTGCGCCGCCGCGCACTGTTCCGCCGCCGTCGCGACGTCGGCCGGGCTGGCCAGGCCGACGCGGCCCAGTTCGGCGCCGGTGGCCGGCGCGACGACCACCCGGTCACCGGCGGAGCCGGCGACCCAGCCGCCGAGATAGATCCTGCCGTCCCACCGTGCGCCGTCCAGCCAGGTCACGTCGCTCTCCGATGTGCGTATGACGAACCGCTGTTCTTGCAGCGAACATAGGACCCGGTGTGATGTGCGTCAATACTCGATCTGCCAGGCCATTCGGCCAGTTGACCCACCTGTGTCGCAGGTCTTACTGTGCGATGTGCGATGTCTGTTCGCAGTGCGAACACGACCGTTCGATCGGAAAGGAGGCAGCGCGTGCCCGCCGCCACCTTCGCCGCCCTGGACGAGGCCGTCGCGGAGCTGGTGCACGACGGCGCGACGGTCGCGCTGGAGGGGTTCACGCACCTCATCCCGTTCGCGGCCGGCCACGAGATCATCCGGCAGGGCCGCCGCGACCTCACGCTCGTCCGCATGACACCCGACCTGATCTACGACCAGCTCATCGGCGCCGGCTGCGTTGCCCGCCTGGTGTTCTCGTGGGGCGGCAACCCCGGTGTGGGCTCGCTGCACCGGTTCCGGGACGCGGTGGAACACCACTGGCCGGCACCGCTGGCGATCGAGGAGCACAGTCACGCCGGCATGGCCAACCGCTACGCGGCCGGCGCGGCCGGTCTCCCGTTCGCCGTGCTGCGCGGCTACACCGGCACCGACCTGGTCGCCCACACGTCCAACATCAAGCCGGTGACCTGCCCGTTCACCGGCGAGGTGCTCACGGCCGTGCCGGCGCTGCGGCCGGACGTCACCGTGATCCACGCGCAGCAGGCCGACCGTGCCGGCAACGTCCGGATGTGGGGGATCACCGGCGTGCAGAAGGAGGCCGTGCTGGCGGCGGAGCGGTCGCTGGTCACCGTCGAGGAGATCGTGCCCGAGTTCGAGCCGAGGCCCGGCGCCGTGGTGCTGCCGAACTGGGTGGTCAGCCGGATCGCGGTCGTGCCTGGTGGCGCGTATCCGTCCTATGCGGACGGATACTCCGTCCGCGACAACGACTACTACCTGGCGTGGGACGCGATCAGCCGGCAACGGGAGACGTTCCTGGACTGGCTGGCCGAGTACGTCACGACGGTGGGGAGCGGGTAGGCGGTGGCGGACTGGACGAGCGACGAGATGATGACGATCGCGGCCGCGCGTGCCCTCGACGACGGCGCCGTGTGCTTCGTCGGCATCGGCCTGCCGTCCACGGCCGCGAACCTGGCCCGCCGCACGCACGCGCCGAACCTCGTGCTGATCTACGAGTCCGGCACCATCGGCGCCAAGCCCGACCACCTGCCACTGTCCATAGGGGACGGTGTGCTCGCCGCGACGGCCGACTCGGTGGTCAGCGTGCCCGAGGTGTTCAACTACTGGCTGCAACCGGGCCGCGTCGACGTCGGCTTCCTCGGCGCCGCTCAGCTCGACCGGTTCGCCAACATCAACACCACGATGATCGGCGACGACTACGCGCATCCCGAGGTCCGGTTGCCCGGTGCCGGTGGTGCGCCGGAGATCGCGGCGTCGTGCCGTGAGGTTTTCGTGGTGGTGCGGCAGAGCAGGCGGGCGTTCGTGGATCGGGTGGACTTTGTCACGAGCGTCGGCTACGGCAGTGGTCCAGGGGACAGGGCGCGCCTCGGCCTACGTGGAGCGGGACCGAGGATGGTGATCACGGATCTCGGTGTGCTGGAACCAGATCCGGACACGTGCGAGCTCGTGCTGACCTCGCTGCACCCCGGCTCATCCGTCGAGCAGGCGGAGGCGGCGACCGGCTGGCCGCTGCGGGCGCGCGAACCGCTGCCCACCACCGAACCGCCGACCGACCACGAACTCAGGGTGCTGCGGGAACTCACGAAGGGTAAGGCCGAATGAACCTGCCGCTGTTCGAACGGGCGGCCGACGGTGTGCATCCGCCGGTGAGCTACCCGGCGTACCGGTCCAACGTGTTTCGGTCGCCGCGACAGCCGCTCATCGTGCTGCCGCAGAACCTGACCGAGGTGACCGCGCCGGTCTTCGGCGAGGATCGCCTGGGCCCCGACGACGCCGACCTGACCCGCCAGTTCGACAGTGAACCGCTCGGCCAGCGGATCATCGTGCATGGCAGGGTCATCGAGGCCGACGGCCGGCCGGTGCCGAACACGCTGGTGGAGATCTGGCAGGCCAACGCGTCCGGCCGCTACCGGCACGCCAACGACAACTGGCCGGCCCCGCTGGACCCGAACTTCGCCGGCGCCGGCCGCACGATCACCGACGATGGCGGCCGCTACACGTTCACGACCATCCAGCCCGGCGCGTATCCGTGGGGCAACCACCACAACGCGTGGCGGCCGGCGCACATCCACTTCTCCCTGTTCGGCCGGGCGTTCACGCAACGGCTGGTCACCCAGATGTACTTTCCCGGTGATCCGCTGATGCCGCTGGACCCGATCTTCAACTCGATCCCGGACCCGAAGGCCAGGGACCGTTTGGTCGCCCGGTTCGACATCGACCGGACGCTGCCGGACTGGGCGCTGGCGTTCGAGTTCGACATCGTGTTGCGCGGCACGCCGTTCGAGGCGGCCGATCACGATGCGTGAGCGAGCTTGCGAGCGAACCATTGGCCCTGACCTGACTCCTTCGCAGACCGTCGGCCCGTTCCTGCACATCGTGCTGCCCTGGGCGGACGGCCCGTTCGCCGCCGCCCCTGACTCGCCGGACGCGATCGCCATCGACGGCCGGGTGGTGGACGGCGCCGGGAATCCGGTGCCGGACGGCCTGGTCGAGACATGGCAGGTGGGGTCGGACGGGCATCGCGGGTTCGGCCGGTGCGCCACCGACCAGGACGGCTGGTACCGGATCGTCACGGTCCGCCCCCCGCCGCAGGCCGGCCGGGACGGCGACACCGAGGCGCCACACCTGGACGTGTCGGTGTTCGCGCGTGGCCTGCTCCGTCGCCTCGTCACCCGGATCTACTTCCCGGACGCCACCGAGAATGCCGCCGACCCTGTGCTGTCCGCCGTCGATCCAGCCCGGCGCGGCACCCTCGTCGCGACGGCCGTCGACGGCGGCTACCGCTTCGACATCGTCCTACAGGGCGACGGGGAAACGGTCTTCTTCGATGTCTGACGATGCCGATCACGGCTTGTTGTCGGGTATGTTCGGCGCCCGGCCGGACTGGCTGGCGGCCGTGCTGACCGTCGAGGCGGCACTGGCCGGCGCTGCCGCCGCCACCGGCCGCATACCGGCAGCGACCGCCGCCGTGATCGCGCAAGCCTGCCGACCGGAACTGTTCGACCGCGCCGGCATCGCCCGCCGCGCCGCCGACTACGCCACCCCGATACCGCCGCTGGTGGCCAACCTGCGGGCACTGCTGCCGCCGGACATCGCCGTCCACGCCCACCGTCCGGCGACCAGCCAGGACATCACCGACTCCGCGCTGATGCTGATCGCGGCCCGCGCCATCGACGGGCTCACGGACGACCTCGACTTCTGTGTCACGGCAACGGCTCGGCTGGCCGAAGACCACCGCGACACCCCGCAACTCGGCCGCACCCTGCTGGCCGCCGCCGTCCCGACCACGTTCGGCCGGCTGGCCGCGACCTGGCACGCCGGCCTGGCCGAGGCGCGGGACGCGGTGGCCCGCGTGCGCCGCGAGCGGTTGGCAGCCCAACTCGGCGGCCCGGTGGGGGATCTGGACGAGCCGGCGCTGGTGACCGCGTTCGCGCACCGGCTCGGCCTCGTCGCGCCGTCGTTGTGCTGGCACACCAACCGGGTGCGGGTGGCCGAGTTGGCAGCCGCGCTCGGCATGGTGACCGGGGTGCTCGGCAAGCTCGGCCAGGACGTGTTGTTGCTGGCACAGGCCGAGATCGGCGAACTGGCCGAGGGACGGCCGGGCGGCTCGTCCGCGATGCCGCACAAGCGGAACAGTGCGCGGTCGGTGCAGCTCGTGGCGTGCGCGCACCGGGCGCCCGGCCTGGTCGCGACGGTGTTCGCCGCCATGCCGCAGGAGTTGCAGCGGGCGGCCGGCGCGTGGCAGGCCGAATGGGAGCCGGTGGCCGACCTGCTCGCGTTGGCGACGGCCGCGATCGGCCACGGTCGCGTGCTGTTGACGGAACTGCGGGTGGACACGGTCCGGATGCGGGACGGCCTGCGATGACGAGCCTCGCCTACGACCTGGCCGGCCCGTCCGACGCGCCGGTGCTGGTGCTCGGGCCGTCGCTTGGCACGACGCGGGCGATGTGGAATCCGCAGCATGCCGTGCTGTGCCGGCAGTTCCGCGTGCTGCGCTTCGACCTGCTCGGCCACGGCGGCTCGGCGGTACTGCCCGGTCCGTACACAGTGGACCAACTCGCCGGCGAGGTGTTGTCGCTGTTGCGTGGTATCGAGCACTTCCACTACGTCGGGCTGTCCCTGGGTGGCATGATCGGTATGGCGCTCGCGGCCTCGGCACCGGACCGGATCGACCGGCTCGCGCTGCTGTGCACGTCGGCGCACCTCCCGCCGGCCGATGCCTGGCTGGAGCGGGCCGAGCACGTTCGCGCGCACGGCACCGGCTCGATCGCGGACACGGTCGGCCCGCGCTGGTTCACGCCGGCGTTCACCGATCGGGCGCCGTATCTCGCGATGCTGGCGGCGACCCCGGACGAGGGATACGCGGCCTGCTGCGCCGCGATCGCCGCGATGGACCTGCGGTCGGTGCTGGGCCGGATCACCGCGCCGACGCTGGTCATCGCGGGTCACGACGACCCGGCGACACCGCCGGCACACGGCCGCCGGATCGCCTACGCCATTCGCGGCGCCCGGTTCGTCGAACTCGACGACGCGGCACACCTCGCCAGCGTGGAGCGGCCGGCCGAGGTGACCGCACTGCTGACCGAGCACCTGGGGGGCGCCCGATGACCGAAGACGCTTACGACGCCGGCATGCGCGTGCGCCGCGAGGTGCTCGGCGACGCCCACGTCGACCGTTCCATCGCGGCGACCGACGATTTCACCGCCGATTTCCAGGACCTGATCACCAGGTACGCGTGGGGCTCGATCTGGACCCGGCCCGGTCTGGACCGTAAGACCCGGAGCTGTATGACCCTGGCCATGCTGGCGACCCTCGGGCAGCGCGACGAACTGGCCATGCACGTCCGCGCCGCGCTGCGCAACGGGCTGTCGAAGGCCGAGATCGGCGAGGTCCTGCTCCAGGTCGCGATCTACGCGGGCGTGCCCGCTGCGAACGCGGCGTTCGCCGTCGCGCGACAGGCGCTTGACCAGGACGGTTAGAGTGCGCAGCGCATCGAGAGGGGGTTGGCGTGAGTGACGCGGAACGCAACGGCGAGTTCGTACAGTCGCTGGAGCGTGGGCTGGCCGTGATCAGGGCGTTCGACACCGAGCACCCCGAGCTGACCCTGTCGGACGTGGCGCGCCAGACCGGCCTGACAAGGGCAGCGGCCCGCCGGTTCCTGCACACCCTGGTGGAGATCGGCTACATGCGCACCGAGGGCGGCAAGTTCGCGCTGCGGCCGAAGATCCTCGAACTGGGTTACGCCTACCTGTCCAGCCTTTCGCTGCCGGAACTGGCGCTGCCGCACATGGAACAGCTCGTCGAGCGGGTACACGAGTCGTCGTCCATGTGCGTACTGGACGGCGACGAGATCGTGTACGTGGCCCGTGTGCCAACCAAGCGCATCATGGCCGTCGTGATCGCGGTCGGCACCCGTTTCCCCGCGTACGCGACGTCCATGGGCCGCGTCCTGTTGGCCGGCCGCTCCGACGACTGGCTGGACGGTTACCTGGCATCGGCCCAGTTACGCCAGCTCACCCCGCACACCACGACGGACGGGCAGGAGTTGCGCACGGAGTTGTCGAAGGTGCGGAAACAGGGCTGGGCAATGGTGGACCAGGAGTTGGAGGAGGGCCTGCGCTCGGTGGCGGTCCCGATCCGCGACACCGGCGGCCGGGTCGTGGCTGCGGTGAACGTGGCGGTCAACGCGTCCCGCCGCAGCCTGGCCGAGGTGACCGGGGACGTGGTGCCGTTACTGCTGGAAACCGCCCGCCTGATCGAATCCGATCTGACCGGTGCCCATATCCCGTAGGGCGTTTTCAGTCCAGTCCCGCCAGCAGGTCCGCTTCCGTGATGCCGGGGCCGTGGCCTGGGCGGATGAACCACTCCGTGCCGAAGCCGTATGCGAAGGCGGTCGCCGGCATCGCCAGGAAGAACGACTGCTCGCTGATCTGGCTGGCGTGTGCCCGCATCGCCGCGCGCTTGGGTTCGAGGTACTTGCTGACGTCCACGGCCGCCGTGATCTCCGATTCCGGCTTGCCGAAGGCCGGCGCGTCATCGAAGTCCGGCAGTTCGATGCCGGGGGGCGCCTCCTCGGCCATCATGGCGCGGCCGCGCATCAGGTGGTTGCGGTTCATCGTGGCCTGGTAGACGCGGGAGGTGCCGGCCAACTCGGCGGCGCGCATGCCCACCCGGTGGACCTGGATGTGGTCGGGGTGGCCGTAGCCGCCGATGCGGTCGTAGACGGTGAGGACCTCGGCGTCCTCCTCGCGCAGGATCGCCGCCAGCTTCTTCGCCGCCTCGTCCACCGACGCGGTCCAGAACGAGCCGTCCGCGCTGTTCGTCGGGGTGTCCATCATGCCGGAGTCCACATAGCCCAGGAACTCGACACGTTGCACGCCAAGAATGTCGGCGGACGCCTGGGTCTCGACCACCCTGCGCTGCCACAACTGCTCGCCCTCAGCCAGGAAACCGTCCGCTACCTCGCCGTTCTCACCCCTGGTCGCCACCACCAGCACCACCCGGTGGCCCTCGTCCGCCGCCTTGCGCATCACCCCGGCGGTGCTGATGCATTCGTCGTCGGGGTGGGCGTGGAAAGTAACCAGAGTTGCCATGTGCCGAACCGTACGCGAGGGCACCGACCGGTTGGCGGTGCCCTCGCGTACCAGTGATCACTCGGTTACGGGCCGGTCCAGACCTGGTTGGTGCCGCCGGAGCAGGACCAGATCTGCAGTGGCGTGCCGTCGGCGGAACTCACACCGGTCGCGTCGAGACACTTCCCGGAGGTGGTGTTCACCAACTGGTTGGACGCGGTGTGTGTCCAGGACTGTGCGCCGGTGCCGTTGCAGGTGAACAACTGCACCTTCGTCCCGTTCGCGGTGCCCGCCCCTGCCACGTCCAGGCACTTGCCCAGTGCCTGGTAGGTGCTGCCGGAGTGGGTCCACGACTGCGCCGCGGTGCCGTTGCAGGTGAACAACTGCACCTGGGTGCCGTCGGCCGGGTTCGCGCCCGCGACGTCGACGCACTTGCCGCCGAGGCCGTGGATCGGGCTGCCGTTCGGGGGCGGCGGCGGAGTGCCGCCACCGCCGGTGGAGGTGTAGGCGGCCACGTACTGCAGGGTCATCGTGCCGCCGGACGCGGTCGAACCCTGCGGGCTGGTGCAGCCGCACACGCCGTTCGGGAAGCCGCCGCCCATGGCGAGGTCCAACATGATCATCAGGCCGTGGTCGTACGCCTGCTGCCAGGTCGCCGTGCCGACCTGGGACTCGGACACCGAGAAGTACTGGTTGCCGTCGAGCAGGAAGTTGATCGACTCGTTCGACGTGTTACGCCGGTCCTCGATCATGGTGTACGTGTGGAAGCCGCTCTGGCAGCCGCCGCAGGCGCGAAGGCCGGAGCCGATGCCGTTGGCCTCGTTGCACGGGCCGCCGGGATCGACGCCGCAGTGGATCGTTCCCGCGACGTCGGACAGCGCGTTGACGTCCTCCATGATGTCGATCTCGCCGTTCTCGGGCCACTGGCCCTGACCGAGCATCCAGAACGCCGGCCAGTAGCCGAGACCGCCGGTCGGCTGCTGGATCGAGGCCGTGACCTCGAGTTCACCGCCGGCCGGCGCGCTGGCGATGGGGTTCGGCGTGTGCAGTCGGCCGGACGTCCACGAGTTGCCCGAGCCGAGCGCGGTGATCTGTAGGTCGCCGTTGCCGTCGAGGTGCGTGTTGGCGGTCGACGTGGTCATGGTCTCGATCTCGCCGGTGCCGAACGTGCCGGTGCCGGTGTCGTGGACCCACTGCCCGTCCACCCCACTGCCGGCGGCACCGGTGAAGTCGTCGCTGAACACGGTCGACCAACCCGAGGGCGGTGCGGGTACCGCCGCGCTCGCGGTCGGTGCGATCGTGAACATGGCGGCCATCCCGCCGGCTACGGTGGCACCGACTATCGATGTCACCAGCCATCGTCGCCGGAGTGGCCGGCTCTTCGTTTCTGACATGTCGCGATGACCTCCTACGCTGGTTGTCTCCGCTGGAAGCGCTTTCGTTGGATCTTGACGCCGGCCCGGAGGGGGATTCGGGGGCGATTTCGTCACGATGCGCTCACCGGAGGAACCGGTCAAGAAGTCCCCGGTTCCGGAACTTTGCCAGTTGTCGAGTGTGTACGGATGTCGCGCCACATGTGGTATATGCGGAGTCGGCGGGCCGGGGAACATCCGAAACCGTCCCTCGGTCGCCGCTCCTGGCGGTAGAGTCGAGCGGAACGTCGGTGTGGCAACTCTTGTGGCGAGACCCGCCGTCCACTTCGGACGGTGTAGGCCCCGGCACGCTGGGTGACGGCCACCGGGTGCGACGAAAGAAGACGTGGAGTGCTCTGGGCATACGCGGCGACGACATCCTGTGTGCCAGGCGAACGTTTGCGGTTCCGGCTCGGCGACCCGGACGTGCCCGTGCCGGCCGGCGCCGTCACGGTGGTCGACGCCGTGTCCGGCCAGGTCCTGCTCGCCGAGGAGCCGGTGCGGGGCTCCGAGTACGCGCTGGACGTCCCGACCACCTGGCCCAGTGGTCTGTACCGTGCCGTGTTCACGCCGGGTGCCGGCACGGACGCCGAGGTCTGGTTCGTCGTCCGGGCGCACCCGCGCCGCCGCGGACAGGTACTGCTGTCGGTGCCGTTCGCGACCTGGCAGGCGTACAACCGGTCCGGCGTGCCCGGCGAGGGCCTGTACTGGGCCGAAGATCCCTTGCGTGCCACCACTGTCTCCTTCGACCGGCCCGGCGGCGGCCCACCGCCGGAGCGCTGGGAGGAGGGCATGATGCGGTGGCTGAGCACCGCCGGTATCGACGTCGACTACTGCTCCGACATCGACCTGCACACCGATCCGGATCTCCTGGCGCCGTACCGCCTGCTGGTAGTCAACGGTCATGACGAGTACTGGACCGCCGAGATGCGGGATTCGGTGGAAAGTTTCACGCGGCGTGGCGGGAATCTTGCCGTCTTCGGCGCCAACACGTCGTGGTGGCAGATACGCCTTACGGACGACGGCCGCACCATGACGTGCTACCGGGACGCCGCCGCCGATCCGGTCGCGGCGACGACCCCGGAACTGACCACCGTGGAATGGTCGGCGGCACCGGTGCACCGGCCGGAGAACGCCATGACGGGCCTGAGCTTCCGCCTCGGCGCCGGCTGCTGGGGCCCGGACATGGTCGAAATGTACGGCGAGTCCTACACGGTCCGGTTCGCCGACCACTGGGTCTTCGAGGGCACCGGACTGACGGACGGCGACAAGTTCGCGCTCGGCGCGCTCGGCTACGAGACCGACGCCGCCGACATCGAGGAGATCGACGGCGTGCCGAGGGTGACCGGCCGGGACGGCACGCCGACGTCGTTCACCGTGCTGGCCACCGCGGACCTGCGGCACTGGTCGGAATACGGCCAGGCGGGCGCGGCGACCATGGGCGTGTTCGAATCCGGGCGTGGCACCGTCTTCAACGCCGGCACCGTGAACTGGGGCGCCGCCATCGGCGATCCGACGGTCGCGCGGATCACCCGCAACGTCCTGGACCGACTGTCCCAGCCGGCCGCGCCGGCCGAGTGGACCGTGATCGGGCCGCGCGACCAGGTGCGGGCCCTGGCCGGCCAGGGAAGCTGGATGTTCGCTGTGCTGGAGGACGGCGTGCTGGCGGCGCGCGAGGTGTGCGCGCAGAACCTGGTGTGGCGGCCGATCGAACCGGCGCCGAACGTGGTCGCGCTCGCGGTGCCGCGCGAGGCCGTGGTCGGCGGGCCGCACGGCCTGTACGCGGCGTCGGCGACCGGCGTGCTCTGGTGGCGCGCCGGCACCACGAACCGGGCGGCGTGGCGGGAACTCGACCGCTGCCCGGCCGGCGTCCGATCGCTGGCCGCGTGCGACGGCAAGCTCTACGCGGTCGATCGGGCACATCGGCTGTGGATCGCCGAGCAGGGCGTGGACAAGGACACGGCAAGGACGTGGACCGAGAGCGACGACACCGAACTGGTCGCCGTGGCGTCGATGAACGGCCGGCTCTACGCCATCGACACTGCCGATCACGTGCTCTGCCGCGCACCGCTGCCCGGCCACCCGTGGACGCCGATCGGCGCGGCAGACGGCGTCGACGTGCTGACAGCGCACGCCGGCCGGTTGATCGGTGCCGGCGGCGGCCGGCCGCTGCGGTGGCGGGTGACGGGATTGGCTAGTTGTTGACCAGGGCCAGCGGTTCGGGCAGGTCGGCCAGCGGGACGGGGCCGTCCGCTGCCGAGATGACCAGCGAGTCCACCGACTTCAGGAACGCCAGCACGTAACGCCTCGGCACGTAGGCGCTGTCGCACGTCACGCGGACGGCCGTGCCGAACGGGGTGTCCGCGATGTGCAGGCAGAACCGGCAGTCGACCATGTCCAGCGGCGGTGCCCACTGGATCTGGGACTGCGGCGCCAGTTCCGCCAGCGGCGTGTCCGCGTACGGGATGCCGGTGGCCATATCGTCACGCAGGTCGTTGAGGCAGCAGAAGGGATGGATCAACTCGCCACGGCGTTCGCTCGCGGCAGCCACGATCCGGTCGCGGTCGAGTTCGTCGTACTGCGCGTAGCGGTACGCCGCCATCCCGGCCCGCCAGGTCGCGCGGACGGCCTCGTCGAAGTCGGACAGGTCCGCCAGTCCCACCACGAGCAGGCCCTCCAGCGCCAGAGTGGACACCATGTCCCTGGTCTGCGGCAGGAAACGGTTCTTGGTGATGGTCAGCAACGCGCACGTGTCGTGTTGGGTGATGGCGCCGATGGTGACCGCGAACGCCGCGTTGAGCACGGCGGAACTCCCGGTGCCCAGTCGTTCGCCGACCAGTTCGGACGCCTTGGCGAGTCCGCGCGACATCAGGAACGCGCGATGGAACCGGTGTTCCTCGGGCTCCTCGATCTCGCGGTCGAACATCGATGCGGGGATGCGCTCGTAGGCGTTCTCCCAGTAGCGCGCCGCCGCCTTCGCGACCCGCCGGCCGGCCGGCGACCCCTGGTAGCGCGCGAGATCCACCGGCTGGGTCGCGGTGTTCGGCTCGAGTTCCCTGCCGGCGACCAACGCTTCGATGTCCGCGAGCACCAGCATGCTGCCGCCGAAGTCGGTCGCCATGTGGCAGAAGCACGACACCAGCATCGCCGGCGCGCCCTCGTGCGTGAGCACGGCGATCCGCAGTGGCCAGTCGTGCGCGTAGTCGAACGCGATCTCGGCGTAGCGGTCGCCGGTCTCGGCGGCCAGTTCGCTCACGTCGGCGTCGCCGGCCTCGATGACGTCGACCGTCAGTTCACCGCAGGCGGCGACCTCCTGCACCGGTTCCCCGGCTACGACGACGATCCGCGTGTGCAGCGCCTCGTGCCGACCGATCACCCGCCCGATTGCCGCGAGAACCGTGTCCACATCGGTGTCCGCGAGCGGCAGTGTCTTGACGAAGTTGAAGTAAGCCTCGTTGGGGCTGATCCGTTCGATCGCCGTCCAGATCGCGCGTTGACCCCAGGTGATGGTCTCGGTGGCCGGCCGGGCCCCGCTGAACTCGACCGTTGCTGTGCGCGTGGCCGTCATCCGGCGAGCGTAATCCGTACCTGGACTAGACCATGGATCGTCACTGACACCATTCGGTGTCATCCAGGTGCGCGACTCATTTGGCTCCGGTTGCGGTGCCGCTCATTTCTTGGCGAACAGCAACTGCCACGGCAGTTTCAGCGCTTCGAGCTGGATACGCAGGCTGATCTTGCTGCTGCCGCTGTACCGCTCCTCGAAGTGGATCGGGATTTCCACGATCCGGTAGCCGAGCTGCTTGCAGCGGTGGTTCATCTCGATCTGGAAGCTGAATCCGTCGCTGCGCACGTGATCCAGGTCGATCGCGTCCAGCACGTCCCGCCGCCACAGCTTGAAACCGCCGGTGGTGTCCCGGATGCCCAGACGCATGATCGCGTTCACGTAGGCGCTGCCGCCGCGCGAGAGCAGTCGCCGGTGCAGGCCCCACCGGTCGGACAGCGAGCCGCCGATCACGTAGCGGCTGCCGATCACCAGGCCGGCGTCGGTGGACAGCATGGTGCCCAGCATTTCCGGAATGACCTCCGGCTGGTGCGACAGGTCGGCGTCCATCTGCACCACGTACTCGGCGCCGTGCGCGATCGACTCGCGCATGCCGGCGATGTGCGCGCGGCCGATGCCCTCCTTGGCCTTGCGGTGCAACACCGTCATCCGGCCGTCCACCTTGGTGTTGGCGGTGTCGGCCAGTTCGTCGGCGATCGTGCCGGTGCCGTCCGGCGAGTTGTCGTCCGCGACGACGATGCGCAGGTTGGGCAGCGGGAGGCCGAGCAGCCGTTCGGCCAGGATCGGCAGGTTGTCCGCCTCGTTGTAGGTCGGCACGACGACCGCGATCTTCGTTTCCGCCCACGAGCCGGGCAGCGTCTTCGCCACCTGCGGCGCCGTGACAGCGTCGATATCGTCGTCCCGCGCAACGGCCATGGGGGGGCTCCTGTGGGTCGCCAACGGTTTCGGAGAGCTACCAACCTAGCAGAGCGTCACGAACCCGCCTGCGACGCCACGTCCCAGCGTGCGCCGTACGCGAAGCCGGGTGCCAGGTCGTCGAACCGCAGGTGCAGTTCGCCCGCGGCGTCCACATCGACGCCGGTGCCCGGCCGGCCCGGTTCGTCCAGATCACTCTGGAATATCTTGGCCAACTGCCACACCTGCGACGGCAGCCGGCCGCGGTCGAACCGCACCCGCAGGTCGAACAGCTTGCACTGCTCCCGTGGCAGGCACACGTAGTGCGGCTGCATGGACTGCCCCTCCGGCACCTGGAAGCGCAGCGCGAACTCGCTGCGCTCGCCCTTGTCCAGCGGACGGGCCAGCACGACGGAGAACGAGAACCGGCGCGCCGCAGCCATCTCCCGTGGCACCAGCGTGCCGCCGTAGAGCATCGCGATGTTGAGCCGAGCCGGATCGGCCTGCTCGCCGCCGACGGTGGGCGGCGCGGTCAGGGTCAGCGCGAGATCGATCTCGTCCAGACCGTCCCGGTTGGACACGATCCGGCGCCACTCGAACGCCTCCGGGTTGGGCTGGTCGAGCACGAGGCTGACCCGCAGCTTCTCGGTGTACCAGTCCGGACCCTGGTCGTTGGAGGTCGGATCGTCGATGGCGCCGATCGTGCCGATGGTCGCCACCGCGAGTTCCGCGAGATGTGTGAAACCCTCGTTGATCCGGCGCTGCGCGGTCCGCT
Organism: Pseudonocardiaceae bacterium; assembly: GCA_036269975.1. Taxonomy (GTDB): domain Bacteria; phylum Actinomycetota; class Actinomycetes; order Mycobacteriales; family Pseudonocardiaceae; genus DATEPR01. Next base: position 2,956 of record DATBDL010000232.1, on the reverse strand, counting down.
CGTCGCGTTCCAACCGCCCCGCGACCCAGCGCACGCGTTCCTGGTAGAACCGCTGGCGGGTGTCCGGCAGTAACGCGAACGCGGCCAGGACGGCATTCCGCAGATCGTCCGGGAGTTGGTCGGCGAGTTCGGTCAGGCGGGTGCCGACAAGGCGTCGGGTATCCGTTGGGGAGCTGCCTTCCGGGACACCGCAGGCGGCGCGCAACGCCCGCCCGATCCGGTCCTCGATCCGCCCCTCCAGAATTCCTCGCCCGCGTCGCAGAGCCTTCATTTCCTCGACCAGCTCGGTAACGATGTCACTCACGCGGCACCTCCCAGGTCAAGATCTTCACCGCGACACGCGAGTGTAGTGCGGCAGGCTGTCGACATGGTCCGATTCGCCTCCGTGGTTCGGATTTGTGCCTGGAATTGGCAAGGATATGTCAACTTTTGAAAGTCCTCTGGCCTCGATCTGATGATCGCACGCCGGTGTGCGCAAGTGGCGTGGGTTTCCACGTCCCTCCACTGTACGAAACAGGAAACCTCTGGCCATGTGGTCGGGCTCGAATCAGCATTGAACCATGGGGTCAGGGACGGAGAAAAAGGTGGCGGTCCGGATGTTCTGCGACGTGTCGAGCGCGGTGAAGCTCGCATTCTGGTGTGTTGTCATCGGTATTGCGGTCGGCATGGTCATCGGCATCTCGGCCGCAACCCGGCCGGCGTCGACACCGGCGCCGTCGATCAACTCCACCCTGGCCGCCATGGTCTCGACCCATGGGGGGAGGTGTGTTGACCGTGCAGACTCATGTGATCTTCGACCTTCTGGTAGCGCTGCTGGCGCGCTGAACTGAGCTGACCGACAGAGGTTCCAAGGGGGAGATCCCGGTCGACAGCGGGTGCGCTGTCGACCGGGATATCAGTGTCGACTTATATAAGTCGACAGTGTAAACTTGGCGATGTGCACGCGTTCGACGTCCTCGGTGACCCGGTCCGCAGGCGCATCCTGGAACTGCTCGCCGATGGTGAGCAGGCATCGGGTGCGGTCTGCGCCGTGATCCGGTCCGAGTTCGGGATCACCCAGCCGGCCGTCTCGCAACACCTGCGGGTGCTGCGGGAGGCCGGTTTCGCGACCGTACGGCCGGACGGCGCCCGGCGGCTCTATGCCGTGGACGCGGGCCCGCTACGCGAGGTCGACCACTGGCTGGAGCGTTTCCGTGGCTTCTGGGAGCAGCGGATCGACGCACTGGCCACCGAACTGGCACGGGGCAAGCGCGCGCGTCAGCAGAAGATCGACAAGGAGAACACATGATCGACATCGTCGCCCAGCTCAACAGCATCCACCGGGAAGTCGCGACCGGTCGAATCGGGGGCGCTGATGCGGTACGGGTCGTGATCCGCCGCGAACTGGATGCGCCGATCGACGACGTCTGGGACGCGTGCACCGATCCGGAACGGATCGCCCGCTGGTTCCTGCCGGTCACCGGCGAGCTCAAGGTAGGTGGTCGTTACCAGTTGCGGGGCAACGCGGGCGGCGAGATCCTGCGCTGCGACCCGCCGGTGCTGGTACGGGTCACCTGGGAGTTCGGCGACCTGCCGCCATCCGAGGTAGAAGTCCGGCTGACACCGGCCGGCGACGAGCGCACGCTGTTCGTGCTGGAGCACGTGGCCATCACCGACCCCGAGATGTGGGCAAGGTTCGGCCCCGGCGCGGTAGGTGTCGGCTGGGACCTCACGGTGCTCGGCCTCTCGCTGCACCTCACCGCCGCGGCCGCCCTGGAACCCGAGGCGTGGCAACGAACTCCGGAATACCGGGAGTTCGCCACCGGCAGCGCGACGGCATGGGGCGCGGCCCACGAGAAGTTCGGCGCGGCCGCCGACGAGGCCGCGGCCGCCGTGGGCAACACCACTGCCTTCTACGTGCCCGTCACCTGACGGCGCGGCGAAGGAGATCGTGGTCGCCGAGGGCGTCGGTGCCGTCGATGAACTGGTCGACCGCGCCCACGAGTTGCTGGTCGTCGTGGGGGAGCAGTGCGCGGGTGAAGCGGTCGGCTTCGACGACCTGGAACGGTCGGCCGAAGTAGGTGCGTGTCGTCGTGTCGAGCGGTTCGGTCAGGCCGAGCTGGTTATGTTGCGCGGCAACGTTCTCGTAGGCGGCGACGAGGTGCCGTTCACGAGCTGGATAGTCCACTGCGGACAGTGCTTGGCGCAGGTGGGTGGGTAGGCCACCCTGTCCTGGCAGGCGGGCGAACGCGCTACCGAGCCATTTGCTGTACGGCGGGTACCGGCGGTGCATCAGCAGGCAGAGGCGCATCAGGTCGCGGACGAGGCGAGCGGTGACGACGGCGGAGCCGAGATCGTCGCCGGCCTCGGCGCAGCGACCGGGAAAGGCTTCTTCCTGCGCGATGCGGTGCCATTGGCAGGCGAGTACGTAGCGCCAGACATCGTCCGGGTACCAGGCGAGTGCGGTGCGGGCGGGTTCGAGAACGTTCAGCCCGTCGTGGAAGACGGCGCCAGAGGTGAATTCGGCAAGTCGTTGGGTAGGCGTGCTGAGCCAGTCGGTTCGCGTGATGCCGCCGCGTGGATCGAAGCCGAGCCGCGCGGACACCCAGGCGCCGAACTCGGTGACCTCGACGTGGTGCCGTGCCGGGAGGTCGGGTTGGTCGGTGCGGGCGAAGGTGGTGGGGTGGCCGAGGTAGGTGGGTGGCAGGCGCCTGGTGAGCGCGGTGTCGAGTTCGTCCTGATTCTCGTCGACGAAGATCTGGAGGCGTGGACCCCAGTTGTGGTCGGTTGATCGGGCGGTGTCGAAGCCGAGGACTTCCGAGCCCCAGCCGAGCAGAGCGGCGGAGTGGGGGAGTTCGGTGGCGAGGATGGGGCGCACGACGTCGCGGTAGAAGGACCGGGCAAGATCGAGTCCAGGCACGAAGGCGGAGGTCATGGAAGCAGCGTGCCGCAGTGGTGGCGCACGCCGCAGCCCGAT
>DATBDL010000231.1:0-13074 GCA_036269975.1 Pseudonocardiaceae bacterium | reverse complement strand
CCGGACCTGTGGATCGGCGAGATCAAGGCGGTCATCTTCGGCTTCATCGCCGGGGTGGTCGCCGCGTACCGGGGGCTGCATCCGGCGCCGGGGCCGAAGGGGGTCGGCGAGGCGGTCAACCAGTCCGTCGTCATCACGTTCCTGTTGCTGTTCTTCGTGAACTTCGTACTGACGACCGTGTACCTACAGCTCGTTCCCTCGAAGATCGGCTGACCCGATGGTGTCCATGACCGACCGCGTGCGACGGACCGTCGACCGTCCACTCCAGACGCTGGACACCCTCGGCGACCAGATGGCGTTCTACGCCAAGACGATCGCGTGGGTGCCGAGGGCGTTGCGGCGCTACATGAAGGAGATCCTGCGGCTGCTCGCCGAGGTCAGCTTCGGCTCCGGCGCGCTCGCGGTGATCGGCGGCACCATCGGCGTGATGGTCGGTCTGACCATCTTCACCGGTGTCGTGGTCGGCCTGCAGGGCTACACGGCGCTGAGCCAGATCGGCACCGCGGCCTTCACCGGCTTCATCTCGGCCTACTTCAACACCCGCGAGATCGCGCCGCTGGTAGCGGGCCTCGCGCTGTCGGCGACGGTCGGCTCCGGCTTCACCGCGCAGCTCGGCGCGATGCGGATCTCCGAGGAGGTCGACGCGCTGGAGGTGATGGGCGTGCCGAGCCTGCCCTATCTGGTGACGACACGGGTGATCGCCGGGTTCGTCGCGGTGATCCCGCTGTACGTGATCGGGCTGCTCACGTCGTACCTGGCGTCGCGGGAGATCACGATCCTGTTCTACGGTCAGTCGCCCGGCACGTACGACCACTACTTCAACCTGTTCCTGCCACCGCAGGACGTGTTGTGGTCGTTCGGCAAGATCCTGGTGTTCAGCGTCGTCGTGATCATGACGCACTGCTACTTCGGCTACCGGGCCAGCGGCGGGCCGGCCGGTGTCGGCGTCGCGGTCGGGCGCGCGGTGCGGACCGCGATCGTGACGATCACGCTGCTGGACTTCTTCCTCAGCCTGGCCATCTGGGGCACGACCACGACCGTCCGGATCGCAGGGTGAGGGGGCTGGCATGCACGGCGCGTTGAGCACGGTACGGCGCAGGCTGCTCGGTCTGCTGCTGATCGGCGTGATCGCCGCGTTCCTCGTGGTGACGGTGCTGTTCTACAACCAGACGTTCACCTCGTACGTCCCGGTGACGCTGCGGGCCGACCACACCGGCAACGAGCTGTCGGCCGGCTCGGACGTCAAGGTGCGCGGCATGCTCGTGGGCACGGTGAAGTCGGTCAGCAGTTCCGGTGACGGGGCCGTGATCGACCTCGCGTTGCAGCCCGACGTCGTGGACCAGATCCCGGCCAACGTGTCGGCGCAGCTACTGCCCAAGACGCTGTTCGGCGAGCGGTACGTGGACCTGGTGATCCCGCCGAACGACGGGTCGTCGGCGCACATCGCGTCCGGTGCGGTGATCGGGCAGGACAGGACGACCGAGGGCATCGAGGTGGAGCGGGTGCTCGACGACCTGATGCCGGTGCTGCAGGCGGTCCAGCCGCAGAAGCTGTCGGTCACGCTCACCGCGATCGCCACCGCGTTGCAGGGCAGGGGTGTCCAGTTGGGACAGACGCTCTCCCAGCTCGGCCAGTACGTCGGCCAGCTCAACCCGCAGCTTCCGACCCTGGAACACGACCTGCGGGCGCTGACCACCACGGCGAACACCTACAACCAGGCGGCGCCGAACCTGATCAAGGCGCTGAACGACCTGACGGTGACGTCGCAGACCATCGTGAACCAGCAGAACAACCTGGTGAACCTGTACGCGACCCTGAGCACGTCGGCGGACAACCTCGACAACTTCCTGGCCGCCAACAAGAACAACCTGATCCAGGTGTCGTCGGCCAGCCTGCCGACCCTGGACGTGCTGGCCCGCTACGCACCCGAGTACCCGTGCTTCCTCAAGCAGATGGCGAACCTGGTTCCGGTGGTGGACAAGGCGTTCGGTAAGGGCAGCGACCTGCCGGGCCTGCACGCGACCCTGGAGATCACGGTCAACCGGGGGCCGTACGACAGCGGCACGGACGCGCCCTCCTACAGCGACAACCGTGGTCCGCGCTGCTACGACCTGCACCCGACGCCCAGCCCGTTCCCGCAGTACGCGCCGGACGGCCCGATCGACGACGGCTCGTCGCACCCGCCGCCTGCGCGCACCACCAACGACGGTCTGCTGCCACCGACGAACGCGCAGACGATCCTGGGCACGAATCCGCAGTCGGCCGGCTCGGGCGGTGGCGACCTGGCGAACTCGCCGGCCGAGGAGCAGTTCCTCGCCGCGCTGCTGGCGCCGGGCGTCGGCGTGTCACCGCAGGACTTCCCCGGTTGGTCCAGTGAGCTGATCGGGCCGCTGTTCCGTGGCACGGAGGTGACGATCAAGTGAGGGGGCTGGCAGGGCCGCTGACGAAGCTGATCATCTTCGTGGTGATCACCGTCGGCGCGACGGCGGTACTGGGACTGACCATCGCGAACGCCGACTTCGGTGACACCAACGGCTATTCGGCCCGATTCACCGACGTGACGTCGCTGAACACCGGTGACGACGTCCGGATCGCCGGCGTGAAGGTCGGCGAGGTGACCTCGATCAGCATCGTCGACCGGCGGCAGGCCGAGGTCGGGTTCGACATCCAGAGCGACATCACGCTGCCGGCGTCGGTGACGGCGACCATCAAGTACCGCAACCTCGTCGGCCAGCGGTACATCGCGCTGGGCCAGGGGACGGGGCCGGTGAACCAGACGCTGCCGGCGGGCGGCGCGATCCCGTTGAGCCGCACGCAACCGGCGCTGGACCTGACCGAGCTGTTCAACGGCTTCAAGCCGCTGTTCCAGGCGTTGTCGCCGGACGACGTGAACCAGCTCTCCTACGAGATCATCCAGGTCTTCCAGGGCGAGGGCGGCACGATCGACTCGCTGCTCGCGAGCACCGCCCAGCTCACGTCGACGATCGCCGACAAGGACCAGGTGATCGGCCAGGTCATCGACAACCTCAACACGGTGCTGAACACGGTCAACGCGCACGGCACCCAGCTCGCCGACCTGGTCACGACGACGCAGCAGCTCGTGTCGGGCCTGGCCGCCGACCGGCAGCCGATCGGCGACGCGATCTCCTCGCTCGGCCAGCTCGCGACGACGACAGCGGGGTTGCTCGACCAGGGCAGGGCACCGTTGCAGGCCGACATCACCGCGCTGGGCACACTGTCGAAGAACCTCGACGACAGCCAGGCCGTCGTGCAGCACTTCATCCAGTTCCTGCCGACCAAGCTGACCGCGATCATCCCGACCGCCAGCTACGGCTCGTGGTTCAACTTCTTCCTGTGCTCGGCCAGCGGCACGGTCGGGCTGCCGCCGCTCATTCCGCCGGTGACGATTCCGGTGGAACCGGTGACGCAGACGAGGTGTAAGCAGTGAAGCCGTTCCGGGAGCGCAATCCGTACGCCATCGGCATCATCAGCCTTTCGGTGATCGTGCTGGTGCTGGTGGCCGCCTTCAACTCGGACAACCTGCCGATCATCGGCGGCGGCACGACGTACTCGGCCGACTTCACGGAGGACGCCGGCCTGCAGAGCGGTGACGACGTGCGGATCGCCGGCGTGAAGGTCGGCAAGGTGACGTCGATCGGCCTGGAGAACGACCACGTCAAGGTGACGTTCCAGGTCAAGAACGCCTGGGTGGGCGACCAGAGCTCGGCCGACATCAAGATCAAGACGTTGCTCGGTGCCAAGTACCTGTCCGTCGACCCGGAGGGCACCAACGCGCTGAACCCGGACACCGCCATTCCGACGTCCCGCACCACGTCCCCGTACGACGTGCTGGACGCGTTCAACGGCCTGTCCCGCACGGTCGGCGCGCTGAACACCGACCAGTTGTCGCAGAGTTTCGAGGTGTTGTCGGAGACGTTCGCGAACACGCCGGCGAACGTGCGCAGCGCGCTGGACGGGCTCTCCGCGCTGTCGAAGACGATCTCGTCCCGCGACCAGCAGCTAGCGCAACTGCTGTCCAACACCGGACAGATCAGCCAGACGCTGGCCAGCCGGGACGCCGAGGTGCAGAAGCTGCTGTCGGACGGCACGTTGCTGCTGGGCATGCTGCAACAGCGCGAGCAGGCCATCGCGACCCTGCTGTCCGGCACGAAGAGCCTGTCGCAGCAGTTGAGCGGGCTGGTGAACGACAACTCCAAGCAGCTCAACCCGGTGCTGACCCAGCTCAACCAGTTCACCAGCCTGTTGCAGAACAACCAGACCAGCCTGGCGCAGGGCATCACGCTGCTCGCGCCGTTCGCCCGGCTGTTCGCCAACACGGTCGGCAACGGCCGCTGGTTCGACAACTACATCTGCGGTTTGATCCCGCCCTCGATCGGCCCGATCAACCAGATGGGGTGTCTACAGTGACCTTCGCTACCAGGGCCAATCGGGATCTCGCGCGTGGCGTGGCCATCGCGTGCGTGCTGGCGCTGGTGATCGCGGCCGCCGTCTGGTGGATCTTCTCCAGCGCGAACACCCGCCGGATCTCGGCGTACTTCGACCAGACGATCGGTGTCTACGCCGGTTCGGACGTGCGGGTGCTCGGCGTGAAGATCGGCACTATCGACTCGGTCACGCCGGAGGGCACCCAGGTCCGGGTGGACATGTCGGTGGACAGGAGCATCCGCATCCCGGCCGGCGTGCAGGCCGTCGTCGTCGCGCCGTCGGTGGTCAGCGACCGGTACGTGCAGCTCGCCCCCGTCTACACCGGCGGCGCGACGATGGGCGACAACGCCGTGATCCCGGTCGGCCGCACCGCGACCCCGGTCGAGCTGGACCAGCTCTACAGCAGCCTGAACAAGGTGTCCACGGCCCTGGGGCCAAACGGTGCCAACAGCAACGGCAGCCTGTCCGACCTGCTGAACACGCTGGCCAGCAACCTCGACGGCAACGGCCAGACCCTGCACGACACGATCACCCAGCTCTCCCAGCTCGCCACCACGCTGGACAGCAACAAGGACAACCTTTTCGCCACCGTCGACAACCTGGCGCAGTTCACGCAGACCCTGGCCAACAGCGACGCCACCATCCGCCAGTTCACCAGCCAGCTCGACGACGTCAGCGGCTTCCTGGCCGGCCAGCGCGGGCAGCTCGCCGACGCGGTGAGCCAGCTCGGCACGGCACTGGGCCAGGTGCAGGGCTTCATCCAGAACAACAGGGCGCTGATCAAGTCCAATGTGGACAACCTGCAACAGGTGACCCAGGTGCTGGTGAACGAGCGCTCGTCGCTGGCCGAGGTGCTGGACGAGGCGCCGCTGGCACTGGACGACGTGGTCAACTCCTACAACGCGTCCTCCGGTTCGCTGGACGCTCGCGCCGACATCAACGAACTGGCCAACCCGCCGATCGTCGAGGTCTGCCACCTGCTCCAGCAGCTCACCCCGGCCAACATCCCGCAGGTGCTCGCCGACGCGTGCAACCAGATCGCCCCGGTCCTGCGGGGCGCGCTGCCGCTGCCGTCGGCCGCGCAGGTGCTCGAAGCGTTGCAGCAGGGAAAGTTGCCGCCACTGCCGTTGCCACTGGCCGGTGTCGTCTACGGCACGCCGACCTCGTCGACGGGGAGCACGAAGTGACACGACTCCGTATGCTCATCGCCGCCGTCCCCGCGGTGGCGCTGCTGGCCGGCTGCCAGAACTTCGACGGCGCCTACTCGCTGCCGCTGCCCGGCGGGGCCGACCTGGGCAGCCACCCGTACACCGTGCACGCCGAGTTCGCGGACGTGCTCGACCTGGTGCCGCAGTCGTCGGTCAAGGTCAACGACGTGGCCGTCGGCAAGGTCGACTCGATCTCGCTGAACAAGGCCAACTGGACCGCCGACGTCACGCTGTCCGTCAACGGCGACGTGAAACTGCCCGCGAACGCCGACGCCGACCTGCGCCAGTCCAGTCTGCTCGGCGAGAAGTACATCGAGCTCGTCGCGCCGACCGGTGGTACGGGCACGCTCGGCAACGGCGCCACCATCCCGCTCGCGCGGACGAACCGGAACACCGAGGTGGAAGAGGTGTTCGGCGCGCTGTCGATGCTGCTCAACGGCGGCGGGGTGCAGCAGATCCAGACCATCGCGAAGGAACTCAACAGTGCGACGACCGGCAACGAGCCGGCGATCCGGGAACTGCTGTCCAATGTGGACACACTGATGGCCGGCCTGAACGCGCACTCCGCGGACATCACGCAGGCACTGGACGGCGTCAACCGGCTGTCCGCGACGCTGTCGTCGCAGACCGACCAGATCGCCGGCGTGCTGACCAACCTCGGGCCCGGTCTCTCGGTGCTCAACAGCCAGCGCGACCAGCTCGTGGCGCTGCTCCAGTCGCTCAACCAGCTCTCCGGCGTCGCCGTCGACACCGTGAACAAGAGCCAGGCCGACCTGATCGCCGACCTCAAGGCGCTCACACCGACCCTGCAACAGCTCTCCGCGGCCGGCTCCAACCTGCCCAACGCGCTGCAGCTCCTGCTGACGTTCCCGTTCACCGACTACGCGACCCAGGGCATCCGCGGCGACTACGCCAACCTGTACGCCACGATCAACCTGAACCTGACCGACGTGCTGCAGAACCTCGGCCGCTCGCGCCAGAACCCGTTGTCGGGCCTGCTACCCGGCCTCGACGGCCTGACCGGCGGCACATCCGGCACGCCGACCAACCAGCCGCCGCCGCTGCCACTGCCCAACCAGAACAGCGGCACCGGCGACTCGGGTGGCGGCGGACTGTCCGGCATTCTCGGCACGCTCCTGGGAGGCGGTCACTGATGATCACCCGCAAGGTCGTCATCCAGGTGATCGTGTTCGCGGTGGTCGCGGTGGTCGCCGTCGCGTACGCGGCGATCCGCTACGCCGGCATCGGCAGTTCGCTCGTGTCGCCCGGCTACACGGTGAAGCTCGACCTCGCCGACGGCGGCGGCATCTTCACCAACTCCGAGGTCACGTACCGGGGTGTCACGGTCGGCAAGGTCACCGGCATGCACCTGACCGCCGACGGCCTTGAGGTCGATCTGCACATCGACTCCGGCGCGCCGAAGATCCCGTCGAACCTGCGGGCCGCGGTGGCCGACCGGTCCGCGGTCGGTGAGCAGTACGTCGACCTGATGCCGAACACGAACGCGGGCCCCTACCTGGCCGGCGGGGCCGTGATCAGCCAGAACCACACCACGATCCCGCTGTCCACCCAGCAGCTCCTGACCAACCTGGACGCACTGGCCAACTCGGTGCCGACCGGTTCGCTGCAGACCGTCGTCGACCAGCTCGACGCCGGTTTCAACGGTACGGGCCCCGATCTGCGGAAACTGCTCGACTCGGTGTCCGACTTCACCAGGACCGCGCAGTCGCAGGTGCCGCAGACGATTCAGTTGCTGGACACCAGCAAGATCGTGCTGGACACCCAGAACGACGAGTCGGGCTCGATCGAGTCGTTCAGCAACTCGTTGTCGCAGATCGCGGCCCAGCTCAAGACGTCCGACCCGGACCTGCGCAACCTGATCGCGAACGTGCCGCCGGCCGCCCAGCAGATCACCGACCTGCTGACCGAGTCCGGCCCGCAGCTCGGTTCGCTGCTGGCCAACCTGGTGACCACCGCCGACATCCTGCGGACCAGGACCGACGGCCTGGAACTGGCGCTGGTGGCGTATCCGGAACTGGCCGGCGCCGCCGGCACCGTGGTGCCCGGCGACGGGACCGCCCACCTCGGTCTCGCGATCAACCTGTTCGACCCGCCGCCGTGCGTGCAGGGTTACCAGGGCACGCAGCACCGGCCGGCCAACGACACCAGCCCCGCGAAGCTGAACACCGGCGCGTACTGCGCGCTGGCGCCGGCCAGTGGGGTCGACGTGCGTGGCGCGCAGAACGCGCCGTTCGGCGGCACTCCGGGTACCCCAGCCACCGGCGGCACCACCACCACCACCGCCCAGCCGCCCCCAGCGAACGGCTCGACCGGTGGCGGACAGTCGGTGCTGACCGGAACCACGCTGGCGCCGGTGACGCTGGCCCAACTGCTCGGGCTGGGGTGAGGACATGACGGAGACAGACGTGACCGACGAAGTGCTCGAAGCCATCGACACCGACACCGACACCGATGACACCGGGCCGCGGTCGCGGCGCCGCAATCCGCTGGTCGTGGCCGGTGTGGTGCTCGTCGTGGTCGCGGCGGTCGCGGCCGGGGTGTTCGGCCTGCTCTGGCACAGCGTGGCCGGCGGCCGCGACCTGGCCACGTCCCAGGCCCGCGACAGGGCGCTCCAGGCGGCCGAGCAGGGCTCGATCAACCTGACCACGCTGGACTACCGCAGCGTGGCGCAGGGCCTCGACCGGTGGAAGCAGTCCACCACCGGCGACCTGCTCAGCCAGCTCACCCAGGGCGACCTGGTGAGCACGTTCACCAAGCAGGCGCAGCAGGCCAAGTCCGTGACCACCGGCAAGGTGCTCGACGGCGTCGTCACCGAGCTGGCCGGCGACAAGGCGCAGGCCATCGTCTACATGCAGGTGACCGTGCAGTCCGCCGGGGGCAAGCCGACCACGAAGTACGTGCCGTTGCAGTGGAACCTGACCAACACCAGTTCCGGCTGGAAGCTCAGCAGCCTGCCGACCGGGTCGACGGGCAACTGAGCCGAGAGGACGTTCGACCATGCCACCGACGCGCCGCCGCCCCCTTCCCACCCCGACCCCGGCCCGCCGGCCGAGGGTCGCCGGCCTGCGCCACCCGGAGGCCCCGCCACGGCCGGCATCGGACGAGCCGCCGGTCGACGACACTCCGACCCAGATCATCCCGGCGATCACGGACGAGCCGGCCGTACCGGCCCCGAACGGCGCACCGGCCCCGAACGGCACGCCGAAGTCCCGGCCGGCCGGCAAGGCCAAGCAGACCTGGACCGAACCGGCCGCCGCGAAGCCCGCAGCCAAGCCCAGGCCCGAGGCCGCGGTTTCCGACGAGATGCCCGCGATCGACGTCGTCCTCGACGAGTCCGAACCGCGTCGTCGTGGGTGGGTGTTGCCGGTCGCGCTGGCCGTGGTCGCCGTGTTGCTCGGCGGTGTGGCGAGCTGGCTGGGCGTCCAGTGGGCGCACGCACGCGACCAGGTGCAGAACACGGCCCTCGTGGACGCCGCCGGCACGTCCGAGGTCAGTGGCCAGGTCGTGAGCGCGGTCAGCACGATCTTCTCCTACAACTACACGAACATGCAGAAGACCGAGACCGCGGTGCAGCGGCTGCTGACCGGGACCGCGCTGTGCCAGTACGACCTGCTCTACAAGGTCGTCAAGCAGCAGGCGCCCACCCAGAAGCTGGTGCTGACCACGACGGTGCAGGCCAAGGGCGTCGAGATGCTCCAGGGCGGCACGGCCCGCGTGCTGCTGCTGCTCCAGCAGACCGACACCCGCGCGTCGACCAACCAGACGAGCACGTCGCAGTCCATGATCGCGGTCAACGCCGTGCACAACAACGGCACGTGGCAGATCAGCGCGATCGACACCCTCAACGGCGACAACGCCACCGCGAGCTGCAAGTAGCAGCAGGTGGCCGCCGGTAGTCGGGTAGCCGTACCGTCACCGCTGGTGACGGCGGCGCCGAGCGGCGCGGCGGGCGCCACCGACGCCGTCCGGCGACCTGCCGGGCCGTCCGCCGCGACCGGTCGGCGAGCCGCCGCGACCGGTCGGCCGACCCGCCGAAGGGGTCGTTGAGCCATCAAGGGTAGAGTTTGATACATCGAACCTCTGAGATCTGCATCACGTGTTGCGGTACCGCACGCCCTGTGTCGGTGCTTCGAACGTGCGAACACCCTCCGGGCACCTTCTGCGGTCCGATCGTGTTCCCGCAGGTCACGATGGTCACGGCTTGGAAACATCCGCTGGTCCGCCGGGGTGATTGGGGCGTGGCATCTTGACTGCGGGCGCTGCCGGGGTCACTCTGTCCGTGAACAGCGGACCGGGTTTCCGACCCGCTCTGGACAGTCGCCGTCCGTGTGGCTAGACTGCTAATTTGCGCTGCCCTCTTTCCGCTTGCCCTCTCCGCAGAGCTAGGATCTTGGGCGCCACCACACCCTTGACAGCTAGGTCGTCCGACTGTTAACGCAGCCTGGCGTCAAGCTACAGAGAGTCCCTGGAAGGACGCATCTTGGCAGTCTCCCGCGCGACCCAGGCCACTGCTGCGACCAACTCCACTGCGAACAGTTCTGGTATCCCTGGGGCACCGAAGCGTGTCTCCTTCGCGAAGATTCGCGAGCCACTGGGTGTCCCTAACCTGTTGGACCTGCAGATCCAGTCGTTCGAATGGCTCACCGGCGATGAGGCGTGGTTCCAGCGCCGCATCGACGCAGGTGACGAGTCGCCGACGGGCGGCCTCGAAGAGGTTCTCAACGAGATCTCGCCGATCGAAGACTTCTCCGGTTCCATGTCGCTGTCCTTCTCCGATCCGCGCTTCGACGAGGTCAAAGCCTCCGTCGAGGAGTGCAAGGACAAGGACATGACGTACGCGGCCCCGTTGTTCGTCACGGCCGAATTCACCAACCACACCACCGGTGAGATCAAGAGCCAGACGGTGTTCATGGGTGATTTCCCGATGATGACGGACAAGGGCACGTTCGTCATCAACGGCACCGAACGCGTCGTGGTGTCCCAGTTGGTCCGATCGCCTGGTGTCTACTTCGACTCGGCGATCGACAAGACGACCGACAAGGACGTCTTCAGCGTCAAGATCATCCCGAGTCGGGGTGCCTGGCTGGAGTTCGACGTCGACAAGCGCGACACCGTGGGTGTCCGCATCGACCGCAAGCGCCGGCAGCCGGTCACCGTGCTGCTGAAGGCGCTCGGTTGGTCGACCGAGCAGATCCGCGAGCGGTTCCACTTCTCCGAGACGTTGATCGCGACGCTGGAGAAGGACCACACCGCCGGCACCGACGAAGCCCTGCTCGACATCTACCGCAAGCTGCGTCCTGGCGAGCCTCCGACGAAGGAGAGCGCGCAGACCCTGCTGGAGAACCTGTTCTTCAAGGAGAAGCGGTACGACCTGGCCAAGGTCGGGCGGTACAAGGCCAACAAGAAGCTGGGCCTCGCACTGCCCTACACCAGCGGTGTGCTGTCCGAGGACGACATCGTCACGACGATCGAGTACCTGGTCCGCCTGCACGCCGGTGAGACGACCATGCCGTCGCAGGGTCAGCCGGGCACCGAGGTGCCGGTCGAGGTGGACGACATCGACCACTTCGGCAACCGCCGCCTGCGTACCGTCGGCGAGCTGATCCAGAACCAGATCCGGGTCGGCCTGTCCAGGATGGAGCGGGTCGTCCGGGAGCGGATGACCACTCAGGACGTCGAGGCGATCACGCCGCAGACCCTGATCAACATCCGGCCGGTCGTCGCCGCGATCAAGGAGTTCTTCGGCACGTCGCAGCTCTCCCAGTTCATGGACCAGACCAACCCGATCGCCGGCCTGACCCACAAGCGTCGTCTCTCGGCGCTGGGCCCCGGTGGTCTGTCCCGTGAGCGCGCCGGCATGGAGGTCAGGGACGTCCACCCCAGCCACTACGGCCGGATGTGCCCGATCGAGACGCCGGAAGGCCCGAACATCGGCCTGATCGGCTCGCTGTCCTCGTACGCGCGGGTCAACCCGTTCGGTTTCATCGAGACGCCCTACCGCAAGGTGACCGACAACAGGGTGACCGACGAGATCCAGTACCTGACCGCCGACGAGGAGGACAGGTACGTCATCGCGCAGGCCAACGCCATCCTCGACGAGGACGGCAACCTGGTCGAGGACCGCGTCCTCGTCCGGCGCAAGGGCGGCGAGATGGAGGCCGTCACCCCGGCCGAGGTCGACTACATGGACGTGTCGCCTCGCCAGATGGTGTCCGTCGCCACCGCCATGATCCCGTTCCTCGAGCACGACGACGCCAACCGCGCGCTGATGGGCGCGAACATGCAGCGTCAGGCAGTGCCGCTGCTGCGGGCCGAGTCGCCGCTGGTCGGCACCGGTACCGAGCTGCGCGCCGCCGTCGACGCCGGTGACGTGCTGGTGGCCAGGAAGCCCGGCGTCGTGGAGGAGATCTCCGCCGACTACGTGACGATCATGGCCGACGACGGCAGCCGCCAGACCCTCGGGCTGCACAAGTTCCGCCGGTCCAACCAGGGCACCTGCATCAACCAGAAGCCGATCGTCAACGAGGGCGACCGCGTCGAGGTCGGCCAGGTGATCGCGGACGGTCCGTCCACCCAGAACGGTGAGATGGCGCTGGGCAAGAACCTGCTCGTCGCGATCATGCCGTGGGAGGGCCACAACTACGAGGACGCGATCATCCTGTCGCAGCGTCTCGTGCAGGACGACGTGCTCACCTCGATCCACATCGAGGAGCACGAGATCGACGCGCGGGACACGAAGCTGGGCGCCGAGGAGATCACTCGGGACATCCCGAACGTCTCCGAGGAGGTCCTGGCCGACCTGGACGAGCGCGGCATCATCCGCATCGGCGCCGAGGTCCGTGACGGCGACATCCTGGTCGGCAAGGTCACGCCGAAGGGCGAGACCGAGCTGACCCCGGAGGAGCGGCTGCTGCGCGCGATCTTCGGCGAGAAGGCCCGCGAGGTGCGGGACACGTCGCTGAAGGTGCCGCACGGCGAGAACGGCAAGGTCATCGGCATCCGGGTGTTCTCCCGCGAGGACGACGACGAGCTCCCCCCCGGTGTCAACGAGCTGGTCCGGGTGTACGTGGCGCAGAAGCGCAAGATCCAGGACGGCGACAAGCTGGCCGGCCGCCACGGCAACAAGGGCGTCATCGGCAAGGTGCTGCCGGCCGAGGACATGCCGTTCCTGTCCGACGGCACCCCGGTCGACGTCGTGCTGAACACGCACGGCGTGCCGCGCCGGATGAACATCGGCCAGGTACTGGAGCTGCACCTCGGTTGGCTGGCCTCCCAGGGCTGGCAGATCGAGGGCGCGCCGGACTGGGCGGCGAAGCTGTCCGACGAGCTGCACCAGGTGGCTCCGGGCACCAACACCGCCACCCCGGTGTTCGACGGCGCCAAGGAGGAGGAGATCACC
>DATBDL010000230.1:0-7268 GCA_036269975.1 Pseudonocardiaceae bacterium | reverse complement strand
ACCAGCGCCGGTCCGAGATAATTTACCTGCCAGGTAAGCTCATTGCCGTCGTCGGTGACCGACCGGGTGCGCGGCGGCAACAGATCGACCGCGTTCACCACGAAATCGACCTCGCTCGTGGTACGCGCGCAGGTGCGGATCAGTTCCCTGGTGCCATCCAGGCTCGCGAAATCGGCCGGCACGCCCACCACCTGGCAACGTTCGTCGATACCGGCCAGTTCGGCGCACAACGCACTCAGCGCGTCCGCGTCCGGCCCGTGCACGAACACCATGGAACAGAGCCCGATCAGCCTTCTGACGATCTCGCCGCCGAGCTCACCGCTCGCGCCGAGCACCAGTGCGGTACGCCGAAGCGTGCCCATGGCCATCCGCCCCCATCGGTACAACCAGGCGGCCAACCCGCTAGGTCCACATGTGGCATCGGTGGACGGGAGATTCTGTTACGGGTTTCGGCAGGCTGCCGGCAGACGCGGTCAATTTCCAACCGTCAGCGGACCAACAAAAATATCGCACCGCCCAGAATGGGTCCGATCAACGACCCCGCGATCACCTGGGGCACGGTGTGATCTCCGACGATCACCCGTGACCAGGCAATGAGCGCCACAATGGGCGCCAGCGCCAGCAACAACGGCCCGTACAGCAGGGCCCCAGTAGCCACAGCGCCGCCCGCTACCGCGCAATGTAGCGAGATTTTCCACCGTCGGGTGACAATCGCGCAGGCGAACAAGGTCACCAACATCGCCACGTCCAGCGCGATCACGTCACGGGGCGCGTGGCCGGACAGCAGAATGGCCAGGCCGACCGCCGTCGACGCGAGGCACAGCGCCAGCGGCACCAGCCGGCCCTCGCGGTTGCGGACATGGTGACCGTCCCAGCGGCCGAGCCGTGCGCCGCGCACAATGAACACCATCGGCAGCACGCTGGAGAACACCGCGACCACGAGCCCCCACAGCACGGTCGCGCCGATCCGGTGCCCGGTCGCGTGCCATGCGACGGCGATCGGCAACAGCACCACCACGATCGCCGGCGAGCCGGCCTCGGTCACGATTCGCGCCGCCCGCCGGCGGGTATCCGACATGGTCACCTGGTGATTCTGGCCCTCAGCCAGTCGGGCCGGGATCACCTGACACCGGATGGTTGCCCCAACCAGGCACGATCCGCCCACCAAGTAGGTGTGCCGGCTGGTGTGACAGCCACTGGCACGGCAAAGTGTGGATACTTGTAGACCTGAGTGGGCCAACGGCCCACCGGCCAGCGAGGTGGAACGTGGACGCGCAGCGGCGTGACCGGATCGTCGTAGGCATCGACGAGGGCGCGCAGAGTGCCCTGGCAGTCGAATGGGCCGCCCGCGAGGCACAGGCGGCCGGGTTGGCACTCGCGCTGGTGCACGGCGAGACCGACAGATACGCCGTCGCCGTCATCGATCCCGGCATCGTGCCGGCCATGGAACTGGCAGTGCGGCAGTCCGATCCGCGCCGACTGGTGGCCGACACGGCGGAGGTGGTGCACCGGATCGCGCCGGACATCGAGGTGCGCACGCACATCGAGCCGGGCAGCCCGGTCGGCGTGCTGTGCCGGCAGGCCGAGTCCGCCGCCATGGTGGTGCTGGGCAGCGAGGGCTCCGGGCTGTTCACCGAACTGGTCTTCGGCTCGGTGTGCGGCACGCTCGCGGTGCGCAGCCGTTGCCCCGTCGTCGCGGTGCGGGCGGCGCCGGAGTCGGTCGCGTTCGACGCACCGGTCGCCGTCGGCGTAGACGGCACCGCGGTGTCCCGTGCCGCGCTTGCGTTCGCGTTCGAGTTGGCGGACCGGCACAACGTCGGCGTGCGGGCGGTGCACGTGATGCCGGCGTCGGCCGGGCGCGATCCGGCCGAGCAGGAACGCCACCGTTGGCGCACCGCGGATTCCATGGCGGAGTTGGCAACCAGGTATCCGAGGGTGGACATCGACCTGGACTTCGCCATCGGTGAGCCGGTGCCGATCCTGACCGCCCGCTCGGCCGGCTGCCGGCTGCTGGTGGTCGGCTCGCGCGGCCGGGGTGTCGCCGCCGGCCTGCTGTCCGGTTCGGTCAGCCAGGCCCTGCTGCGCAGCATCCGGGGCCCGATCGCCGTGGTACGCAAGGATTTTGTGCCGGCGACGGCCGCCGTCTCGTAGCGTGATCACTCGATCCGGTGATCATGCCGGAAGCCGGGAGCAAATCACCCGGTCCCGTTCGTTAGCCGAAAAAGGCAGCCCCGGCTCGGCGACGCACGGCGCAGGCGACCACCCATCAGGCGAGTGCGGCGCAGGCGCCCACCTGTCAGGCGAGTGCGGCCAGCTCGGCCCGCAGCACCTTGCCGGTCGGGTTGCGCGGCAACTCGTCCAGCAGGATCACGTCCCTGGGCACCTTGTAGCGCGCCAGGTTCGAGCGGACGTACTCTCGCAGCTCGTCCGGGTCCAGTTCGGCCCCGTCGGCCGCCACGACGAACGCCCGCAGGCGCTGGCCGAAGTCCGGGTCCGCCACCCCGATCACGGCCGCGTCGGCGACGTCCGCCCGCGCCACCAACAGGTTCTCGATCTCGACCGGGAACACGTTCTCGCCACCGGACACGATCATGTCGTCGTCGCGGCCGTCGACGAACAGCAGGCCGCGCTCGTCGAAGTGGCCGACGTCCCCACTGGACAGCAGGCCGTCGATGATCTCCTTGTGGCCGCCACCGGTGTAGCCGCCGAACGCCAGTTCACTGCCGACGAACACTCGGCCGCGCACGTTCGGCTCACGCACGCGGTGTCCGGCGCCGTCGTAGAGCCGGATCAGGCAACCGCGCGGCGGCCGGCCCACCGTGCCCGGCGCGGCACGCAGTTCGTCGGGTGTGGCGACGGTGGCCACCGCGACCTCGGTCGAACCGTAGAGGTTGTAGAGCACGTCGCCGAACGCGTCCAGCGTGCGCTCGCTGACGTCCGGCGTGAGCACGGAACCGGCGGTGAGGATCACCGAGAGGCGGCTGGTGTCGTAGCGCCGGTGCACCTGCGGACCGAGGTCCAGAATCCGGCGCAGCATCGTCGGGACCAGAACCAGCGCCGTGCAACGGTTGTCCGCGACAGCGCGCAGCGTCGCCTCCGGATCGAACCTGCGGCGCACCACGACGGTCGATCCGAGTGCCAGGGTCATGATGAGCTGGGACAGTCCCGTCGCGTGGAACATCGGCGACGCGATGAACATCGCGCCGTCCCGCCGCAGCGGAATCCGTTCCAGCAGGTGCGTCGCGGCCAGCGGTGAGCGGACCTGGCGCGGCGCGCCCTTCGGCGTGCCGGTCGTCCCGCTGGTCAGCAGCACGACATGGCCGGCCGACGGCGGGCTCGGCACCGGCGACGTGGCCGTGCTGGCCACCAGGTCGGCCAGCTTGACCAGGTCGGGGCCGGCGTCGGCGGGTGAGTTCGACCAGGCGAGGTAGCGCGGGATGTCGGCGCGGACAGCGCCGAGCAGGTCGGTGAACTCCTCGTCGTAGACGAGCGCGGAAATGCCTTCGCGTTCGGCGACGTCGGCGAGCTGCGGGCGGCTGAATCCGGTGTTCATCAGCAGCAGACAGGCACCCAGCTTGGCGGCGGCCAGCATGCAGTCCACCAGCCAGCGGTGATCCCGGCAGAGCACCGCGAGTACGGAGTTCGGCCCGAGCCCGTGTTCGGCCCACGCCCGTGCCAGCGCGTTGGACCGCTGGTCGAGCTCGGCGAACGTGAGCGGCCCGAGCTCGTCGACCACGGCCAGCGCGTGCGGATCGCGGCGGGCGGCGATCTGTGCGGCACCCGCGATCGGACCGAGCCTGCGGACCGCCATGATCGAGCGAAGACCCTCGTCCGGCCGCATCGGATCGAGCAGGCCGGCCCTGCGCAGCACGTCGAGGCGGGGTGGCAGATCGGCGATGCGACCGAGGACGTCCGGCACGTACGCCAGGTACTTGAGCACGGGATCTCCTGTGATCGGCGCGGTTGCGGACCGTCGCACCGCGACCCCAGTTCGCACACCGGATCAGCGGCCGCGACCCCAGGATTTCACCTACCGCCGGTATGTCAACCCCATGGGCCTGGCACGTCGCGGGTTGTCAGAGGTCAGGCGCAGAATCGGGACGTGCTGGTGGCGGTGGTGCCGGAGTCGGGGGGCGGCGGTCGACTGCGCCCCCTGTCCGACGACGGCACCCCGACGGGTCCGATCGAGGACGCGCCCGACCTGGCGGCCAAGGTCATCGAACTCGAGTCCGCGCAACACCCACGCTGGCTGTGGGCATCCGGCGCGGACAGCTATCCCACGCTGTTCGCGGCGGGCGCGCGGGTGGACCGGTCGCACGACGTGTCGCTGGTCGAAGGCATCCTGCTGCACCACGTCGGCCAGCACGCCGAACCGCGCGGTCTGGCCGCCGCCCTGGCCAGGGCGTTGGACCTGCCCGTGCCCGACGACCCGCCACTGGCCAAACAGGACCTGCAACCGGCCCTCTTCGAGCCGGAACCGCAAGCACTGCCCGGCGACACCGATCCGCTGGACGCCCTCGCCATCGTGTACCGGACCCAGCGCGAACGGCTGGCCGCGGCCGACCATCCGGACCGCGTGCGACTGCTGGCCGCCGCCGATTCGGCGTGCGTGCTCACGGCAGTCGAGATGAGCCATCACGGGCTGCCGTGGCGGACGGACATCCACGCGGCGCTGCTGGTCGACCTGTTGGGCCCCAAGCCTGCGGCCGGAGCAAGGCCGCGCAAGCTGGTCGAACTCGCCGAGCAGATCGCCGTCGCGTTCGGCGGCCGGGAGGTCAATCCCGATCATCCGCCGAGTGTCGTGCGGGCGTTCGGCAAGGTCGGCATCGACGTGCCGTCCAGCCGGCGGTGGGTGCTGCGACAGATCGAGCATCCGGCCGTGCAACCGTTGCTGGAGTACAAGGAGCTCTCCAGGCTGTATGTCGCGCACGGCTGGTCCTGGCTGGACGCGTGGGTCCACAAGGGACGGTTCCGGCCGGAGTACGTAGTCGGCGGCGTGGTGTCCGGCCGCTGGGCCACCCGTGGCGGCGCGGCACTGCAGTTGCCGAAGGTGCTGCGCACGGCGGTCGTCGCCAATCCGGGCTGGACGTTCGTCGCGGCCGACGCGGCGCAGTTGGAACCGAGGGTGCTGGCCGCGCTGTCCGAGGACGACCGGCTGGCCGAGGTGTCCACCGGCCGCGACCTGTACGCGGGCCTCGCCAGTGACGCGTTCGCGAACGAGCGGGGCAAGGCCAAGATCGCGATGCTGTCCGCGATGTACGGCGGCACCAGCGGTGACGCGGGGCCATTGTTGGCAACCCTGCGACGAAGGTTCCCCAAGGCGGTCGGTTACGTCGAGGACGCGGCGCGGGCGGGTGAGGCCGGCCAGTTGGTGCGGTCGCGACTGGGCCGCACGTCGCCGCACCCGTCCGCGGCCCGCCAGGCGTTGCTGGCCGGCACCGGCGACGAACGCCGATCCCGGCAGGCGGCCAGGGAGTGGGGCCGGTTCACCCGCAACTTCGTGGTCCAGGCAAGCGCGGCGGACTGGACCGCCGTCCTACTGGCCACCCTGCGCACGGGGTTGGCGGCACAGGCACCCACCGCCGAACTGGTCTTCTTCCAGCACGACGAGGTTCTGGTGCACTGCCGGCAGGCGGATGCGGACGCGGTCGTAGACGAGATCGGCGCGGCAGCGGAAACCGCGAGTGCGTTGGTGTTCGGCCCGACCAAGGTGCACTTTCCGTTGGAGGCCAAGGTGGTCGACTGTTATGCGGACGCGAAGTAGTCCAGCGCGTCGGGTTCGAGATCGTGCACCGACTGGTGCCCGGACAGACCGAGCGTGAGGTCGGTCTCGGCCAGCACGCTACGCAGCACGTGCCGCACGCCGTCCTCACCGCCCAGCCCGAGGCCGTACGCGTAGGGCCGGCCGAGCAGTACGGCACGTGCTCCCAAGGCGAGCGCCTTCACCACGTCCGCTCCCCCGCGCACCCCGGAGTCGAACAACACGGTGAGCTGATCACCGACGGCGGCCGCGATGCCAGGCAGTGCGTCAAGGGCGCCGATCGAGCCGTCGACCTGGCGACCGCCGTGATTGGACACGATGATGCCGTCCATGCCTGCGGCGGCGGCGCGACGGGCGTCGTCCGCGTGCAGGACGCCCTTGAGCACGATCGGCCCGTCCCAGTGTTCACGGAGGAACGGAAGGTCCTCCCAGGTGCGGTCGGTGCCGGTGAACATCGGCACCCACTTGAGGATGGCGGACGTGAGGTCGTCCTCGGGAGAGTTTTGTAGTCCCGCGCGGAACACCGGATCGGAGAACGGAACTGCGGTGCCGACACCGCGGATGAAGGGAAGGTATGCCTGGTCGAGGTCGTTGGGACGCCAGCCGAGGGTCCAGGTGTCGAGGGTGACGACGAGGACGGTGAACCCGGCGGAGCGGGCACGGTCGAGGATGCTGGCGCAGACGGCGTCGTCGTTGGGCCGGTAGAGCTGATACCAGCGCGAACCGCCGCCGTTGGCCCGAGCGACGTCCTCGATGCTGTAGGAGGACGCGGTCGACATCACCATCGTCACCCCGGTAGCGGCGGCGGCCCGTGCGGTGGCCAGCTCACCATCCGGATGCAGGATCGACTGAACACCGACCGGCGCGAGCAAGATCGGAGCGGGCATGTCGGTACCGAGCACAGTGGTGCCAAGATCGCGATGAGTGGCCCCGGTGAGCATCCGAGGCACGAGCCGCCAACGAGCGAAAGCGGCCAGATTGGCCCGATTCGTGGCCCCGTCCCCGGCGGCACCGGCGACGTAGCCGAAAGCCCCCGGCGTCAGGACGGAACGGGCGGCCTGCTCGAGTGCGGCGACGTTGGTGGTGAAAGGCGGAACCTGGCTGGAGAGACCGGCCAGGTAGATCTCGTTCTGGTACCCGCTGGCTTGCCCAGCCACCATGCTCACCGTCCCCGTTGAAGGCTCGGGCCAGTCTGCCACCGGGTGGGCCGGCTACCGAACCGGACCGGTACGGACGAACCCAAGGGAGACCAACAGTCGCTCTGACGCGTGTTCGTCGGTGACACCGGCGAACACGGCCGTGCCCGGCTGCCGCGTCAACACCCGCAACGAGGCGGACACGACGGCCGCCCCCCAACCCGTGCCCCTTCCACTCCGGATCGGTGAACACGTAAGCGATCCAGGCGGCGCCGTCGGTGCTGTCACCAAGATCGTTATCGATGGTGCCCGCGTAGGCACGCTCCACGAGCCGCCCAACCGCCTCGTCGTCGCCATCGCCATCGCTGTCG
>DATBDL010000229.1:0-13665 GCA_036269975.1 Pseudonocardiaceae bacterium | reverse complement strand
GAGACCACCCCGCGTCGTCACCGATCCCGCGCTGGGCGCGGCGCTGCTGGACGAAGCGCCAACAGCGGAACTGCTGTCCAGAATCGAGTACGACCTACGAGCGGTCGGCGCGTGTTACACCAACACGGGCCCCTTGGCGTGCGCGGGCCGCCTAAGCGAGTCGCTGGCCAGACTGGAGCTGCTGGCCGACCGCCGCCTGGGCAGAGCCACCCGCCGCGACGTGGACCTGTTGACCGGAATCACGCACAGGTTGCTCGGACACACCCACTACGACCTGGGCAATCGAGCGGCGTCCTACCAACACGGCAGAGCGGCACTGTGGCATGCCGACCGGGCCGGCCACCCGGCGCTGCAAGCCCACGCGCTCGACCTGCTGACCGGCGTCGCGTACCGGGCCGGTGCGGCCGAAGCCGCGCTGCGCTACGCCCGCCAGGGCCTGTGGCACGTGAGCCGTCGAAATGGCGAGGTGGCGGTAGCACTGCTGACAGGCGAGGCAAGAGCCCACGCGGCCCTTGGCGACGCACGAAGGGCGTACCAGGCGATCCGCGAGGGCGAATCGGCCCTGGAAGCGTGCGAATCCGACGAGATCTCGCTGATGGCCGACGTCCTGCGCTTCAACCGCCCAACCCACGCCTTCCAGGCGGCGGACCTGCTACTCGGTCTGCCCGCCCAGGAAACGGTCGCCGAGCGTTACGCGCGCAGATCCATCGAATACCACGGCGAGGCCGGTACACCGGGCCCGGCGTCGCCGCGCTACCAGGCGGTCAGCTACCTGACACTCGCCCAGTGCCTGGTCCACCGCCGTGATCTGGGTGGTGCGACCGGCGCGATCGAGGACATGCCCGGCCTGCGCCCGGTGGACATGATCCAGACGGTCGTGCTGTCGGCGAGGCGGGTAGTGGTCGCACTGGGTGACGCCAGAAGAGGAGCCGGCATAGTCGACATGCTGCGAGATCGCATCGGCGTGCTGTCCTGAACGCGTTCAACCGCGTTCAACTCCGGCCGTCTTCGCGGTTGTCCCGAGGTATGAACCGCGATGTCCTGGCAGATCGACCCTGCACGAGGTGCCAATCATGCGCTCAAGGTTCGTGGTGGCGTTGTTGCTGTTCGCGGCGCTGTTGGCGCCGTTACCGGCGGTGGCAGCGCCGACAACCGATATCGTCACCCTGCTACACCAGATCCCGAATGTGACGTACCTGGCGGAAGATCCCAGTCCGCCGTCCGGATTCCGGGAATTCTCGCTGGAATACAAGCAGCTCATCGACCACCGCAATCCCGGCCTTGGCACGTTCGAGCAGCAGGTCACCCTGCTGCACAAGGACGTGAACGCCCCCATGGTGGTCTTCACGTCCGGCTACTTCAACTACGAGACGATAGGCTTCACGTACATAACGGAGCCGACCATGCTCACCGGTGCCAACCAGTTGGACATCGAGCACCGGTTCTTCGGTAACTCACTGCCACAGCCCACGTTCACGTCGAACCTGAGCATCTGGCAGGAAGCAACCGACGAGCACGTCATCGACAACGCGTTCAAGCACATCTACCAGAAGCACTGGCTGGCCACAGGGGTCAGCAAAGGCGGAATGACAGCGGTATTCCACGACCGCTTCTACCCCAACGACTACTACGGAACCCTGGCCGTCAGCTCACCGGACGACATCACCGACCGCGGTAACGCATACATCAACTTCCTCAACAACGACGGCACACCACAGTGCGTGGCGGATTTGCACAGGGTCCAGATCGAGGCGCTACAGCAGCGCGCACCGATGGAAGCCCTGATGCAACAGGCCGCCGACGCGGCGGGAGCGACATTCGACGACATCGGCTCCCTGGACGAGGCGTACGAATTCGATGTGATTCTGACACCGTTCGCATTCTGGCAGTTCTACAACAACCAGATACAGAGTTGTGCGACGATTCCGCCGGTAGGCGCGTCGGTGCAGGACTTGTACAATTTCTTCGACACGGCGGGCGGTACCGGCCCCGGCGGCATGCTGGCGGCGAGCGATCAGGGAAATGGATTGTTCCTGCCGTACTACTACCAGGCCGGAACGCAGTTGGACTACCCGGTGGAGCCGCAGTCGTACCTGGCCGGCCTGCTGCACTTCCCGAACGCGGAATCAGCAAGGGCGTATGTCCCGAGGTCGATCCCGATGCGCTTCGACCCAACGGCAATGCCCGACATCGACCACTGGGTGAAGACCCAGGGCGCACACCTGATCTTCACATACGGCAGCCTGGACCCGTACAGCGCGACGCCCTTCCGGCTGGGCCCAGGCACGCGAGACTCGTTCGTGTACGACAAGCCAGGCGGTGATCACCTGACCCTGATCGCGTCCCTGACACCGGCGCAGCAGCAACAGATCACGTCGACACTGCGCCGCTGGGCAGGCGAACCAGCCAACGCCAATGGGTCGGCGACGGTGGCTCAGGCAGCCAATGCCAAGACGCTCGCCAACGTGCTGGCACGACACGGCCTGTTCGGCTGAGATCCGGTTCGCAGGCGGGTGGGCATCTCGACGCGCCCACCCGCCCGAGCAGCGGAAGATAACGCGAGAGGGCCAGCCCAACCCGACCCCAGCCAAGCCGCCGAAGAAACGCGAGAGGGCCAGCCCAACCCGACCCACCAGCCAACGGATCGGGCCTGGAACCTCGGGGTTATCCCGATCAAAAGGGGGCTGTCCAGTTCTTCCTGCTCTTCCCTGATCGGGGCAGAGCAGCAGTCTGACGTCGAGCTCGGGGTCTACCTGTCGTTTCCAGTAGACCGGTTGCTTCGCCCCGATCTTTTCATCGTCGCAACGGTCGGTGGCGCCTTGTCAAGGGCGCTCCTGCGTCGCGTTGGGCTGGCCCTCTCTCGTTGCGGCGTCCGTTCGCTTGGTGGGTTTGGGTTGAGCGGGACAGTACTCAGCAGGTTCCGTTGTCCTGCCAGATGTTCCACGCGATCGGCGAGCCCGGTGTCACGCCGGTCGACCAGTACAGGGACGTCCACTTGTGACTGTTGAAGCTCACCACGTCGTTCGGGACGTACGACGTCGTCACGCTCCACGTGGCTGTGCCGGCACAACCGCCGCCGCCGCCACCGCCGCTCGCGGTAATGGTCCAACTGAATGATGTCGAACCGGTCGCGCTCGCGCTGTCCCTTGCCGTCGCCGTGACGTTGAACGTGCCGGCCGCGGACGGTGTGCCGGAGATCGAGCCGGCGCTGGAGATCGACAGGCCGGTGGGCAGACCCGACGCCGTCCACGTGTACGGCGGTGTGCCACCGCTCGCGGACAACTGGAGGCTGGCCGCCGTGCCGACCGTTCCGGTCTTGCTGCCTGGGTTGGTTGCCGTCACCGCGGTCGTGCCGCCGCCGCCGCCTGCTTTGAACGCCGCTGTGCCGTTCGGGGTGCCTAGGCCGGTCGGACCGTCCCAGCCTGGGCCTGCCGTACAGAGAACGGCCGGCGAGCACGAGCCGTTGCTGCCGCTCGTCACGTCGAACAGGTTCCCCGTGTGTGAGTACGGGTAGGCCGCCGGGGTGTCACCCGCGCCTGGCGTGCCGGCCAGTGCGTACACCGACGCGATGATCGGGGACGACACGCTGGTGCCGCCGTAGACCTGCCAGCCGGTGGCGCCGAAGGTCTGGAACACGGCGACTCCGGTGGCCGGGTTGGCGACCGCCGACACGTCCGCGTCGGCCCTGCGTGTGCAGCCGGTGGTCACATTCTGGAACGCCGGCTTGGTTTCGTCCGACGAGCAGCCGCTGCCGGCACCGCTCCACGCTGTTTCGGTCCAGCCTCGGCTGTTGCTCGCGGTGTTCAGCGTCGTACCGCCTACGGCTGTCACGAACTGGGAGGACGCCGGGTAGGAGATGCCGAAGCCGCCATCGCCCGTCGACGCTGTCACCGCTACGCCTGCGTGGTGGTAGAAGCTGTTGTCGTCGGCGGCTTCGCTGCCGGACTCACCGCCGCCGTAGCTGTTGGACACGTACTTCGCGCCCGACGCGACTGCTGTGTTGACCGACGTGCCCAGGTTCTGGATCGACGCGCTGCTCGCCTCGACCAGCACGATGTGGCAGTTCGGGCAGATCGCCGACACCATGTCGACGTCCAGGCTGATCTCGCCCGCCCAGCCGGTGTTCGTCGCCGGTAGTGGGCTGGCCTGGCCGTTCTGGTTGACCTTGCGGAAGCAGCCGTTCGCCGTCGTGCAGGCGGGCAGGCCGAACTGCGAGCGGTAGGTGGCCAGGTCCGACTCGGCGTTCGGGTCGTCCATGGCGTCGACGATGCCGACCGTCTGGCCGTTGCCGCCGCTTGGCAGCTTGTACGCGCTGATCAGGTTGCTGGGGCCGTAGCCGCTGGGAGTGGCGTTCGGCGCGACCAACGCGTGCACGCCGGTGTCGGTCCTGCGGACGGCGAAGCAGGTCGCCATTCCCGGAGCGACTGCCTGGCTACAGGAGTGCACGGTGGTCGGAGTTGCGGTGGTGGTCGCCGCCGAGCCCGTCGCCTGCGAGGTCAACGCGGCCACCGACGCGAACGTCAACGACAGCGTTGCCAGGCCGGCGAGCGTCAGCAGCCCTCGCGTGACACTACGCAAAGTAGTTCCTCCAATTGTGGACTGGACCACAGTTGGTTCATGATTGGACTAGACCACCTGGGTGTCAAGGAAGCGTCATCGGTCAAGACGACCAGGCAGGGGCACTGGTCCGTGTCGACGGTGGTTCAGACCTTGCCGGGACACGACGATGCCCACCGATCGTGATCGGTGGGCATCGGGGTGGGTGCCGCTACGAGCCGATTCGGTCGGCCGCGATCAGCAGGTAGTGGAAGCTGCCCTCGCGGTAGGCGGTCAGGAACGGGTCCTCGATACCGGTGGCCACCGAAGATCTGGCACGCAGTTCCCAGTACGGAATCGTCGCGGCCGTCAGGTCGATGACGTTGATCGGGACCAGATTGTTCGCGGTCAGCGCGCGGAAGTATTCGCTGCGCGGGTGGATGTTGCAGACGTAGTGCTGATCGATCTGGCTGACCGCCTTCGACCGCCCGCCGGTCACGTCGTTGTAGCAGCCGGTCACGCACACATATCGGCCGCCGTAGGCCAGCAGCCGCGAGAATTCGGCGAACAACGGCATCAGATCGACGTACATCGTCGTCTCATTGGTCCACAGGGCCTGCCGGGAGCCGGTCCCGAAACCCGTGTCCAACATGTTCCGAAAATGGAATTTGACGTGGTCGTCGACATTGCGTTCGGCGGCCTGGCTGTTCGCGAAATCCACCTGGTACTCCGAGATCGACAAGCCGTCGACCTGGCACCCGAATCGGTTGTGTGCCATGAAACTCGTGCCGCCCCTGCCCGATCCGGCGTCCAGCAACCGGTCCTCCGGCGCGATGTCACCGAGATGGTCGAGCAGCACGTCCGCCTGTGCCGTCTCCAGCCGGTGCATCTCGGCGATGATCCGGTCGTCACTGGTGTTCTCGGGACCCGTCAGCACGGACGGGTCGTAGTCGCCGATGCCGTAGTGATGGTGGTACAGACCATCGACATCGCCGAGTCTGAGATTGACCGGATCGTGCTGATTGGTGTTCCAATACGCGGCCACGGAGTGCTGATAAGCGGTTCGCAGCACGGGTTGCCGGGTGGTGTTGGGGCGGACCGTGGTCACGTGGTGAGCTCCTTCGGTGCGATCGAGTTCGGACGGCAGCCCGGCGCTGAGCGTCGCAGCCGGACCCGCGCAGCCACCAGCCGCCGGCCGGGTGCCGGCTATTCCCGAATGGGTGGTCCGGCCACGGCCGACAACTGCCCGGAGTAACACGCGATCCGCCGTATGGTGCCGGTACCGCCTGAACTGACCGGTCCAACCCGTTCCGTCGGCGGGGCTACCCGAATCTCGGCGTCATGGAATTCCCAAATGCCGCGTAGGTCCTGGAGGAGAAATCCGCGACACGCGGACCGCTACACGCGATCGCCGCAGGCCGGGCACAAACCCCAGAACACCACGTCCGCCTGTTGGACGTCGTAGCCGTGCTCGTTGCCCGGCGTCAGGCAGGGTCGCGCGCCTACTACGCAGTCGACGTCCTCGGTGCGGCCGCACTCGCGGCAGACCAGGTGGTGGTGATTGTCGCCGGCACGGCGTTCGAAGCGGGCCGGATGACCTGGCAGCTCGATCCGCCGCAGCAGGCCGGCCGACGCGCAGGCGTTCAGTACGTCGTAGACGGCCTGCGTGGACACGGTGCCGATCTCCTGGCGAATTCCGTCGCCGATGGAGTCCGCCGTCGAGTGCGGATGTCTGGCCAACCAGGACAGGATCGCCAGGCGCGGTTGGGTAACCCGCAGGCCAGCGCCGCGCAGGGCGCGTAGGGCGGTACCGTCGACATCGACCGGCAGTGGCTGCACAGCTCGTCCTCCCTGACATTGCCTGCATTGGCTACGTACCACGAGTGTGATTGGTTCAAACATTAACAGCACGAATCCACCCAAGGGTGAACAACCTTGTCCATTGTCACACATTGGCGTCGGCGTGGACTGGACCAATATCGATTGTAACAAACTGGTCTAGACCACGTTTCCGCACAGGTGACGTCCAGGTTGGCGGATCGGTGGCAGTGCGGGCAGGGCGGCTCAGTTGGCCGCGCGCAGCGCCGCTGGCAGGCTCTCGTACAACGGGATGACGCTGTCCAGCGCGGTGATCTCGATCGCCCGCAGCACCGCGTGCTGCACGGCGACCACCCCGAACCCGATGCCGTCGCGGGCGCATCTCGTGTGCTGTGCGACCAAGATGGACAGTCCGGCGGAACTCAGGAATGGCACGTCGGTCAGGTCGAGGACCACATGTGACACCCCGGTGGAGTCCTCGTCGGCATCGGTGATGGCCAGGTCGAGGTGCGGCGCGGTCAGCGTGTCGACCTCACCGGTGACCCGGTAGACCACGACGGATCCATGCGCGACCCGCTCGACCCGCAGACCGTCGGCGTCCATGGTCTGCCGGGCGGAACCGCTGCCGTCGTCGAACTGCACGTGGAGGACCTCCTACTGCTGGTGGTCGGCGTCGAGGCCAGCGTAGTGCGCTGCTCCGCGTCCCGCGTCGGTGCGCCGTTGCGTCCGCAGGTCCACGATCGCCATTCCCAGCGCGACCAGCATGAACGCGACCGCGCAAGCGAGCGCGACGCTCACCCCGTCCGGATATCGCTGCCGGTCTCCGTCGGCCACCAGTCGCAGTACCGACGCCAGCACCGCCGTGCCGATGGCGGTGCCGATCCGCTGCCCGGTCTGCAGCGCACCACCCGCCGCACCCGCCATGCCGGTCGGCACGCACGCCAGCGTCAGCGTCGTGTTCGGCGAGATCACGGCGCCGCCACCGAAACCGGCCACGAACAGGGGCGCGGCCACCGTGAAGCCGGCATGCTCGCCGTGCGTCGCCACCATGACCAGCGCCACGGCACCCAGACCCAGCGTGATCAGGCACAATCCGCCGATCGTCACCCAACGGCCCCACCGCGACACCAACCGACCGGCCAGCAGCGCACTGATCGCCGACCCGATCGCGAACGGCGTGACCGCAAGACCCGACTGCAACGGCGTGTAGCCGAGGCCGTTCTGGAAGAACAGCGACAGCACCAGCCAGATCCCGCTGAAACCGCAGAAGTAGACGGCACCCAGCGCGAGACCGGGGGTGAAACCGTCGGTCTGCGTGAACAACCGCAGGTCCAGCAGCGGTGTGTGGCCACGCGTGATCGTCAGCGACTCCCATTTGACGAACAACAAACCGCACGCCGCACCGCCGACCGCGAGCAGCCACAGCAACGGCGAACCACCCGAGTCGACCTGCACGACCGGCAGCAGCACGCCGAGTACGGCCAACCCGAGCAACGCCATGCCGCCGAAGTCGATCTGCTCCCGCACCCGCACCGTCCGCGCCGCCACGGCCGGCACGAGCCGAGTCGTGAGCACCAGCGCGACGACACCGATCGGCACGTTCACGTAGAACACCCACCGCCAGCCGTCCGCCTCGCCGAACGCGGCCAGGATCAGCCCGCCGATCACCGGCCCTGCCGCGGTGGAGATTCCGATGGTGGCGCCGAGCACGCCGAACGCCCTGCCGCGCTCGGCGCCGCGGAACAGTTCCTGGATCAGGCCGGAGTTCTGTGGCGTCAGCATGCCGGCGGCCATGCCCTGCAACAGCCGGGCGACCACCAGCAACCGCGCGTCCGGCGCGGCGCCGGCGGCGGCGCTGGTGAGCACGAACGCGGACAACGCGATCAGGAACATCCGTCGCCGGCCGAGCAGGTCGCCGAGCCGGCCACCGGCCACCAGCGCCAGCCCGAAGGACAGCGCGTAACCGGACACCACCCACTGCACGTCCTGCGGCGCGGCCCCCAGGCTGTGCTGGATCGACGGCAACGCCACATTGACGATGCTGACGTCGAGCAGAGTCATGAAACCGGCCGCCTGCGTGACGGCAAGGGCCCGCCACCTGCGGGGATCCGGTTCGTCTGATCGCTCGCTCACCGTCGCCGAAACCCCTTCACCGTAGCGAATGTAGTCGTGTACGCACCCGCCGTGACCGTGACCAGATCGAGACGTCGGCCGGGGTTTGACACCGGTCCCGGCCGGGTAATGCGGCAAGGACTTTCGTCTGCCAAGGCGTGGAGGCCGTCATGCGGACAGTACGACGATTCGCCGACCAGGACGAGTTGTCGACCGGCGTGCAGCGGATCGGGACCGCGGGCGTCGGCCTGTTGTTGTGGTGGTTCGGCGTGGTCGCGTTCAGCGACCACGGGCGGTTCTTCACCACCCAGCCGGCGCCGGCGCCCAGCATCGGCGGCAACGGCCTCCTGGCGGCGTTATGCCTGCTCTGCGGGGCGAGCCTGATCGTAGGAGCGATCCGCGGTGGTGTCGCGACGACGGCCGCCGCGACCGCGGTCGGCCTCACGTACCTGGTACTGGGTTTCGCCAGCCTCTTCGTGCTCAGCGGCGGCGCCAACGTGCTCGCCGTCACACTGCCGGACGCCCTGCTGGGCATGGTCGCAGGCTTCGTGCTGCTCGCGCTCGGCGTGCGCGGGCGGCCGGTCACCGTGGCCACCCGCTGGCGCGCCAACCGCCCCGACCTGCCCAAGCAGCGCGGCGTCTAACCGACCGACGCGTAGGAGGTTCGTCCTCCGACGCTGGGATGTCGGGTTCCTCGTGCAGACCGATCCTGCGGCGCACGGAGCGCAGCCAGCCCGGCGCCCACCAGTTGCGGCGGCCGAGCAGCGTCATCGCCGCCGGTACGAGCAGGCAGCGCACGATCGTCGCGTCGATCAGCACCGCCAGCACCAGGCCGAGGCCGATCTGCTGGATGTCGGAGATGCTGCTGAGCACGAAGCAGCAGAACACGATCAGCATGCACGCCGCCGCCGACGTGGTGATCCGGCCGGTGCGCCGCAGGCCGTCCCGGACGGCGACGTCGTTGGGCATGCCCGCGTCGTGGCGTTCCTTGATCCTGGACAGCAGGAACACCTCGTAGTCCATGGACAACCCGAACGCGAACGCGAACACCACTGCCAGGTTGAACGGGCTCAGACCGGCCACGTGCAGCAGGCCGAGCGGGCCGGCGAGCAGGCCGTTCTGGAAGATCGCGACCATGATCCCGAAGGTGGCTCCGGTCGAGACGAGGTTCATCACCAGCGCCTTCGACGGGATCACGACCGAGCCCGTCATCAGGAACAACAGCACCAGCATCGCGAGCACGGACACGCCGATGGCCAGCGGCAGGTCCCGCTCAAGCTGGTCGAGCACGTCCTCGAACTCGGCGGCGGCTCCCGTCACCCACGACCGCACGCCCGGCGGCCGGTCCGCCCGCAACAGCCCGACCAACGCTCTGGCCTGGGCGCCGCTCGGGTCACCGGCGACCGGGATATCCACTGTAGACAGTCCATTGCCGGCGGTCCGCGCCGGGAACACCTGTGTCACACCGGGATCGTGCGCGTGCCGGGCGGCCCAGGCGTCCAGCGTCGCCGGACGTGATCGCGGTCGACCAGGACAGCTTGGGGAAGCAGGGTGTGCAGATCAGCGACAAGAGCGGCCTGCGGGGTGGCCGTGGCACTGCTGAACGAGAGCGGTTCGACCAGGACGATCAGCACCACGGCGTCCGCGATCGGTATCGAGAAGACGAGCACCTACAAGCTGACCGACCTCTGATCCAAGAAGGCCACCACGACCACGAGCACGATCAGCGCCGGCGTGCCGTCCCATGGAACTGTCCTGTTCCGCGTACACGACTGATTCTGTTCACTCGTTGGAGTGCATTACGTGCGCCAAATGATTCTCGCGGGTGTTGGATGCGCCGCCATGGGTAACAGTGGGCAACAACGAGCGCCGGACTCAACGCGGCGCCAGAACCCCCCAGAAGGGAGCGGACAGTGCTGACCCCCATCCATCTAGCCCACACGTCCACCCTGGCGGCCATCGACTTCGGTGGCGGAGTGTCGTCGGCATGGACCGCGGTAGCCAATTTCGTGCCGAAGTTGGTCGCGTTCCTGGTAATATTCTTCATTGGCTGGATCGTCGCGCGTGTTATTTCCAAGGTCGTCCACCGGTTGCTGGACAAGGTCGGTTTCGACCGGGTGGTCGAGCGCGGCGGTATGAAGGCGATGCTGGAGCGCGGTAAGTACGACGCGTCGGGCCTGATCGCCAAGGTCGTTTATTATGCGATTCTGCTGATCGCGCTGGAAATGGCGTTCGGCGTCTTCGGCGCCAACCCGATCAGCACGATCCTGACGTCGATCGTCGGCTGGCTACCGAAGCTGATCGTCGCGATGCTGATCATCGTCATCGTCGGTGCGATCGCGAGGGTGGCGAAGGACCTGGTCACCGGTGCGCTGTCCAGACTGTCGTACGGATCGCTGATGGGCACGATCGTGTCGGTGTTCATCTGGGGTCTCGGCATCATCGCGGCGCTGAACCAGGTCGGCATAGCGACGTCGATCACGACGCCGGTACTGATCACGGTACTGGCCACGATCGGTGGTGTGGTCGTCGTGGGAATGGGCGGCGGTCTGATCCGGCCGATGCAGCAGCGGTGGGAGACGTGGATCGGGCGAGCCGAGGAGCAGTTGCCGGCCGCGGCGGCGCACACGCAGGCGTACGAGCGGGGACGCGAGGACGCGGCCCGCGAGGGCGGCGCTCCTCGGGAGTCCACGACCATGCCCGAGTCGGCGTCCGGTTCTTGGAGCGAGCACCAGCAGCGGTAGGGAAACTGTTCGACAGGTTTGACCGGCTGGCGGTGTGCGTCGTTCGCACGCCGCCGGTCTCGTTGGTCCGGTCCGTTGGGTCAGAACAGCGGTTCCAGACTGGTCTTCGGCTCGTCCATTCTGCGGGCCAGGTCACACACCGCCAGCAGGCGCGTTGTGAGCCAGTTCACCTTTGTCCAGCCCATTGGCGCCTCGACTGGCCAGCCCATCGTTCTCGCCTGGTCCAGTAGGCCCCTTGCGTAACCGGCCAGGGAAACAGCGCCCATCGCGGCAGGGCCGTCCACTCCGATTGTCAGGATGTCTCTCACGGCGGCCGCGTGCTGGTCGACCGCGGCCGTCAGGCCGGGCACCGTGGCCGCGGCCACCATCCCAGGGCTGCCGATCCGTACGTCGAGATGCGCCAGCATTCGACGGGCCGACAACTCAGCCCAATGGGAGATGAAACCCAGCATGCTCCCCAGAGTAAGCACTCACCGCCACGACAGACCAGGCTTTCGTGGCGGCGCGATGTGCATCAGTATGAAACTGTCAAGCTTCGACTACCCAGTGTTATCGGGCTCTGGCTGCGCCGACCGGTGGTGTGCCCCCGGCCTGGCGCCTTTGTTCCCGCGACGCTGAGCCGGGTCACGGCCCAGATCACGGTTTCGGGTATGTGTTTTTCATGTCCCCTGCCGTGACTAATGTTGGCCTTCACCCATGCGTAGAGCATCTTCGTGGTTGCGGGCCTGTCGACGTGCCCACGGCGGGGCGCCGAGGTAGGCGCGGGCGATCATGGCCACCCAGCGGTGTGAGGCGTCCTCGTTGGAGGCGAACGGGCCGGGCCGGCACTGCGGCGATGCCAGGCCGCGCTGTACGGATTCGCATGCCGCCCAGTCCTGCCGATTGGTGCGGTCCCAGAACTCCTCGGCCCACGTGGCGTCGTGCCCGGCGTTACGGGGGACAGGCGGTGCGCCATCACATAGTCCGGGTGCAGCGAGAGCAGCAGGTCGGGGCACAGCGCCAGGTAGCCGACTCGTCCTCGGCCTGCGTCCCGCAAGAGCGGGCCACCGGATTTTCCGTCCAGGGACATGGTTTCCGTGCCTTCGCCCAGGTCCATCGTGCCGCCGACCCACGCGCCCGGCAGATCGCAGTTGTCGCCGCCGTTCGGTGGGGACACCGCACACAGTCGTGCCGCACGGGCCATGGTCAGGTGGTCCGGCGCTGTGGGTTCGAAGCCGTTGTCCCGCTGGAATCTCGGCGCGGTGCGCAGGGAACCGTCCAAAGTGTACGTCCAGGCATGGTACGGCATTCCACTGTTCGACGACTCGATGTCGCGCCGTCCGCCAGCAACTCGTGGCCTCGTGGCGGCACGTGTTCGCAAAGGCGGCGATGTCGCCGCCGCCCCTGCTCAGCGGCACCGGTACCGTGCCGACCTGGCGGCCGACGTAGGCCGGCGCTGGCGGCATTCTGGCCTGCCCGAACGGTGCCGCTGCCCGATCCACGTCCTCGAACGGCAGCGGCGCCACCGGCCAACCGACCGGGACGGTCATCTCAGTGGCACTGTTCCGCTGATGACCCCGGTACGTCCAGGGTCGGGTTGCGGTCGAAGAAACCCGCTGGTTTCAACGTGAAACCGCACGTGTCGACCGGCATCACCGGCCAGTCCTCCGGCCGGGGGAAGTGGGTCATGCCGAACACGTGCCACAACACGATGTCCTGGCCGTCCAGGTCCGCGTCCCGGTCCTGCCAGTCGGGAATGCCGGCACCGCCGGGATGCTGGTTGATCAGGTCGCCGGCCGGGAAGCGTTCGTCCTCGTGGTACTCGGTCACCCACAGGTGTTTCGTGGCGAACGCCGCCCTGCGCGCTATCACCGATGACGGGTCGGCCAGTAGTGGCGGCTGGCCCTGTGGGGTCAGCACGTACGACACCGGTTCGCCCAAGCGGTTCTTGGCCGACGGGTTCACCACGCGCCACGATCGGCCGACCGAACTGTCCGCGAGTCGTGCCGCCTCCGATTCCGATCGCAGGCGGGTCGTCCTGCGGCCGATGGCATTTCCGTACGGGTTGTCAGGACCGATCGGTATCCGTATCGCCTCTTGTTCCTCCACCGCGTTCGGCACTCCGTCCACCGTCATGTCCAGGCGCGCGCAGAACAGGTGCTGGTGGTGTGGCGCGCCGAGGCCGGGTGCCAGTTCGGCCGCCCACCGGTAGCCCTCGCCCGGATACGCGGACGTGAACACGACACCGGTCGCCTTGATCTGGAATTCGATGGTGCCGTCCAGGTACAGGTACCAGTAGAAGCCGTAGTCGTAGTTGCCGACCGTGGCGAAGAAGGACACCACGAGGCGCCGCTGACGCCGGGTTTCGTCGCTGCCGGTGAAGATGTCCGTGTGCTTCCACAGCACGCCGTGGTCCTCCTCGTGCAGGCAGACCGCGTTGCGGATGGTCTTCGCGGCGCCCAGGTCGTCGGCGATC
>DATBDL010000228.1:0-17719 GCA_036269975.1 Pseudonocardiaceae bacterium | reverse complement strand
AGCCGCGAGCAGCTGGCACCGTTCTTCGACGGCACCGACCTGGTGGAACCCGGCTTGGTGCGGGTCGAGGAATGGCGCCAGGACCCGGGAACGGTCACCACCCAGCGGTCAACCCTGTGGGGCGCGGCGGGCCGCAAACGGTAGCGGCGGCGGCATCCCGACGATCACCGTCGCGAGCCACCGCCGTCACTACCCGGCGATGCGCTGGCAGAGCCAGGCCAGCGACAGCGGGTACCGGTAGTCCACGCCCCCGTGGGCGCCATCGAACAGCTCGAAGCGGATCACTTCGTCGGCCACGCCGTTCTCGCGCAGCGCCGCCCGGAACGCCTCGGCCCCGACGTCGAGGAACGACTCGTCCCTGGTGCCAGCGTCGATCCAGACGCCCCGCAGCGCCCTGAGCTCGGCCGCGTAGCGGGGCACCATCCGGACCGGGTCCCAGTCCAGCCACCGCTGCCACACCTCCGGCCGCAACGCACCGGTCCGAGGATCGAACGGCAACTCCACGGTCCCGTCGGGCAACGCCGAGAACGCGGCCGAACACCCAAGTGCCATCAGGATTTCCGGGTCGTCAGGACTGGTGAACGCGGGCCGCGACCGAAACTCCGTCCACCACCGCTGGATGTCGCCGTCGTACGCCCGCAGCCCGCGCGCCGCCTTGCCGAAGCCCGCGATGTAGCAGTACTCGTAAAGGTTGTCGCCGGCATGGGTCGCGAACGTGCCGAACAGATCCGGCCGCAGCATCGGCGTGATCATCGCCCCGAACCCACCACTGGACTTGCCGGCGATGCCACGGTGATCCCGATCGGCCATGGTCCGGTAGTGCGCGTCCACCCACGGCACGATCTCGTCGCACAGATACGAGTGGTACCGCCCGGTGCCAGGCGAGTCCACGAACTGGCTACCGCCGTACAGGGTCCACGCGTCGACGTACACCACGATCGCCGGCGGCGCGGTGTCCGACGCGAACACGTGATCAGCCGTCTCCACGAACGGCTGGCGATACGGCGAGCGGTTGCGCCACATGGCCAGATGCCCCGTGTAGCCCTGGATCACGTAGACCGCCGGATACCGACGATCAGGCGACTCGTCGTACCCAGGCGGGACGTACACCCACAGCGGCCGCTGCGCGGAATCGCCCAACGGGTTGTCCCGCAACAGTTCGCTGTCGAACACGTGCTCGTCGAGCCGACCAGCCAGCTCACCAGACCAGGGCAACATGATCCAACCCTAGCCGTGACCCGGCCGAGCGGCCACGGACTAAAGTACGGCCGTCAGCGGCGAGCCCTCTTGGTCTTACGAGGCGGCGGCAGCGCACCCTCGGCCCGCAACCGGGCCGCGTGCGCAGCCAACGCGTCGACCAACGCCGATATCTGCGCCACCTCCGGCTGCACGTCCACCCGCAGCCCGAACTCGTGCGCCGTCTCCGCCGTCTTCGGCCCGATGCACGCCACCAACGTCCTGGTGTGCGGCTTGCCGGCGATACCGACGAGATTGCGCACCGTGGACGACGAAGTGAAGCACACCGCGTCGAAACCGCCGGACTTGATCATCTCGCGGGTGTCGGCGGGCGGCGGGGCGGCCCGAACCGTCCGGTAGGCCGTGACGTCGTCGATCTCCCACCCACGGTCACGCAGGCCGGCCGCCAACGTCTCGGTGGCGATGTCGGCGCGCGGCAACAGGACCCGGTCCACCGGATCGAGGATGTCGTCGTGCGGCGGGAAGTCGGCCAGCAGGCCCTCGCTGGACTGCTCACCGGACGGGATCAGCTCCGGGATGATGCCGAACCCACGCACCTTCTGCGCGGTGGCCTCGCCGACGCAGGCGATCTTCACGCCGGAGAACGCACGCGCGTCCAGGCCGAACTCGCGGAACTTCTCCCACACCGCGCGCACCGCGTTCGTCGACGTGAACACCACCCACTGGTAGCGGCCGTCGACGAGGCCCTTGACCGACCGCTCCATCTGCGCGGGGCTACGGGGCGGCTCGACCGAGATCGTCGGCACCTCGACCGGGATGGCGCCGTGCGAGCGCAGTTTCTCGCTCATCTCGACGGCCTGGTCCTTCGTCCTGGGGACGAGCACCTTCCACCCGTAGAGGGAGCGCGACTCCCACCAGGACAGCTTCGAGCGGGCGGCGGCGGCCGCGCCGACCGTGACGACGAGGCTGCCGCCGAGCTCACCGGCGTCGGCGGCGAGCGAGGCCAGGGTCGTGTCGACGGTGCGCTGGTTGTTGCCGGTGCCGTCCGCGGTCACCGCGACCGGCGTCTGCGGCGCCATGCCGTACTCGGTCAGGTTCGACGCGGCCTCGGCCAGGTGGCCGCCGGTGGCGTGCAGGACCAGCGTGCCGGGGGCGGCGGCCAGGCTCGGCCAGTCGAGATCACCGCGCACGTCCACCTCGGTGTGCACGGCACCCAGCGCCACACCCGCGTACGCGGGCACCGCCGTCGCGGCGGGCACGCCGGGGACGACGTCGAACGCGACGGTCGTGCGGGCGACGGCCTGGGCCTCGCGGACGACCGCGTCCAGGGTGAGCGGGTCGCCCGCGACGAGCCGGACCACCCAGCGGCCGGCCTTCGCCTCGGTGACCAGGTCCTTCGCCACGTCCGCCGGGTCGCCAACAGCAGGGCGCAGCTCGACGGCGGCACCGACCATGGCCAGCACCGACGACGGCACGTCGGGGTCCGTCACCACGAGCTCCGCGCGGGTCAGCAACTCGTTGGCCCGAACGGTCAGCAGCCCGGTGTCACCGGGACCGGAGCCCACGAACGCGATGCGCCCCTGGGCCTTTCGTGCACGGGTCATCTGGGTCTTCTCCATCAACTTGCCTCCGGGCCGGACAGCACCGATGCCCCGAGGTCGAGCAGCTCGGCGGCGACGAGCCGGCCGAGTTCGTCTGCGTTGGTCAGGTCAGAGATCGCCGACGCGCGGAGGATCTCGTTGTCCGGTGTCGCCGCGACTCCCCGCAGCGACAGTCGAAGGATCTCGGAGTCGACGCCGTTGGCGTCCGTCACGAAGTCCTCGACCACTTCCGCCAGGGCGCCCACCGGCGCGGTGCAACCCGCCTCGAGTGCCGCGAGCATCGAGCGTTCCGCGGTCACCGCCGCCCTGGTCAGTTCGTCGTCGATGGTGGCACCGAGCAGGTGCTCGGTGTCCATGTCGTCCACCCGGCACTCTAGGGCGAGCGCGCCCTGTCCCGGTGCCGGCAGCATCTGGATCGGTTCGAGCACCTCGGTGATCTCGGCCAGCCGGCCGAGCCGAGCGAGCCCGGCACGGGCCAGCACGACGGCGTCCAGTTCGCCGTCGGTGACCTTGCGCAGCCGCGTGTCCACGTTGCCGCGGATCGGGACGATGGTCAGGCCGAGGCCGAGCGCGGCCAACTGCGCCGCGCGCCGAGGCGATCCGGTGCCGACGGTGGAGCCGGCCGGCAGTTCGCCCAGCGTCAGGTTGTCACGGGCGATCAGCGCGTCCCTCGGGTCCTCGCGCACCGGGACGGCGGCCAGCGTGAGGCGCCGGTCCGGGGTCGTCGGCAGGTCCTTGTAGGAGTGCACCGCCACGTCGATGTCACCGGCCGCGAGCGCGTCGCGCAGGGCGGACGTGAAGACGCCGATGCCGATCTCCTGGATCGGCGCCGACGACCGGTCGCCCGGTGTGGTGATCGTGATGATCTCGACGGTGGCGCCCGCCCGTTCCAGGGCGTCGGCCATCAGCCGCGTCTGTGCCAGCGCGAGGGCGCTGCCCCTCGTGCCGATCCGGATTGCCTTCTTCAACGAGTCTCACCGATCCCGGTGTCGTCGGATTCGTCCCGCCGGCTCGCGGTGGCGGTGCTCACGACCGCCGCCGCCTGCGGGTCCAGCTCGAACAGTTCACGCAGTGCGTCGGCGTAGGTCGCGCCGCCGGGGCTGGACGCGAGCTGCTTCACCCGCACGGTCGGGGTGTGCAGCAGCTTGTCGACGACGCGCCGCACCGTGTTGGCCAGCTCGCCGCGCACCGAATCGTCCAGTTCCGGCAGGCGCGAGTCCAGCCGCAGCAGTTCGGCGTCGACGACCTCGGCGGCCCTGCGGCGCAGCGCGGTCACGGTCGGCGTGACGGCGGCCGAGCGCTGGCCGGCGAGGTAGTTGTTGACCTCCTCGGCCAGGATCGCGCCGGCGGTCCCGGCGTGCCGGCCGGCCGGCGTGTCCGCGAGCCGCCGGCCGAGGCTGTCCAGGTCGACCATGGTCACGCCGGTCAGCGCGCCGACGCTCACCTGCACGTCGCGCGGCATGCCGAGGTCGCACACCACCAGCGGGCGCACCGGGGTACGGCGGGCCAACCCCTCGACCACCACGTCGGTCGGGATGACGACGCCGGTGGCACCCGTACAGGCGACGACGACGTCGGCTTCCGCGATCCGATCGGCGAGCCCGGCCAGGCCGACGCTGCTGGCCGGCACACCGTCCTCGGACAGCACGCGGACCAGCCGGGCCCCGTTGGCCGGGGTGCGGTTGGCGATGACGACCTCGCCGATGCCCGCTCGCCGCAACGCGGTCGCCGCCAGCGCACCCATCGAGCCGGCACCGACGACGAGAGCCCGACGGCCGGCCAGGCCGTTCAGCACCCGCTCGGCGTCCGCGACCGCGACGCCGACGACGGACGCGGCGACGTGGTCGATGTCGGTCTCGGTGTGCACCCGCTTGCCGACCCGCAGCGCGTGCTGGACCAGCTCGTGCAGCGCGCGGCCGACCGTGCCGGCCTTGTCGGCGGCGGCGTAGGCGGCGCGGAGCTGGCCGAGGATCTGGGCGTCGCCCACCACCATCGAGTCCAGCCCGGCGGCGACCGCGAACAGGTGCTCGACGGCGCCGGCGGCGTAGTGGACGTGCATGTTCTGGGACAGGTGACCGGGGTCGGTGCCCGCGTGCCGCGCGAGCACGCCGGAGAGGTCGGACAGGCCGCCGTGGAAGGTCTCCACGATGGCGTAGATCTCCACGCGGTTGCACGTGGAGAGCAGGACGGCCTCGCTGACGTGCGGGCAGTGCAGCAGTTCGTCGAGCACCTTCGCGGTGTCGGCGACCGAGACCACCGCACGTTCCAGTTCGCGCACCCCAGCGGTGCGGTGCGACATGCCGACGGCGAGGACGTTCACCGCGGGATCACCATCCCATCCACCCGTGGCACGTCAGCGCCGTTGGATGCGACCTCGTCGGCACGCCGGGCGACGTGGAAGGAGAGGATCTGCATCTCGACCGCGAGATCCACTTTGCGCACCTCCACATCGTCCGGTACCTGGAGTACGACGGGCGCGAAGTTCAGAATGCATCGCACGCCCGCGGATACCAAACGTTCACACACAGCTTGCGCGGCCGGCGGTGGTGTGGCGATGACTCCGATGGAGACCTCACGCGAGGCGCAGACCTGCGCAATCTCGTCGATGTGGTTGACGGGGATGCCCCCGACCGGGATGCCCATGAGATCTTCGTCCACGTCAAAGAGAGCAACAACGGGGAACCCCCGGCCGGGGAAGCCGCCGTAGTTGGCCAGCGCGTGCCCGAGGTTGCCGATCCCGACGACGGCGACGTAGTGGTTGCTGGTCAGCCCGAGGATGCGCTCGATCTCCTCGATGAGCACGGAGACCTCGTAGCCGACGCCACGGGTGCCGTAGGACCCGACGTAGGAGAGATCTTTGCGCAACTTGGCGGAGTTGACCCCGGCCGCGACGGAGAGTTCCTCGCTGGAGATGGTGCCGACGCCCTGCTCGGACATGGCGGACAGGACGCGGAGGTAGACGGCGAGCCGGGCGACCGCTGCCTCGGGAATGGCCCGTGCCCGCTCGCGCACGTCAGGTGCGCTCACCGGACGGCCGTTGGGGCCGACGGCGGACATGGGTTCGGTGACCGCGTCGGCTGGGCCGTTGGGCACCGGGCCACGCCCTCGGCCTCGCTGCACCGCCACGCTGCTTCTCTCCTCCGATGTCCAACTGCGCCGGTTTCGCCACCGTCACCTCGGTTTGACCGCGCACCTCCACAGGAGTACTAGCGACGCGATCCGATACCGCCCGACGGCGTGACACGACCACGGTATCCATTTGTGAACGCAGGCACAAAGTCGCCGGTATGAGGGGTAACGAGCGGCACATCGATCGACGACCCGATGCGGATCTTACCGACATAACGGTCGAACCACACTCGACCGAGGCTGGCCGCTGTTGGTCAGCCCACCGTGAAGGCCACCGACGGCCAGCCGGTGGCGCCGTCGGGGATCGTGTCCGCCGTGTCCGCGGTCTGGACGTAGCCCGTGTCGTCGGTGGCCCGGCTCTGCACCGTGTGGTTGCCCGACTTGAGGTCGAAGAACGTGCGCCACATCCGCCAACTGTTCTTCGTCACCTCCGTCGCCAGTTGGGCGTCCTGCCACGGTCCGCCGTCCACCCGGACCTCCACCCTCGCTATTCCCTTCGTCTGCGCCCACGCGATACCGGCCACCACGACATTGCCCGCCGACACATGGGCGAAGGACGCCGGTTTGTCGATTCGCGATTCCGTCTTGACCGGAGCGAGCTGGGAATAGCCACGCGGAATCCAGTAGCCCTGCGCCGCCGAGAACGTCGTCAGTTCCATGTCGACCACCCATTTGGTCGCCGACACGTAGCCATAGAGGCCGGGCACGACCATCCGGGCCGGGAAACCGTGTTCCACCGGTAGCGGCTGGCCGTTCATGCCGATCGCCAGCATCGCGCCACGGTCGTCCGTCAGCGTGTCCAGCGGCGTTCCGGCCGTGTACTGGTCAATGCTGGTGGAGAGCAGTTGGTTGGCCTCTGGGAGTACCCCGACCTCGGCCAGCAGGTCACGCATGTAGACACCGATGAACTTGGCGTTCGAGATGTACGGGCCGCCGACCGGATTGGAAACGCAACACAACGTCACGATCTGCTCGACCAGCTTCCGGTCGCGGATATCCGCGTAGCTGAACGTCTTCTCCCGGTTGACCATGCCGTGAATGCGCAGCGACCAGCGCTGCGTGCTCAACTGCGGGACGGTCAATGCCGTGTCGACACGATAGAAACTGCC
This sequence comes from Pseudonocardiaceae bacterium, assembly GCA_036269975.1. GTDB lineage: Bacteria > Actinomycetota > Actinomycetes > Mycobacteriales > Pseudonocardiaceae > DATEPR01. The sequence goes on along the minus strand of DATBDL010000228.1, from coordinate 10,683 downwards.
GGCGTCGGTGAGATAGCTCGGTGTGCCGCTCGACACGAAATCGGCGCCGAGCGGCACGGCCGCCGCCGGTTTGGCCGCGACCAGTGGGCCGATGGCGGCGCGGGACGCTTCGACATTGTTGCCGTCGATCACGGTCTGGCCGACGATGCCGGCCACCCCGGCGCCGACCACGACGCCGGCCGAGCCGATCAGGAACTTGCGGCGGCCACCGGCGAGGTTCTCCTGGTACGTGCCGCCGTCCCGGCCAAGGTCGGTGACCCACTCCAGGGCCAGCCGGTGCAGCAGGCGGAAGACCAGCGCGCCGACCACCAGGCTGAACGTCGGCGCCAGTACCGCGAGTTGGCCGAGGTCGTTGCGGCCGAGCACCGCCGCCATGCCGAGAATGCCGAGGCCGATCGCGACCACGGTGCCCGGCGTCGCGGTGCGACGGGACAGCAGGCCGGCGACGACGCCGAGCAGGAACAGCAGCGCGCCCATGCCCACCAGCAGCGCCGTCTTGTCGTGCTCACCGAAGTTGCGAACGGCGAACTCCTTGAGCGCCGCGGGCGTCCGGTCGATGAAGGCGTCGCCGACCGCGACGTACGGGGACGCGTTCGTGCCGACGAAGGCGGCCGCGAGCTGACCGGCCGCCAGCGCGGCGCCGATCCCGACAACGCCGATGCCGGCGGCCACCGGCCACTGCAACTTCGTGGCACTCGACCTGGACCTCGAGAACGTTCGCACATCACCTATACGACACCGTCGGACGTATGGACTGGTTGTGTTGCGTAGCCAACGAGCGATCCGTAAGCGAAAGGTAATGATCAACGGGCCAACGCGCGGCGGAATCGATCCTCTTCCAGCTTCCAGTAGCCGTGTTCGACGCCGTCGACCAGGAACACCGGCACCCGGTCGCCGTACTCGGCGCGCAAGCCGGCGTCGGTGTCCACGTCCACCGCCGACCACGGCACCGCCAGCTCGTCGCACACGCGAGCGACCTCGACCTCCGCCGTTTCGCAGGCGTGGCAGCCGACCCTGGTCATGACGGTCACCTGGTGAGTCACGCGCCCAACCTAACCGAGCTGGCGCAGCGCGGCCCTGGCCACCTTGCCGGTCGCCGAGTACGGGAGTTCGTCGACGAACTGGACCGTCGTCGGCACCTTGAACCGTGCGAGGCGGCTGGCGCAGTGCTCGATCACGTCGCGGTCGGTCAGGCCGGCACCGGGACGCTGGATCACGACCACCTTGACCGCCTCGCCGCTCCGCTCGTCCGGCACGCCGACCGCGGCCGCCTCGGCCACCCCCGTGAGCTGGAGCAACACGAGCTCGACCTCGTGCGGGTAGACGTTGAATCCGTTGACGATGATCAGGTCGTTGGCGCGGTCGACCAGGTGCAGGTCACCGTCGGCGTCCAGGTAGCCGATGTCGCCGGTGCGGAACCAGCCGTCCGCGTCCGGGCCGTGGTCGCCGTCCGGCCAGTAGCCGCTGAACAGGTTGGGCCCGGCGACGCAGACAAGACCCGTGCCGCCGGTCTCGTCGTCGAACTCGTCGAGTTCGTCGTCCGGGTCGGGGCCGGGCAGCGGGTCGCCGTCTGTGTCCACGAGCCGCAACCGCACACCGGGCAGCGGACGGCCGACGGCGCCGGCCTTGGCGTAGCCGGAGGCGAGGGTGGACGTGAGCACAGGACCCGTCTCGGTCAGGCCGTAGCCCTCGAAGACCGCGAGGCCGGTGGCCCTGCGGATGGCGGCCAGCACACGCGGCGGCAGCGGGGCGGCGCCGGAGGTGAACAGGCGGACGGTGGACAGCGCGGTGTGCAGGCGCTCGTCCGGCACCGCCGCGAACGCCGCGTACATCGGGGGCACGCCGACGACGGTGGTCACGCGGTGGGTCTCGATCGCGGTCAACGCGTCCTCGACGCCGAACCTGGGCAGCAGCACCGCCGTCGCGCCGGCCGCCGCGACCTGCAACAGGCCGGGGCCAAGGCCGTAGGCGTGCGACAGCGGCAACGAGAGCAGCACGCGGTCGGTCGCGGTGACCGGGGCCGGACGCAGGGCGGCGCACTGGGCCAGGTTGGCCAGCAGGGCGCGGTGCGACAGCAGCACACCGCGCTGGCGGCCGGAGGTGCCGGACGTGTAGCAGAGCACGGCGACGTCCTCGCCACCCCGGTGTGCCGCGACCGGTTCGGCGGGCTCGGTGTCGGGCTCGGGCGCGGGCAGGGTGGGCACGTCGACGCCGTCGACCGGGTCGCCGACGAACACTTTCGCCTGGCAGTCGGCGAGCAGTTCGACCACGGCGGCGGCGGGAACGTCGGTGTTCATCGGCACCAGCACGCCACCGGCCCGCAGCACGCCGAACACGGCGAGGCAGTACCCGCTCCCGGCCGGCATCCGGACCGCGACCCGGTCACCGGGAGCGACACCGGCTTCGATCAGCCGCGCGGCCTGCCGGTTGGTCTCGGTCTCGACGGCGGCCCAGGTGAGCGACCGGCCGGTCACGGCGTCGACGAGGGCGGCACGGCCGGGGTCGCGGCGCGCGGCGGCGGTGACCAGGTCGGCCAGGTTGCCGGTCGGGTCGATCTCGCCGTACGCGAGAGCCGTCCCCGCATCCGTCACCGCTTCTGTCACCGCATCCGTCACCGCATCCGTCACCGCATCCGTCACCGCGAGATCGGTCACCTGATCGGGTGATACCTCGGTCATCCTCGACCTCCGATGCCCTCCGTAGTCGGTGGACGGTAACGCGTATGTCAGCCAGTTCACACCAGTCCACGCAGTGTGTCAGCTTGCTTTCGCGTCATGCGTACCGGTGACGGGCGTTGCTCTTTCGGAACTCCTGGAAACTACTCACCGGTAGCAACAGGTCGTATGCTGTGTCAGCCCTGGGCGGGCCCACCCGATGGTGACGTCGGACGCAGGTGGGTACCCCGTCCCGGCCGAGCACGAACGAGGAGCCGCCATGCGCCCGGACGCCAACAGCCACCCCGCCGTGACCGGCCGAGGCTGACTGCTGGTATGACCAGCGTGGCCCGCGGTCGCGACGCCGCACCGGCAGGTGCGGTGCCGACGCCACGGGCGGACACGACCATCGCCATCGGGGACACGGACGGGTACACGGACGGGGAAACTGTGGCCAGCGACACACCCTTGGGTGACCACCCGTTGGGGGGTCATGTGGGTAGCGGGGCCACCCGACGCATGGTCGGCCCGCGGGGCGCACCAACCCGTGTCGCCAAGGCCGAGGCCGCCGAAGGAGCGGACGACACCGGCGGCGAAGCCTGGGCGCTGGTGCAGGCCGCCCAACTCGGTGACACCAGCGCGTTCGGCCAGCTCTACGACCGGTACGTGGACTCGGTCTTCCGGTACGTGCTGTTCCGGGTCGGTGACCGCACGCTGGCCGAGGACGTGACCAGCGAGACGTTCCTGCGGGCGTTCCGGCGGATCGCCTCGATCAGCTACCAGGGCCGCGACGTCGGCGCGTGGTTCGTGACGATCGCCCGCAACCTGGTGCTCGACCACGTGAAGTCCAGCCGGTTCAAGCTCGAGATCGCCACCGCCGATCCCGGCGACGGGAACAGCGTCGAATCCGGGCCGGAGAGCCAGGTCATGACGCAGCTCACGCACGTGGAGCTGCTGCGCTGCGTACGGCTGCTCGGGGACGACCAGCGCGAGTGCATCGTGCTGCGCTTCCTGCAGGGCCTCTCCGTGTCCGAGACGGCGAACGTGATGGGGCGCAACGAAGGCGCGATCAAGGCACTGCAACACAGGGCGGTACGCCGCCTGGCCCAACTCCTGCCGGCCGAACTGCGCTAACCCCCCCACCCTTCACCCGTTCGTGAACCTGGTACGGCATTCTTGGCGAGGTGACCCTGGGTAGGCCGTATCCACCATCGATTCCGCTCGTTGCCCTGTCGACACAAGTTGACAGCTCGGGACGGTGACGGGAGTTGGCGGGCGGCAGGCCGTGGTGGCGACAGCGTGAGCGTTTCGCTCGCGCCGTCGAGGCGTCGGCGCACGACACCGAGCCCTACGATCCGAAGCTGGCCGGCGAACTGGCCGTAGTCATGATGCTGCGGCGCAGTGCCGACGCCACCGCTCCGGAGGGCGCCGCCAGGGACCGGATGCGCGCGAAGGTGCTCGGCGAACTGGCCGTGCCGCCGCCGATGAAACCGAGCCCGGTGCCACGGGCCGCGGTGCACAAACCCGGTCGGGTGACCGGCACGCGCGGCCGGCTGGTAATCGCGCTCGGCGCCGCGTTCTGCCTGGTCCTGGCGCTGTCCGGGATGACGTTGCTGTTGTCCCGCAACGCACTGCCCGGCGATCCGCTGTACGCGGTGCGGCGCACCGTCGAGTCGGCGACGCTCGGCCTGACCAGCGGTGACGATGCCAAGGGCCGCAAGCACATCGAGTTCGCCGCCGACCGGGTCGGCGACATCGAGACGCTGGCCGGCCGCTACCCCGATCCCGCGGACAGCCCCGTGGGCGACTACCTGACCGCGTTCGCCGACTTCGACTCTGACGCGTCGGCGGGCACGGCCAACCTGACCGGCTATGCCACCGACCACGGCCCAGGCGACCTGACGCTGCTGCGGACCTGGGCCACGCAACAGGCCGGCCGCATCCAGCGGGTAGAGCCGAAGCTGCCGGCCCAGGCGCGGACGAGGGCCGCCCAGAGCGTCACCCTGCTCACGCGAATCGGCCAGCGAGCGGCGGGCTTGTTGGCCCGCGACGCGTGCTACACCGTCACGTCCGGCGCCACGGACGATCTGGGCGTGCTGCCGGCGACCGGCCCGTGCGACCAGGCACCCGGCGTGCCACCCCAGCACGCCGTAGGCGGCCAGCCGGCCGGTGCCAACTCGTTGCCGGCCCAGGTACCCGGAAAAGCGGGTGCGACCGGCCCGAACACGACGCCGACGTCGGCCAATGCCCAGCCCGTACTGCCGACGACGTTCGCGGTGCCGCCGGTCGTGCCGCCCCCCGTGCTGACCAAGCCGCCACTGGCACCACCGACGACAACGGACCCGCCGACACTAACCCTGCCGATCCCGATCCCCGGCCTGAACATCCCGGCACTGCTGCCCGGCCTGCCCGCGTTGCGGATCGGCGGTTGAACGGCGACATCCGGTACCGGCTAGACCAATGCGGTTGGTGGCCGCACTAGGCTGGACGGGTGCAGCAGCGCATGACCAGGAGGCACCGAGGTGCCACGACGAGCTGACGGCATCGCCGACGAACGGGACCGGCGCGCCGAACTGGCCGGTGAGGCAGCGGCGGAGGCGGCGATCACGACGGCCGTCAGTGCCGTGCCCGAACTGCCGCTCGCGGTGCCGACCGACCTGACCGCAGGCGCGTTCTTCGACGTGGACAACACCATGATGGTGGGCGCGTCGATCTTCCACTTCGCCCGTGGCCTGGCCGCGCGCAAGTTCTTCACCACGGCTGACCTGGCGGGTTTCGCCTGGCAGCAGGTGAAGTTCCGGATCGGCGGCAAGGAGTCGAAGGACGGAATCGCGGCCAGCAGGGAACAGGCGCTGTCGTTCGTGGCCGGGCGGGACGTAGCCGAGATAGTCGCACTGGGCGAGGAGATCTACGACGAGTTGATGGCCGACAAGATCTGGACCGGCACGAGGGCACTGGCCCAGATGCACATCGACGCAGGTCAGCGAGTATGGCTGGTGACGGCGACACCGGTCGAGTTGGCACAGATCATCGCCCGCCGCCTGGGCCTGACGGGCGCGCTGGGCACGGTAGCCGAAAGCGTGGACGGCAAATACACGGGCCGGCTGGTAGGAGAAATGCTGCACGGCAAGGCAAAAGCACACGCGGTGCGTGCGTTGGCGGTCCGGGAAGGCTTGGACCTGCGGCGCTGCTCGGCCTATTCGGACTCGGCCAACGACGTGCCGATGCTGTCAGTGGTCGGAACGGCGGTCGCGGTGAATCCGGACCAGGGACTGCGCGAGATCGCCCGTAAGCGGGGGTGGGAAATCCGCGACTTCCGAGCCGGTCGCAGGGCGGCGAGGATTGGGGTGCCGTCGGTGCTGGGGGCGGGCGCGGTGGCGGGAGCGGTAGCGGCCGGATTGGCATATCGACGCCGAGACCGCTGAGAACGCCAGATTGCGCAACTCTTCACTGCAACCACCCAACTCACTGCGCCACCCAACTCACTGCGCCACCCAACGCAGGAGGGCCCACACAACCCCCGGCCGCCCGCCCAACGCAGGGGGGCCAGCCCAACCGACCCGCCACGCAACGGATCGAACCCCGAGCCCTCGTGGTTATCCCGATCAGACAGAGGAACCCTGCTTGGTCAGTCTTTCCTGCTCTTCCCGATCCCCCGCTACCGCCAACCGTTGCGATGATTAGAGGGTCGGGACGTGCAGGCAGGTCACCGTCAACTGGCTGTCGGAAGACCTCCGCCATCAGGTACCCCCCGGCCCGCTGTCAGGTTGCTCTGCCCCGATTTTTTGATTGTCGTAACGCCAGCATCGGGAACAGCAGGAAAGACTGGACAAGCAGGGTTCCTCTGTCTGATCGGGATAACCCCTCGGTTTGAGTCCGATCCGTTGCGTGCGGGGCGGTTGGGCTGGCCCCCTGCGTTGGGCGCGGCGGCCTTGATGGTGGGCCGGTTGCGCGGGCCCTCTCGCGTTGCGTGCGGCGCCTTGGCGGGGCTGGACTGGGCCGCCCCGTATGCGAGCCGGTTCGCTAGCCCTGGGGTGGTGGTGGGTAGCCGCCCTGCTGCTGCCCGGCGTACTGCTGCGGCGCCTGTTGGGCCTGCTGCATCTGCTGCGGCTGGTCAGTGGCTGCCAGGTACACCGCCGTGCCGTACGCGGCGATCTCGCTTGCCGTGCCGCCGATCTCGTTGCAGTCGAAGCGCATTGCCAGTACCGCGTTCGCTCCTCTGGCCATCGCTTCCTGGCACAGGCGGGACAGCGCCTCGGTGCGCGACTCGTAGAGCAGCTTGCTCAGGCCCTTGAGCTCACCGCCGGCCATCGCCTTGAAGCCGGCGCCCATGTTCGAGAAGGCGTTGCGGCTGCGGACCGTGAGGCCGAACACCTCGCCCATCACCCGCACCACCCGGTAGCCGGGCACGTCGTTCATCGTCGACAGCAGGATCGGGAACTGCTGCGGCGGCATCGGTTGACCCATGCCCGGAGCGTACCGGGATGATCAGCCCCTCATCCCAGGAACACGTTGTTTCGCTGCGACAGCAACCGATAGAGGGTCTGCTGGATGGTCTCCCTCACCTGGTCCGTCAGGTTGAACATCAGCATCGGGTCCTCTTCCGCGCCGGCACCGAACTCGTCCGTCCTGATCGGCTCGCCGAACTCGATGAACCACTTCGACGGCAGCGGTACCAGTCCCAGCGGCCCCAGGTGCGGGAACAGCGGCGTGACCGGGAAGTATGGGAAACCGAACAGCCTCGCCAGCGGCTTGAGGTCGGCGATCTTCGGGTAGATCTCCTCTGCCCCTACGATCGCGCACGGCACGATCGGCGTTCCGGTCCGCAGCGCCGCCGACACGAAACCGCCTCGGCCGAACCGTTGCAGCTTGTACCGGTCGCGGAACGGCTTTCCGATTCCTTTGAAGCCTTCCGGCCACACTCCGACCAGGTGGCCGTCGCGCAGCAAACGCTCCGCGTCCGCGTTGCACGCCAGGGTCTGGCCGCTCTTGCGGGCCAGCGAACCTACTACCGGGGTGCGGAACACGAGATCGGCGCCGAGCATTCGCAGGAACCTGCCCTGCGGATGGTGGTCGCGCACGGCGACGGCGGTCATCATCGCGTCCACGGGGAACGTGCCGGAGTGGTTGGCCACCAGCAGCGCACCTGTGTCCTCGGGCAGGTTGTGCGCCCCGATCACCTCGACCCGGAACCACTTCTGGAACAACTGGCGCAACGGCGGGAGCAGCATGTTGTCGGCGAGTTCCGCGTCGAAGCCGAACTCGTCCACGTCGTACTCGCCGGTCAGCCTGCGCCGCGTGAACGCCACGAAATCGGCCAGTCGGTCGGCCAGTTCCCTCGGCCCGGCGGGCTCGGGCTCCTGCGCCTGCGGTGCCGGGGGCTCGGGCGGTGACTGCTGGGTGCGGCCGCGTCGGGCGGCCTGCCGCGCCGGGGTTTCGGGTGCGCCGTTGATCGGCGTCGTCGTGTTGCCGTGCAGTGGGATCACCCGTGCGTGCGCCACAGCGGTCCTCTCATCGCAGCAGGTCGACGGCGGACAGCACGCCGCGTTCTACCTGGTCCAGCCGGTCCTGGGCGAGCACCGGACGCAGGCCCCTGCCGTGTACGTAGTCGTCGAACGCCTGGCGGGTGGTCCACCTTGGGGTGTAGCCGAACACGGTCTTCAGCCGCGTGGTGTCCACTACCCGGCCGAAGTTCAGGTACCGCACCTGTTCCGGCCCGAAGTCCAGCAGCCGCGTGCCACGGAATAGCCCGGTCACCGGACCGACGATCGGTCCGGGCACCGGCAGCGGAATCCGGCCGGCCCGGCGGATCGCCTGGGACAGCAGCAGCACGCCGTCCGCACCGACGTTGAACACGCCGGGCAGGTCCGTGTCGACCGCGCGATGCAGCACCGCCAGCGCGTCCTCGGAGTGCAGCAGTTGCAGCCGGGCGTCGCGGCCCAGCACCATCGGCACCGCGCCGGGCAGCGAGAAGTACCTGGTCAGGACCGTGTCCACGGTCGGGCCGATCAGGTTCGTGAACCGCAGTGTCGTGATCGCGACATCGGGACGGCGCCGGCCGAAACCGCGGACGTACGCCTCGAGTTCCGCGTTGTCCTTGGCGTAGCCGCTGGAGGGCAGCCGACTGCTGGCCACCGTGTCCTCGGTGAACGTCGCGGGATCACGTGGACCGGCGCCGTAGACCGCAGCCGTCGACTTGACCACCAGCTTGCGCACGACCGGCGACCGCTGGCACGCGGCCAGTAGCTGCATCGTGCCGATGACGTTCATTTCCTTGTGCAGCGGGCGGGCGCTCGGGCCGGCTGGATGTGCCGTCGGTGACGCGTGCACGACGGTGTCCACCTTCGCGCTGGCGATCACCTTCGCGATCAGCGGGTTGCGGATGTCGGCGCGGACGAACTCCGCCCGGCCCATCAGCGTGGCGAGTTCCGGTGACGGAGCCGCCGTGTCGACGCCGATGACGCGATCGATCCGTTCGTCGTCGGCGAGCCTGGCCGCGAGGTGGCCGCCGAGGTAACCACTGACCCCGGTGACCAGAACGATCTTCGCTGCCATGCCTTCCCCGCCCGTTGAGGTAGTCGCGACTCTACCCGCGACGCACTGGTCCGACCGGGTGGTTCACGCGGGATTTACGCAGGTAGACGAAACGTTGCTGCCGACCGGTTCAGCGAACCGGCCGGCAGCGACGACCCAGGGCAGGACGGTCACTTGCCTTGCTTGCGACGCGCGTGCCGAGTCTTCCGCAGCAGCTTGCGGTGCTTCTTCTTCGACATGCGCTTGCGGCGCTTCTTGATGACCGAGCCCATGCGGGTTCCCTAACTGTCGTTGGTCTTCATGCACTGATGTTGTTCTCTGACGAGAGCGTGACGCGGGCGGCCGAAGGGCGCGCCACACGAACGGCTACCCAGTCTACCTGGGCGGTCGGTGGCGCCTACCAACTGGTCGCGTTGGCCCGCTGATCGTCAGCCCGCGTCGTAGTAAGCGTTCTCCAGATAGTCGTGGACGGCCTTTTCCGGAACCCGGAACGATTTGCCGACCCGTACTGCCGGCAGCTCGCCGGAGTGCACCAGGCGGTACACGGTCATCTTGGAGACCCGCATCATCGATGCCACTTCGGCGACGGTCAGGAACTCCACCGGTCCGAGGCTGGTCGTCGCTTCCGTCTCCCTGTTCTGCGCAGGCATGGTTCACCGCGTCCTTCGACACGTGTCGCGCCGCCGGCTTCCCCACCGGCGGAACGGACACGCACGTGCTGGGTCCGAGAGTAGCGGGACGGATGGGACTCATGCGACGGGCGTGACAGCGAATCATCACGGTGGCGTAGCCAGTCGATCGGAAATCGCCCGCCCCAGGACACATCGCCCCAGCTCAGAAGCCACCCGAAGGGATGAAGGTGGCAGACAAGACACACGGCCGCGCCCACCCGAAATCCGCGAGCGAAGCAATGCGCCGGCGCCCCACCCAGCCGAGCGAAGCGAGCCAGCGCCCTCTGGCCTGCCGTCGCGGCGTCCTCCGGCCCGGAACGAAGCGAAGCAGGTGGAGGGTCGGAGGACGCCGCGTGAAGGCGGCAGGCCCGCGAGCGGAGCGAGCCAATGTCACAGCCCCCCGAAGGGATCAACTACGCATCGTGGGCGTGGCCCAACTCGGCCGAGCGGTCGCGTGCGGCTTCGATCGCGGCGAGCAGGGCCGCCCGCACGCCGTGCCGTTCGAGTTCCCGGATCGCCATGATCGTCGTGCCGGCCGGTGACGTGACGGCCTCGCGCAGGATCACCGGGTGCTCGCCGCCATCGGCCAGCATCTTCGCCGACCCGACCGCCGACTGCACGATCAGCTTCTGCGCGACCGCACGCGGCAGGCCAAGCAGAATGCCGGCGTCGATCATGGCCTCGACCAGGTAGAAGAAGTAGGCCGGCCCGGAGCCGGACAGCGCCGTCACGGCGTCCTGCTGGCTCTCCGGCAACCGCACCACCCGGCCGACCGAGCCGAGCATCTTCTCGACCTCGGCCAGGTGCTCGTCCGTGGCGTGGGT
>DATBDL010000227.1:0-2493 GCA_036269975.1 Pseudonocardiaceae bacterium | reverse complement strand
CCGTGTACGTCCACTCATAGGGGTAGGCCAGATGGCTGTTGTAGTACGCGATGAACTGGTGGATGCGTTCGGTCAGTTCGGCGGTCGAGCGGAACTCGCCGCGCCGCAGGAGTTGGCGGCACAGGACGCCGAACCAGATTTCAATCTGGTTCATCCAACTGCCATGTTTGGGCGTGAAATGGACCACGTGCTTATGACTGGCGTCTGTCAAGAAGGCGCGGCGCTGCACGCCGGTGCGCAGCGCCGGACGATCCTCCCAGACGCCGGACAGTCGGCCCAGGTACTGGCACAGTTGAAAAGTCCAGTGCGTGTTCAGATTGTCCATCACCCAGTGAAACTTCGTGGCCTGGGGAAAACTCTCCACCACGGCGCGAATGTGACGGACGAAATCCCAGCGCCCGCGCCGCTCAGTCACCGAGCCCAGAACCTGTCCGGTCGCCACCAGGCGGCTGGCCGTCAGGCAGCGCGTGCCGTGGCGGAGGTACTCGTAGTCGCGGCGCTCGTCGCGCCGGGGCCGGCCCGGGGTCGTCGGCCGGGCACGCTCCAACGCCTGGATGCCCGTCTTTTCGTCCACGCAGATGACCAGTTCGCCGCGTTGGTAGCAGACCGGCGCGTCCAGGTACAGCCGGCACACGTCGAGGACCTTGGCCTCGGAATCGGCATCGTGGCTGGTCAGCCAGTAGCGGCTCTTGTGCGGCCGCAACTCGGCGGCGCTCAGGATGCGCTGGATGGTGCTGCGGCTCATGTCGGCGTAGTGGGCGTCTTGCAAGATCTGATAGGCCAGGCTGTCCAGCGACCAGTGCGTCGTCGGCTGCTCCCGTTCCACCGGCAAAGTGGTGGCCAGGCACACCACTTTGTGACGGTCTTCAGGGGGAAAAAGTCCGGGGCCGACCGGAGCGAGCGCGGTCCTGCAAGCCGTCGCAGCGCTGGCGGTGGAAGCGCCGCCGCCACTTGGAGACGGTGTCGGCATCGCAGCCCAAATCGGCGGCGACACGATCATTGGTCGGCTTATCGCCCTGGACGCAGCGGAGAATGATCCTGGCGCGAAACGCGAGTGCTTGCGGCGTCGAGTGGGCGGCGACAAGTTGACGCAAGCAGCTCAACTCGTCGTCGAACAGACGAATACGGGGGGCTTCCCTGGCCATGGGGCACATTCCGTGTGGAGGGTGGGAGGTCTCTGGTCCACAGGGGCAGAGGATAGCCCCAGCTGCAAAACCGCCCAGGCGCTCAGCTGTACACGGCCGTCCAGGTTAAACCGAGGTTGTTGCGAAACCCGGCACTAGGCCTTAAACAAGCGAGGTTTTCGGCCTCGAATAAGAGCTGATATCTGCCACCAATGTACGCATCCGGTCTGCCACCGCCCGCTGACGGGCAGTTAGGTTTTTCCCCGATTATTGGTCGTCCCATGCCACCTCCTGTCTGCGCGGTCGCGTTCGCTGCCGTGGCGGATCGGAGCATCCGGACTCCGACTTCGTGACGGCCGCCGTCAACACCGTAGCGCCGACACCAGCCGGAAGAAGATCGGCTGGTACGGGTTCCACGACAGGAGCCGATACACCAGCTTGCGACCCGTCCGCACCACCTGGCACGGCAAGCGCAGGAACGCGTTCACGAACGTCTTGAACTCGATCCGCAGCAACCACTGCTTGTCGGCCCGGTGCCGGGCCTGCCAGCGGCCTGGCACCTCCGGCAGCGCCAACGCCCACCACGCCTTCAGGTTCCAGGCCAACGCCGTCATCACCATGTACGCCCCGTTGCTGACCAGCGCGTCCACCGGGGCCGTCAGTGCCCGCACGCCGCCGTGCAACTGCGCCAGCAGGTTCTCCTGGTCGCAACGGTCGTTGGCCGCGAACACGATGTCGTTGGCCTCGGGACCCCAATCGTTGGTGAGGTAAAAGAAGTAGCGGATCTCCTCGAACAGCCGGACCTCGCCCTTCTCGACCGAGATGTTCTTGCGCACCACCACCAGGCGATAGTCGTTGCGGCAGGCCGTCGGTCGGTAGTCGAACTCGGCCACCTCCTCCGACTGCAGTCGCTGGTTGTCGAACTGCCGGTCAACGACGATCTGCTCTTTGACCCGGCCGGGCCGCCGCCGCGGCGCCGTCCGCACCGTGTAGCGCGGCGGCCGTTCGAGCTGACGCCAGGCCGCGGCCGGCAGCGCGTCGGCCAGGGCCGTCAGGTTGGGCCTGCTGTCGTAGCCGAAGACGAAGGTGACGCGGCCGTCGGCGTTCCAGCGGTCGAGGTGTTCGGTCTGGGAGAAGTCGGTGTCGCCGCGGAGCAGCACGTGCCGGAAGCCGCCGCGGAAACAGACGGCCAAGGCGCGGTCGACCTCGGCGGCCGCCCCGTCGTGCGACGGCCGATTGCCCGAGCGGTTGATCACACGCAAGACTTCGTGGGTGTTGGCCAGGCTCAGCACCAACGGGTGATAGCCCCAGGTGCCGTCGTAGGCGATGTCCAGGCCCCCCTTGCGTTCCCCGTCGGTCGGCACCAGGG
>DATBDL010000226.1:0-9940 GCA_036269975.1 Pseudonocardiaceae bacterium | reverse complement strand
AAGCCGGCTACATGGCCCTGCTCGGCAACACCGACGGCGACGTCGAACGGGAGGGTGAACTTCTCGCGGCCATGCGCGGCCGCCAGACCGACGGCTTCATCCTGGCCACCGGGCGGCGCGACCTGCGGCCGGAGACGGATCGCGTACGTGGCGTACCGACGGTCCTGGTGAACCGCAGGAGCGACGGCAGCGACATCCCGTCCGTCACCGCGGACAGCCACTCCGGGGTTGTGTCGCTCGTCAGGCTGCTCGCCGAGCGTGGCCACCGCAGGATCGCGCACCTGGCCGGCCCGCAGAATCTCTCCACCGGCTGGGAACGCCACCACGCCTTCCTGGACGCCATGGCATCGCACGGCATCCCGGTGGCGGAGCGCATGATCCGGTACTGCGAGGCGTTCACCGAGGAGTCCGGCTTACAGGCGGCCAGGGACCTGATCGCCGCCGAACCCGGTATCACGGCGGTCGTCGCCGGCAACGACCTCATCGCGTTGGGCTGCTACCAAGCCCTGTCCGAGCAGGGCTTGAGCTGTCCCTCCGACGTGTCGGTCGTCGGCTTCAACGACATGCCGTTCGTGGACAAGCAACGGCCCGCGCTGACGACCGTGCGTATCCCGCACTACGAGTTGGGTGTCGAGTCGGCGCGGTTGCTGTTGGAGCGGATCGGTGATCCGACCGCGCCGGCCAAACAGGTCGTGCTGCCGGTCCAGGTGATGGAACGGGAGTCGGTGACCCGGCCGAGAAGCTGAGTCCGACGCACGGCCACGATGTGGTCACGCACAGGCCGCGCAATTGTGGCGAATCGTGCGGCCGCGAATTCTCACCGCTACTGGATCGATGCTGACCTGCACCAACGGCGGCACTGTTTCGTGAACCGGTGTAACCCCTTGATCGACCAACGGCAGGGCTATATTGGCCGGGTTCAACCGCGGATGCGGCGATGGAGGAAACCATGTCGTCCGTGATCCTTGTTCCCTTCAACGGCCCCGGTACCGGAGTCGCCGACCTGAGCTGGGGCCAGCGAGAAATCTGGTCCGCCATGCGGGCGCAGGAATCCTCACTCGCAGGCGGCTCGGTGGCCCCGATGCCGGACGGCAAGGGACTCGACTACGCAGCGTCGCTATTGAGTTATCTGATGGGCCGGTATCCGTCGTTTCGCACGCGATTGCGATTCGAGCCGGATGGCACGATTCGGCAGGTTCTCTCCGATCGCGGCGAGGTCCCGATGCACATCGTGGACGCGCCGGACGACGCCGACCCGGCGCGGTTCGCCGAAGCCGTCCGTGTCGAGTACGTCGACCGAATCTTCGACTATGCCGACGAATGGCCGATTCGGATGGCCGTCGTCCGTCAACACGGGCAGCCGACCCACCTCGTCGCCGTGCACTGCCACCTCGCGTTGGACGGCGGCGGGTTCCAGGCCATCGCCACGTCGCTGCTGAGCTACGACGAAACGGCCAACGTGTCGGTGGATGACGCCGATCCGGCCCAGGAACCGCTCGACCAGGTCCGTTGGCAGCAGGGACCGGCCGGTCTGCGGCACCATGCCATGGTCGAGCGGCACTGGCGCAAGCTGCTGGCCAGGGTCGCGAGCAACCGTTTCGGCCACACCGACGACGAGCGGCAGCCCCGCCACTGGCGCGTCACCGGCCGTTCGGCAGCCGCGCACGTCGCGATGCGGGCGATCGCGGCACGGGTCGGCCAGGCGGACACGTCACCCGTGCTGATGGCGGCGATCGCCGTGGCGCTGGCCCAGGTCACCGGGATCAGCCCGACGGTGCTGAAAGTGATCGTGAACAACAGGTTCCGGCCCGGCCTCGCCATGACGGCCAGCCCGGTCGCGCAGAGTGCGCTGTGCGCGATCGACGTCGCAGGCGCCACGTTCGACGAGACCGTCGACCGCGCGTGGCGCAGCCTGATGAGCGCATACCTGAACGCCTACTACGACCCCGACCGGATGGCCGACGCCATCGCCGAGATCGGTCGTGAGCGCGGCATGCCGATGGATCTCGACTGCTACTTCAACGACCGCAGGGACCAGAGCAGCCGCGAACTCACCGGTTCCGTGCCCACCGAGGACGAACTGCGCTCCGCGGCCCGGCTCGGCCCGTTGACCTGGGGACCGCACTCGGACGCGCCGTCGCCCCGGTTCTACGTGCACGTGATCGACGTGCCGGACGCGATCGAACTGCTGGTCTTCGCCGACACCAGGTACGTGCCGCCGGCCGACCTGGGCGCGTTCTTCGGTAGGTTCGAGGAGGTGCTCGTCGAATCCGCGTTCGATCCGACCGTGCGAACGGGTGTTCCCGCCGCGGAACCAGCACAGGCGGGCCGGCCATAGGGGGATCATGAACGGCCGCTATCCGAAGATCGAGCCCTACGCCCACGGCATGCTCAATGTCGGCGACGGCAATCAGGTGTACTGGGAGACCTGCGGAAACCCGGCCGGGAAGCCCGTCGTCGTGCTGCACGGCGGCCCCGGTGGCGGGTGTGGCACCGGGCTGCGGCGCTACTTCGACCCGGCGGCATACCGAATAGTCCTGTTCGACCAGCGGCAATGCGGTCGCAGCACACCGCACGCCAGCGATCCGGACACCGACCTGAGCACCAACACGACAGACCACCTCGTCGGCGACATGGAACAGCTCAGGGAGTTTCTCGGCGTCGACCGCTGGCAACTGTTCGGTGGCTCGTGGGGTTGCGTCCTCGGCCTCGTGTACGCGGAGCGGTACCCGGACCGGGTCACCGAGATGGTGATGATGGGCATCGCCACCGGCCGGCGCGCCGAGACGGACCTGCTCACGCGCGGCCTGGGCGCGGTGTATCCCGATGCGTGGCAACGATTCCGGGCCGCTCTCCCGGAGGCCGACCGGGACGGTGACCTCACCGACGCCTACCAGCGCCTGCTGTCCGACCCCGACCCCGCCGTCCGCGCGAAGGCCGCCGAGGACTGGTGCGACTGGGAGGACGCCACTGTCCCCGTCTCGTCAGGGCACTCGGCGTTCGCCGACCCGGACTACCGGATGGCGTTCGCGCGGATCGTGACGCACTACTGGCGGATGGGCTCGTGGCTGGCGGAGGGCGTCGTGCTACGGGAAGCCGGCAAGCTGGCTGGCATACCCGGCGTACTCGTGCAGGGTGTGCTCGACCTGAACAACCTCGTCGGCACGCCGTGGGAGCTGGCGCGGGCATGGCCGGACAGCGAACTGATCCTGCTGCACGAAGCCGGCCACGAAACCCAGTCGAGCGGCATGGTCGACGCTCTCGTCGCGGCGACCGACCGCTTCCGGCCGTAAACCATCGCCTCACTGGCCTGAGTTGGCCGACGCCGCCGGGCTGCGGGCCTTGCGGCGCAGGGTCAGCGCGGCCGCTGTGACGGTGGCCACCGCCTCGCCGACCACGCTCAGTGTCTTCATGCCGAACCATGTCGGGTCGTGCATGTTGGGCAGCGGGCCGAGCGCGCCCAGGTTGGTGTAGCGGTAGAGCAGCACGAACGTCAGCGCGCCGCCCGCGACCAGGAACGCGACGAAGTGCAGTATCCGGCTGCCCGACGCCAGCACCAGCAGGGCCATCAGGATCGCGATCGCACCGACCGAGCGGAACAGCATGCCCTGGCTGATGACGGCCGAACCGGTGACGCCGTCGTACCGCGCGGCCAGATGGATGTGGACGTACGCCTCGACACCCAGTCCGGCCACGGTCAGCACCCGCAGGAGGGGTGAGCCGCCGGCCTTCCGACTACGCGCCATCGCCCCACACCTCGGCCGCCGTCTCCACCACAAGGCGCAGCTTGGCCACCTCTTCGTCGAAGGTCAATACGTTGCCCTCGACCGTGGACGAGAAACCACACTGCGGTGACAGGCACAACTGCTCCAGCGGCACGAACCTGGCCGCGTCGTCGATCCGGCGTTTCAGTTCGTCCTTCGTCTCCAGCGCGCCCCGTTTCGTCGTGACGAGTCCCAGCACCACCATTTTTCCCTTGGGCACGAACCGCAACGGCTCGAACGTGCCGGATCGGGCGTCGTCGAACTCCAGGAAATAGCCGTCGACGGCCAGTTCGCCGAACAACTGTTCCGCGACAAAGTCGTAGCCGCCCTCCGCCACCCATGACGAGCGGAAGTTCCCCCGGCACATGTGGGTCGTCACGTACAGCCCGGCGGGGCGGTCGGCGATGGCCGCGTTGATCTGGCGGATGTACCGCTCGTGCTGGTGTTCCGCGTCGTCGCCCCGGTCGGAGAGCATCGCTCGCTGCCGGGGATCGTTGAGGTACGCCAAGCTGGTGTCGTCCAGTTGCAGGTAGGTGCAGCCGAGTTCCGCGACTCGGCGTACCTGTTCCGCGTACGCCGAGGACAGATCCGCCCAGAACTCGTTCTCGTCCGGGTAGACGCCCTTGTCGATGGCCGCCATGCCGCCCCGGTAGTGCACCATGCTGGGCGAGGGAATGGTCAGCTTCGCGGTCTGGGCGGCGGATTTGTGTTGTGCCAGAAAGCGAAAGTCCTGCTCGAAGATCGTCTCGGTGAGGCGGATCCTGTCGTGCACGCGCAGCGCTGCCGGTGTGAACGAGATGGTGCCTTCCGCGTTGCGGAACTCCACCGCCATCGTCTCGTCGGCCCGGCCGATGCCGCCGAGGCGGTAGATGAAGTCCATGTGCCAGGACGCGCGCCGGAACTCGCCGTCGGTGACCGTCCGCAGGCCGATCTCGCGCTGTGTGTCGATCACCGACCGGATGGCGTCGTCCTCGACGGCACGAAGCTGGTCGGCGTCGATGACGTCGTCACGGCGCTCCTGACGTGCCCGCAACAGCGACGCGGGACGCAACAGGCTTCCGACATGGTCGGCCCGGAACGGCGGAGTGGTGCGGATCGCGGTCACGGCTGCTCCTGGTTGGCACTGACACGGCATATCTCGTCGGGTTCCATCTGAGCACGTCCGCCCCGACCGGCCAACGGTCGCGGCCCGAACTATGCTGCCGGGAGTGCGTACCACGGAGCTCGTCGGCCCTGCGGCGACGCCGCAGTCGTGGCACGAGTTGGTCGCGGCCAACGGCGGCTGCTTCTTCCACCGGTACGAGTGGCTCGCCACGATGGCCGACGTGCTCGGCATGGACTTCCATCCGCTGACCGTGCTCGCGGACGACACGCCGGTCGGTGTGGCGCCGATGCTCCTCAAGCGGGTCGGTCCGGTGCGGACGGTGAACTGGCTGCCGTTTCCGTACGTCGGGCCGCTGGTGCCGGCCGCGTTGCTGCCCGACGTGTTGCGGCTGTTGGCCGGCTGGGAACGCCAGCGGCGCACCGTTCGGTCGCAGCAGGTGCTGATGTCCACAGTGGAGCACGGCGACGGTTACGCCGCGTACCGGGATCGCACGTTCGTCGTGGGTCTGCGGGGGCGGGACGAGGAGTCGCTGTTCGAGAACGTGCATGCCAAGCGGCGGGCCAAGATTAGGCGGGCACGGGCGGGCGGTGTCGAGATCCGGCCGGCGACCGGCGCCGAGATACGCGATCTGCTACCGGCATGGTCGGCATCGACGTTCGCGGCCCAGGGGCTGTCGGTGCCCTATCCATCGGCTGCTTATTCGGCTGTGTGGTCGGTGTTCGCGGACTGTCCTGATGCCCGGTTCTCGACGGCCGTCGTGGACGGTGCGCCGGTGTGCGTGCAGGTGAGCTTCGCCGGTGCGCCTCGGGCGGTCGCCTGGGCCATGGCCGGCGCCGGCACGAAGGCCGCCTCGTTCGCGCAGCCCCTGCTGTACTGGGACACGATCGTGTGGGCACATGGACGCGGCTGTGCCGAGTTCGACCTGGTCGGCGCGCCGACGGAGGGGGTCGCCGCGTACAAGCGGGACTGGGGAGCACGGGAGACGCACTACTCGGTGCTGCGACGTCAGGCCGCCGCGCACCGGGTCGCGTTGCGGCTCGGTGGTGTCGTCAGGCCCGGCGCGCGGCGATGACCTGCTCGAACACGTCGATCACCCTCGGCGCGACCACGCTGGCCTGATAGCGGGCCGCCATGTCGCGGCCGGCGGCTCCCATCGTGGCGGCTCTGGTCGGGTCCGCGACCAACTCGTCCAGCGCGGCGGCCAGCGCGATCGGGTCGCTCGGCGGCACGCGTAGGCCGGTCACGCCGTGGTCGACGATGTCCCGCAGGCCGCCGACGTCGGATGCGACGACCGCCCGTCCGGTCAGCATCGCCTCCACCGCTACCTGGCCCATCGGCTCGTGCCACACCGACGGCACCACGCCGAGCAGCGCCGATCGCCATGCCGCCATGACCGACGCGTGCGGCTGGTCGTGGACCACCGTGACACCCGGCCGGTCAAGGCCGAGATCGTCGTCGTGCCGGGTGCCGACCAGCACCAGCGGCCTGCGGTGCCGCATCCGTTCGTGCGCGGCCAGCAGCACGTCCACTCCCTTGTGCCGCCCGAGCGCGCCGACATACAGCAGGTAGTCACCGGGCGGCAGGAAGTCCGGGCGCGGCGTGTCCCCTTCCGCGATGCCGTCGGGCACCATGCTCGGGATCACCGATACCGGCATGCCCGGTGGCAGTGCGGCGCCGGCCGCCCGCGCGACGGCCGAGCTCACCGCGATGTACGCGTCCGCGTTGTGCAGCAACGGTCGGCTCGCGCGCAGTCCCGTGACCAGCGCGGCCGCCTTCGCAGGGCCGTACTGGCCGGTGGCGCAACGGACGCACTTGGCCAGCCGGGGACCGTCGCACCACTGGCCGCCGTTGAACTGATAGGTCTTCTTCGCGCACGCCAGCCCGTAGTCGTGCAGGGTAGCCACGTGGGCCGGCCCGCTGCCCCGCCGGTAGAGCGGGGAATACGAGTACTGGAGCCAACTCTGGCTGTGCACGACGTCCGGCCGGAGGATGGCGACCGCGCGTCTGAGCGTGGCGACCAGCCCCGGATCGGGCACGGTCGGATGGAATGGCCGCTCTGGGTTCTCGTAGAACGGTGCGAGAGCAGTGCTCCAACCCCGGACTCGGTGCACCCGGACGCCGTCGCGCACCTCGTGCGCCGGCCGGTCGCCGACCCGCAGGGTCACCACGTCCACCTCGTGGCCCAGCGCGACGAACTCACGGGACAGGGTTTCCACGTGGCGTTCCAGACCGCCGATGGTCGGTGTGTAGAAGTCGGACAGGTGCAGGATGCGCATCCGCTCACGCTCCCGTTTCCGGCGGCCAGATCCGGCGGCGCGCGACCAGCACCAGCAGCGCGCCGATGATCTGCGCACCCAGCCACGCCCAGCCGGCGCCGATGATGCCCATCCGCGGCGTCAGCAGCGCAGCGCCCACCACCGTGATCGTGGCGATCGACCCGTTCAGCACGGCCGCGTCGGCCAGCGCGGCACGGATGCGCAGCGCGGACACCGCGACGTTCGTCACCGCGTCCGGCAGCGTGGATGCCAGCAGTACCAACAACAACGGATAACCGGCCGCTGCGTAGCCGGAGCCGAACGCGGACAGCACCAGCCGGCCGCCGGCCGCGAGCACCACGACCGCCGGCACCAGCAGCGCCAGCACGACCCGCAACGCGTGCGCCGTGAGTCGTTGCATGCCACTGGGATCGTGGCTGCCCTCGGCGAAGATCGCGGACGCGACGGCCGGGCTGATCATGAAGATCGCGCTGCCGACCATCCACGTGATGTAGAAGTACGCGTTCGCCCGCGTCCCCAGTTGCGCCGTCACCACCACCGGCAGCAGGTAGGTCGGCACGAGCCCGGCGACACTGATCGCGTGGTGCCCGATCGTCGGCCGGAGCAGTGCTCTCAATTCGGTGCGGGCGTCACGCAGCCGGATACGGCCCAGGGCGAACAGGCGCCGGTGACACAGCAGCAGCCCGACGGCGACGCCGAGCAGTCCGCTGACCGCCCACGTGCCCACGATCGCCGTGGCACCGGCATGCCGGTCGACCACGACGACGAGCACCAGCGCGATCAGCTTGCCCGCCGAGGACACCGCGTTGCGGTAGAACATCAGCCCGCTGCGTCGCTGCGCGATGAACGTGTAGTCCAACAGTCCGGCACCGGTCCAGGACACGGCGCCGACCACGAACCACACGGCCATCGCCGGATTCGCGGCCAGCGACCGCAACGGCGGCACCAGCGCGGCGAGCGGCACGAGGGCGCCGATGCAGAGCACGAGCGTGACCGCACCGCACGCGAGCTGGGTGCCCAGCGCGGTGAGCAGCCATTCCGCGCGGGACCGCCGCAGCGGCAGCCGGGCGATCAGGCCGGCGCCCGCGCCGAGGTGCACGACCAGCGACAGGATCACCATTGCCGACGTGACAGCCGATCCGAGACCGACCTCGGTGGCCGGCAGCAGGCGGGCGGCTGCGGTCCAGTAGAGGTAGCCGAGCCCCGCGTTGACGACGCTCGTGGCCATGATGCTGACGCTGTTGCGGGTCAGCGAGTCGGTCCGTACCGAGCGGATCAGTTCTGCCGTGCGCACGCCGGGTCCGATGTCGACTTGAGGTACAGGTCCACGCTGCGCAACTCGGTCGTGCCACTGAACAGCACGATGGACAGCCGGCTCAGGCAGCCCGCTGGGGCGATCACGTCGACCTGCGCGGTGCCGTTGACCTGTGAGGTGCCGTTGATCTGCGCGGTGCTTCGCACTGGCACCGGTTTCCCGATCGGGCTGCCGTTGAGCACGGCCTGCACGGTGAGAGCACTGCTCTCGTCACCCGTCACCGACACCGGCACGTGCAGCGGCTGGCCGGCTGTCACCGGCACCGTGCCGCTGACGGCGGCGTACGGGCCGGCGAGCGCGAACTCCAGGTACGGCGCCGCCTGTTGCTTCGGGAGAGCACCGTTCACAAACCAGAGCACTGCTCCCGCTGCCAGTGCGGCCACCCCGAACACCGCGCCGAACCGGACCAGCGCACCGTTCGACACGGTCGGCTGCTCGGTAGGGGCGTCGCCGACCAGGTGGGCCGGCAGCAGCACGACGGACGCCACCAACGGCAGCGCCGCTACCGGCACCGAGCCGCCCAACGAGTTCGCCAGCAGCGCGGCGACGATCAACGTCAACAAGCTGAGCAGTACCGACAACGGTGTCCGCCACCGGCCGGCGCCGGTGCCGATCCCGAACAGCGCCACCAGTCCACGGCCAGGCACCCACAGCGTCGCCGGCAACACGAGCACCGCGCGCACGATGCCGCCCGGCACGTACGCGTATGCCAACGCGGCCGCCGCGACCAGTGCGACCGGTAGCGCCATGCGGCGTAGCAGGATCATCATGGTGTCACCCGGTCGTGGATCGCGTCGAAGTCGAAGCGGTAGATCACGTAGTGGTCGCTCTCGAACACCCTGGTGGTCCACGGTTGGGTCGCGTAGCGGTCGATGTTGGCCGCCGGCATGGGATGCGAGTCCAGGTCGGCGAACTGCTCGTCCGGCTCGAAGTAGCTGCCGATCGCGGGGACATCGGTGGTCACGCGCTTGTCGATGATCAGGTACCGGTAGTCGGACGACGCGAGTTCCTCGACCAGTTCGGCCGACGGCGGTGTCGCACTGAAGAACAGGTCGTACGCGGGGAAACCGGCACTCGGCGACGCGGTCCACGAATCGGCGTCCAGCACGAAACCCAGGCCGGTGAACCGATCGGTGACGATCCGCACGCCACTGCCGGCGTGCTGCTCGAACCAGTTCGCCGCGGCCAGCAGTTCCGGGGTCAGCGATCGGGTGTCCGAGCCGAACACGTACGGCCCTGGGAACCGGTAACTCTCGTCCAGCCCCGCGGCGACGTTGCCCACCAACATCGTGGCCCACAACGCGAACGCGGTGACGTAGGTGGTGATCGTCCGCCACAGTTCCGGCCACCTCATGCGGTCCCAGATCGCGAGCGCGGCGGGTGCCACGAGGACAGCGAGCCCCAGGTAGCTGAACGCCCAACTCCGCCGCGCCCCCTCGGCGCCGGACTGGATGAGGATGAACAACACGGATGGGAAGTA
>DATBDL010000225.1:0-30590 GCA_036269975.1 Pseudonocardiaceae bacterium | reverse complement strand
AAGTTCACGTTGTCCGTCAGGTCCCGCCACGTCCCCGCGACCCCGGCGACCTGGGCCTGACCGCCGAGCTTGCCCTCGGTACCCACCTCGCGGGCAACCCGGGTCACCTCGTCGGCGAAGGAGGACAGCTGATCGACCATCGTGTTGACGGTGTCCTTCAGCTCCATGATCTCGCCCTGCGCCGCAACGGTGATCTTCTGCGACAGGTCACCCCGCGCGATCGCCGTCGCCACCTGGGCGATGTTGCGGACCTGGGAGGTCAGGTTGCCGGCCATGAAGTTGACCGAGTCGGTCAGCGCCCGCCAGGTGCCGCCGACGCCGGGCACCTGGGCCTGGCCGCCGAGGATGCCGTCGGTGCCGACCTCGCGGGCCACCCGCGTGACCTCGTCGGCGAACGAGGACAGCTGGTCGACCATCGTGTTGACGGTGTTCTTCAGGGCCAGCATCTCGCCCTTGACGTCCACGGTGATCTTCTGCGTCAGATCGCCCTTGGCCACCGCCGTGGCGACCTGGGCGATGGACCGCACCTGACCGGTCAGGTTGCCGGCCATGAAGTTCACCGACGTGGTCAGCTGCCGCCAGGTGCCGCCAACGCCGGGCACCTGGGCCTGGCCGCCGAGGATGCCGTCGGTGCCGACCTCCTGCGCCACCCGGGTGACTTCGTCGGCGAAGGAGGACAGCTGGTCGACCATCGTGTTGATGGTGTTCTTCAGCTCCAGAATCTCCCCGCGCGCGTCCACGGTGATCTTCTGCGTCAGGTCGCCCTTGGCCACGGCGGTGGTCACCTGGGCGATGTTGCGGACCTGGTCGGTGAGGTTGCCGGCCATGAAGTTCACCGAGGTGGTGAGGTCACGCCAGGTGCCGGCCACGCCGGGCACGGTCGCCTGACCGCCCAGTCGGCCCTCGCTGCCGACCTCGCGGGCCACACGGGTCACTTCGTCGGCGAACGAGGAGAGCTGGTCGACCATCGTGTTGATGGTGTTCTTCAGCTCCAGCATCTCGCCCTTGACGTCCACGGTGATCTTCTGGGTCAGATCGCCCCTGGCCACCGCCGTCGCGACCTCGGCGATGTCGCGGACCTGGCCGGTCAGGTTGCCGGCCATCGCGTTCACCGAGTCGGTCAGGTCCTTCCAGGTCCCCGACACGCCCGGCACCGTGGCCTGGCCGCCCAGCTTGCCGTCGGTGCCCACCTCGCGGGCCACCCGCGTCACCTCGGAGGTGAACAGCGCGAGCTGGTCGACCATGCCGTTGAACACGGTGGCCATCTCGTCCATCAGGACGTCGTTGACGTGCGGCAGCCGGGTGCTGAAATCGCCGTCGCGCACGGCTTTGAGGCCCTGCAGCAACTGCTGGAGACGCTCGTCATCGAGCGATCCGTCGCCGGCCGGTCGTCTGACGGCTACGGTGTTGTCGACCACGGTTGCACTCCCTGTTCAGCCCCAGCGGCGCGGTCGCCGCGGCACCTCCGCCGCGCCTGCGCCGCGTCCGACGCGGTCGAACCCGATTCTGCTCCTAGACTCGGCCCGTGGCAGCACCCCGGTCAACCCCGTCCGACGTCGATCGCCTGATTCGGGTGGTAATGCGCCAGGAACGGCAGTTGGCACGCTTGCGCGCCGAGGTGGACCGCGGTCGGGTGCTGGAACGGGCGAAAGGCGTGCTGATCGAGCGGCTGGGCTGCACCCAGGGCCAGGCCGACGATCACCTTGCTGACCTGGCCAAACGCGCCGGCCTGCCGCTGCTGGAGATCGCGGCCGACATCAGCGGCGGCACACCGGTGGAGTCGGCCGACGTCAGCGGCGGCACACCGGTCGAGTCGCCGGCTTCCTCGCTACGGCTGCAACGTGCCGAGTCCGCGGCGGCATTGGCGGCGGACGGCACGGCATTGGCCGACGCGTTGTTCGCCAATGTGCTCGCCCACGCCGGCGCGGTGGCGGCGATGTTCTGGGTGCTCGAACCGGACGGCGTGCTGCACCTCGCCGGCCAGCACGGGCTGCATCCGGTGGAGGCAGCACGCTGGCGTTGCCTGCCACCGGACATGCCGACGGTGGGCCGGCTCGTGCTGGCCGACCGGCAGCCGCGCTGGCTGTCCGACGGCCTCGCGAGTGACGGCCTCGCGGCCGGCGTGCTGGCACCGGCGGCCGCGCGGTGGCCAGGCGGCGCGCGGGCGGTGCTGCCGCTGACGCATCGAAGGACCGTGCTGGGCGTGCTGGAGGTGTGCTGGCCGAGCAGACGAGCGGAGTTCAGCACGGCCGAGCGTGCGCAACTGGTCGCGGTGGCCGAACTGTGCGCGCACGCGCTGGCGCCGGCCGAGAAGGCGGTCGCCGGCGTGCCACCATGGCTGACCGGGCTGCTGGATGCGTTGGTGGACAACGTGATCCTCACGCGCGCCGTGCGAGCTGACGACGGCACGGTCGTCGACTTCGTCGTCGAGCATGCCGGCCGCGGCGCGGCGGCGGTGCTCGGCCGGCGAGAACTGGTCGGCAGGACCCTGCTCCAACTGCACCCGCTGATCAGCGGCGACGGTGGGCTGTTCACCCGGATGCGGGACGTGCTGGCGACCGGATCGCCCTACCGCGCGGACACGCTCGTAATGCCGACGCTCGTGCACGGCCACGTGACCGGACCGGTGATCGACATCCGGGTCGCTCCGCTCGCGGACGGTGTCGCGATCGCGGTACGCCGCCACGGCGAGCCGGAGTTGGCGGCGGAAGCATTGCGGCTGACCGGAACCGGCGGCTGGGAGGACAACCTGCTGACCGGCCGCACCACCTGGACCGCCCAGACGTTCGACCTGCTGGACACGCTGGACCCGGTCAGCCTGCGTGAACTGGCGGCCCAGGTCGAACCGCTGGATCAGGCCGGTATCGACAGGTTCCTCAACGTGCTGACGACCGGAAACCGGCCGGCGTCGGTCGAGTTCACGCTACCCACCGACGACGGGGACGCCCGCCGGCTGCGAGCAGTCGCGCGGCCGGTGACCGACGCGGCCGGCTCCGTGGTGGCCATCCGTGGCGCGGTACGCGGCCTCGCCGAACCGGACCTGGCGGCGTTCGCGCTCTCGGCGGCGCACGACCAGTTGACCGACGCGGAACGACAGGTCGACCGGCAACAACGGCTCGCGGTTCGCTTGCAGCAGGCCATCATCGCGCCGGCACCGCCACCGATCGAGCTGTCGGGGCTGCAGGTGGTCGTGCGGTATCGCCCCGCCGGCAACCAGTACCGAGTCGGCGGCGACTGGTACGACGCGCTGCGACTGCCGGCCGGCCAGGTGTTGCTGGGGGTCGGCGACATGGTCGGCCACGGCATCGACGTGGTCACCGGCATGATCACGATGCGTAATGCGTTGCGTGGCCTGGCAATGACCGGAGCGTCGCCGGCACACCTGCTCGGGTGGCTCAACGAGACGGCGCGAACGCTGCCGGAACCGGTATGGGGCACGGCGATCTGCGCATGTTACGACCCGGCGACCGCCACGCTGCGCTGGGCGAGAGCGGGGCACCTGCCGCCGCTGCTGGTCCGAGACGGCGTAGCCGAATTCCTGCCGCTACCGGACGGCATCATGTTCGGCGCGACCGACGAACCCGGCTACACGGACGTGGATACCGTGCTACGCCAAGGCGATGTGCTGGTGCTGTTCACCGACGGCCTGGTAGAACGCCGAGGCGAAAACCTGGACGACGGCCTGGACCGGCTGTTGACCGCGGCACACCATCTCGACGACGACCTGGACCGCTACAGCAATCGCCTACTGGACAACATCGAGCCCAACAGCTTCGACGACACGTGCCTGGTCGTCGTGCGCGTCGAGAGCTAGCCCATTAAATGCGTTGCGCACCATGGTGAGTCGCTGCGATCATGGACACATGTTCACAGGTTGAATGTCTCAGCATTGCATACCGAATGGCTGGCATTGTCCCAACGGCGCCGGCGACGGTGGCCAGCCGGACTCAGGTTGAAACCGCAGAAGAGAATCAGATGATCGACGAGCCGACCGTCGATCGCCGAAGAACGAAATACACCAGTCCAGCCGATGCGCCGTCGAGCGCGTCGGCTGGACTGCGTTCACGAGCCGCGTCGACCTGTTTCCCTTCGGCGTCCGGTCGACTCGACCGGCGGCGGCCCGGCACTGTGGCTTCGCCCGGTCTGCCGGTAATGCGCCCGGACAACTGTTGATTCTTGCAACCCGGCGACCCGTCCGAAACAATTCCCTGGCTCGTCCCGATCAACCACTCTACCTTGCCATCGAACGATGCAACAATGAGGTGGACAATGCTCCCGACCATCACCCGAACCATCGCGCGCACAGCTCTCCCCCTGCTCGCCGTCCTGGCACTCGTCGGCGTCGCCGCGCCGGCGAACGCCGCCGTCATCGACCCGCTTCCCATCAGCCCGAACCAGTTCTTCGCCGGTTTCGTCAACGACGTCCGCGCCAACGCGACCATCGTGGCCGACTGCGCCGGTGTGGCGAGAACCGGGCATCCCGGTGGTGGGCAGACCGTTTCCGCGCAACCGGAATCGCCGGCCAGCACTGATCTCGGTTTCACCGGTTCCGCTGGAAGATCACTGAACGTGTCACTGGTGCTGTCGTCCTCGGTGACACCGATTCCGATCGGCACCCTCTCCGGTTACTTCGTCAAACTCGCCATTCCGACGTCGATCACCATTCCGTGCGGCGGCATGGGCAAGATGGTGTTCGCACCGAACCCGACCAGCATGACCGCCCGCTCGGCCACCGTCGCGATCACGATCATCTCGCTGGGCGCGTAGCCGCCGCATGAATACGCACCGGGCCGGCGGCGACGCCGGCCCGGTGCCATGATGAACCGTGGGGTTCAGGGGCGATCAGATCGCGTTGCTGGCCGAGTCCGGATGGGCCCGCTGTGGCTCCATCGCAACAGCGGTCAGGGAAGCCGGCCTGCCAGCCGTGACCCGCGGCCACCTGGAATCGGCCTTCACCGCCACCCAGTGGCACGCCGCCGAGCGGGCGGTCGCCGCACTGCGCACGCACTTCGCGGCAGCGCGGTTCGCCGACGATGTCGCCTACGGCGTCCTCGTCGTGCCCGATCCGGCCAAGCTCGACACGCGCCGCCCGATGCCGCCGGCCGTCCGCACCGACCAACTCGGCGCACCGATGGCGGATGTCGTCGACGAACGGCTGAGCGCCGGCGCGCTGGGTATCCCGCCAGGCCGGCCGTGGACCATGGTCGCGACCGTCACCGGCTCGTACGGCCCGGCACTGGGCAGCCACAACCAGATCGTCGACGCGCCAGAACTGGACTTCACCGTGACCGGCACCGACACCAGAACCCTGATGATCCGCCAACTCTGGGGCGCACGAGTACTCCAGTGCGGTGCGACGCCACCGGACTGCGAGGCGAACCCGCGCTGGACCTTCACGCTGCTGCCGGCGGAAGGACTCACCGACGGGTGCGCGGAGTCGGGAACCGTGCTGAAGGGCCGGGTCCGCTACCGCCTCGGCAAGCCCGACCGCGGCATCGCCTCAGCGCGGGTGGCGCCCGCGATCGCGATCAACTGACCGGATCAACTGACGACCGGATCGACTGACGAGCCTCACGACCGCAGGCGTGAGCGCAACTGGACCGCGTGGACCACCTCGAACAGGCCGAGCACCACCAGCCAGATCCCGGCCAGCAGCGTGAGCGTGGCGATCGACGTGATCGGTGACGTGATCAGCACGATGCCGGCGATCACGCCGATCACGCCGAACGTGATCTGCCAGCCCCTGGCCGGCAGGACGTCGGAGGACA
This sequence comes from Pseudonocardiaceae bacterium, assembly GCA_036269975.1. Taxonomy (GTDB): domain Bacteria; phylum Actinomycetota; class Actinomycetes; order Mycobacteriales; family Pseudonocardiaceae; genus DATEPR01. The sequence continues at coordinate 24,822 of DATBDL010000225.1, read as the reverse complement.
TCGCGACGGAGACCTGCATGATGCCGCGCAGCAGCCAGCCGAACCCGATCCAGATGGCCAGCAGCAGGATCGACTCCATCGGGCCGCGGAAGCAGATCAACCCGAGCAGCACGCTCAGCGCGCCACTGAGCAGTCCCAGCGCGCGCAGGTGTCCCGGCACGTGGTTGCCGAACGCGCCCGCGATCTGGAACGCGCCGCTGATCAGCAGGTAGATCCCGAACAACGTGCCGACCAGTACGAGTGTCGCGCCCGGCCAAACCAACACGAGGACGCCCAACACGACCGCCGCGACGCCCGCCGTGGCGACGATCTGCCACGCGGAGTTGGCCAGCATGGCCGGGATACCGCTGACCGGGCTCTCGCCGGCCGATGTGGAGTGGGAGCTCATGGTTCGCCCTTCCGACGGGTGCGCCGTGACACCCAAGTGTGACGGCGCACCGCCGGCCCCACAACCGGAAGATCCTTACCGTACGACCTGGACCTCGTCACCCACGTGGAGGTCGTTGAAGAAGGTCACGGCCGCCTTGCGCGACAGGTGGACGCAGCCGTGCGACGACACCGCGAGGCTGCCGAGGTGGAACGCGTCCCCGCCGTTGAAGAACACCGAATACGGCATGGCGACGTGGAAGATACTGCTGACGTGGCGCTTGTCCTTGAACGTCACGTGGAAGGTACCCGGATTGGTCGGCGCGCTGCTTCGCCCCGTCCGCACCTTGACCGGGCCGTACACCACGACTCCGTTGCGGATCAACCATGCCTGCTGCGTCGAGAGGTCGACGCAGGCGTTGGCCGCCGCCGAGCAGGGCGTCGCCTGTGCGGCCTCGGCCTGGGCCGGCGCCGCCAGCATCATGGCGACGCTACCCACCGCCGCCACACCGATAGCCGTCAGCACTGCGAGGGGTCGTCTGCTGGTCACGAGAATCCGCCTCCTGATGTTGATCGTGGCACCGGATCATCGACGCCAGCCTATCGGCAGATGCTTCACACCGTGCTGGAAATTCGATCGCAGTCGGACCGGCTCGCCGACGAGTTCGACTTCACCCAACTGGTCCAATACCGCGTCGAACATGGCGCGCATCTGGATTCGGGCCAGCGGGGCGCCGAGGCAGAAATGCGGGCCGTGGCCGAAGGTGAGGTGGTCGTTGGGGGTGCGGGTGACGTCGAACGTGTCGGGATCCGCGAACACCGATTCGTCGCGGTTGGCCGAGGTGAACCAGACGACCACCTTGTCGCCGGCCTCGATGTCCACTCCGGACAGTCGGGTGGCCGTGGTCGCGGTGCGGCGGAAGTGCATCACGGGCGTCCACCAGCGCAGCATCTCCTCGACGGCGCCTGGCAGCAACGACCGGTCCGCCAGGAGCCCGCGGTACTGGTCGGGGTGGGTTAACAGCGCGAGCAGGCCGCCCGGCAGGCCGTTGCGCAGGGTCTCGTTGCCGGCGACCGAGAACAGCCAGAACAGGTTCTCGAATTCGGCCAGTGACACGCGGCCACCGTCGTCGTCGACGTGCCGCATGAGAATGCTCATGACGTCGTCGCCGGGGTGGTTTCGCTTGTGTTCGCCCAGGGCGTTGGCATAGGCGTAGAGGTCCGGCATGCCGTTTCTGCCGCGCGGGTCGGGGAGTTCGCCGTTCGGGCCGGGAGTGGGGCGCAGCGCGAGAACGCCGAGGGCCATGTCGGTCAGGTCGTCGTCGTGGGCGGTGGCGCTGGCGGCGTACTCGGCGTCCTGATAGCCGATGACGCGGTTGCTCCAGTCGTACATCAGGCGCCGGTCCTGCTCCGGCACGCCGAACACGTCGGCCAGCGTGCGCAGCGGCAGGTCGGCGGCCACCTCGGTGGCGAAGTCACATTCGCCGCGGTCGGCCACGTTCGCGACCAGGTCGTGTGCCCACCGCTGGATGCGCTCGGTCAGCCTTGCCACTGCGCGCGGGGTGAACGCCCTGGTCAGCAGGTTGCGCAGGCGGGCGTGGTCGGGCGGGTCGCTGTTGAGCATCATCTTGCGGACGTAGGCCAGGTCGGCGGCGGTGGCCGGGTCGCGGATCTGGGTGCCACCGAGGTGGGACGAGAACAACGCCGGGTTGCGCAGCACATGGCGCACGTCGGCGTGACGCAGGACGGCCCAGAAGTCGTCGACCCTGGTCACCGGCGACGTGCGCCGTAGTTGGGCGAGCTGGGCGTACGGGACACCGGTCAGATAGGTGTCCGGATCGATGATCTCGGCCGACACGCCATCGACCATAGCCCGGCCCTAGCCGGCACACGTTGGCCTGCGGAAAGATCGGTGCTGTGGACACCGAACCCGCCGTTCTGCTGCTGCACGGACTCGGCGCGACCGGCGCCGTCTGGGACGGGCTGACCGATCGGCTCGACCGCACGTGGCTGGCGCCCGACCTGCCGGGTCACGGCGGATCGGCCCGGCTGCGCCGGTACTCCTTCGGCGGCCTCGCGGCGGCCGTGGCGGATCAGTTGCCGACGGCGGGGCCGCTCGTCGTGGTCGGGCACTCGCTGGGTGGCGTGGTCGCGTTGGCGCTGGCCAGCGGGTGGTTCGGCGTCGACGTGGTCGGCGTCCTCGCGGTCGGGGTGAAGGTGCGGTGGAGCGACGACGAACTGGCCAGGGCGGCCGCCGTCGCCGCGCGGCCGGATCGGGTGTTCGCCACCAGGGCCGACGCCGAGACGGCCTACCTGAAGCTGGCGGGGCTGACCGGGCTGGCGGTCGCCGATCCGGCCGGGCTGGTCGAAGCCGACGACGGCTGGCGGCTCACGTTGGACATGGCCGCCTTCGGTGTCGGCGCGCCGGACATGGTGGGTCTGCTGGGCATGGCGCGCTGCCCGGTCGTGCTGGCGGCCGGTGAGCACGATCCGATGAGTCGGCCGGCAGACCTGCTGGCGCTGCGGGACGACGCGGTGACGCTGCCCGGCCTCGGGCACAACGCGCACGTCGAGGACCCGGCCGCGGTGCTGCCGCTGCTCTATTCGCTGCGGTAGACGCCCCGATCGATCATGCGCTGGATCTGCGGGCCGATGACCTGCTCGCGGAACTCCTTGTGGTTGAACGGCGCCCGGTCGGCGTAGAGGTTCTTGGGATAGATCGGCTGGTCGTAGATCAATTGGAAGATCTCGGTACGCAGGTCCTTGGTCCAGTTGTCCCACTGCGCGTGGGTACGGAAATACCGGAGCGCGCCGATGTCGATCGTGCCGGCGACATAGGACGATCCCGCGCCGTACAGGTGCTGTCCGACGATTCTGCCCTTGTAGTCGATGACCATGGAACGGCCGCCGAACGTGTCGATCGGGTCGGTGGATTCCGGGGTCAGGTAGTACGTGGCCAGGTTCGGCGCGATGACGTAGACGTTGTTGTCCAGTGCGCGGGCGCGGCTCTGGATCTCGAAGAACTCGTTACCGGTGTGCGGATGCGGATAGGACGCCCGGTAGAGGATTTCGGCGCCGTTCATGGCGAGGCCGCGGGCGTTCTCCGGGTAGGAGCCCTCGTTGGCCATCAGCACGCCGAGCCGGCCGATCTCGGTGTCGGCGACCGGGAAGAAGGCGTCCAGATTCAGCCCGTACAGCTCGATCCACCTGTCCCACACGTCGTGCGGGGTGACCGAGTGCTCGACCGGATAGAGCGTGGACAGTTTGTAGTGTTTGAGCACGATCTCGCCCTGCGGGTCGAGCGCGAAACCGACGTTGAAGAAGCGGTCCGGAAATTCCGGATGCCTCGCCTTCGCCTGGGCCATCACGTAGGTGTCGTATTCGCGGGCGAGGTCGCCGAGATACCGTGTTTCCGGGCCGGGAATGTCGATGGCGCATTCCCGCGCGAACGTCGCGTGGTCGAGATCGAGGACTTCGTCGTTGAACGCCTGCAACCCGCCCTCGGGCACCACGACCAGTCGCACCGGCAGATCGAGGCTGGACAGCCAGGACGCGGCCTTGAACAGGTGCGAGATGTGCTCCAGGTTGCGGCCGATGTCGGCGCGGGTCCGGATGCCACGCACTGCGGGGATCAGACCGACGGCGGTGTACGGCGCGATCGCAGCGTTAACCATGCGGACAGTCTGGCGGTGCGACGGCTGATCGGCTAGATCAGGATTCGGCCAGCGGACCGGGATCGGCCGTCGTGTCGCCCGTTCATGAACATTGACACTCATGTCGTCGTTGGGTAGACCCTATGTAAACGTTTTCAAGCAGCACTCGGGCGGCGCCGGTGTCCAGGTACAGGCTGTTGGCGGCGGTGGTCGCTGTGGCCGCCGGGCTGATCCCCACGAGCGCGGCCGCGGGTACCGGTGCGCCTGGCGTCACGGCGGCCTGTCCCGATCTCGCGCCGATCGAGCTCGCCGCCGACCACTGGATCGCCGGTAGTCCCGGCTTCGGCGACCCGACCTGGTTCAACGCGCTGTTCGTCAAGGGCGACATCGAGGTCTTCCGGATGACCGGCAACACCAGGTACCTCACGTACGCCACCGGCTGGGCCGACCACAACAAGTGGCTCCTGCCGACGAACGCGCCCAACGACGACGGCCCGGAAGCCAGCCAGGAGTACATCGACCTGTTCGAACTGGACCCGACCCGTCCGGCCGGGGGCATCGCGGACGCGCAGAAGTACGTGCACACCGAGACCGCCGCGATCGAGAGTGGCAAGCAGAGCAACATGACCTATGTGGACGCCGTCGAACTCGGTGCGCTGTCGGCGTTCGCGCATTTCGGTGTCCTCGACAAGAACGCGAGTGACCTGGACGCGAAGACGTACACCCCAATCGTGCGGAAGGCGTGGACCTGGCTGCGTACCAAGGCGCCGCACAGCGACGGCGTCGTCGGTTTCGTGCGGGGGCCGTCGTCGCAGCCGTCGCAGCACCAGCCGATCAGTTCGACCGCCACGACGAACTACGGTGTCGGCGCCTTCCTGATGGCCGGTGTCGAGGCCGCCGAATTCGACAGCGGTTGCTGAAAGGTTCACCCGACCACCGGCTGTGATTCGCGCAGTTGATCGGCTAGGTATAGGCCCGTGGGGGCGTCAGCACGCTGGGTCAACACGATGACGGCCGGCGAGACGACCTGCCGCCTGGTCACATCCGCTGAGATGACCGACCCGGTGGTCGGCCGGGTGTTCACGTCATCCGGCGGCGCCACCTGGCAGCACCCGGAAGCGGGCAACGAGCCGGAACTCTGTGCCGTCCGATCAGCCGCGGCCTGAGGCTGGCTCGCACGCTGGATGTCGACAGCGCACGAGCCGGCGACCGGTCCAGGGCCAGGGCGAAGGCGGCGGGCCGGGACAGCCCCGCGCACTCGTCCAGGAGCTCTGCCATCGACAGGGGCGGGCCGCGCGGCCGGCACGACCGGTGGCGAACGTGCTCGCGACGGACATTGCGATCGGCCACGGCCTGGCCTTCGCGCGGGAGTTCTACGCCCCCCTGCGCGAAGCCGGGATGATCGACCATGTCCTCGCGGCCAGGCTGCACGGGACGACATGCGCGTGGCGCTGGCGGAGTACCTGTCCTGGATGGAGTCGGGAACGGGCTCGCCACCGAGAAGCCGAACGTCGTGGTGGTGGCGTACCTGGTCCGGTCCGACGAGCCACGCGTTGTGGAGCCGGATCTGCTCGCCGATGCCGTTGGGCGGATGCTTATCCTGGTGCGCGAGTCGTTGCCGGTGTGGCCGGCGCACGAGGTGGCGGCTCGGCTGGCAGTACTGGCGTTGCCCGTTTTCACCTGGCAGGAGGCCATCGACCCGGCGACCGCCGCCGCGATCCGGTTGGCGGCGCTGTGTCTGGCGGCGCAGGCCGGCGACCAGCCGGAACTGTTGGACCTCTGCCAGGGGATCGCGGCCGGCGTGACCCTGCTGGAACGACGAACCGACGGGCGAGCGCCCCTCACCGAGACGATCGTGCTCGCTGTCACGTGATGCGGAGGCCCGTAGATGACCGGGACACTGGCCCAGATCATGGTCGATTTCACGGGCGACGGCGCCGGTTCCGGCGAACTGTCCTGGGGCCAGGCGGAAAACTGGCACCGAATCGTGCAAGAGCGGATCTGGGCGCCGGTCGGCGGCGTCATTCCGGCGCCGCCGGGTGCGACGGTCGACGACGTCACGGACGCGCTGCGTTACCTGATGGGCCGCCACCAGTCGCTGCGGACCCGCATTCGGCTCGACGACGGCCACCCGGTGCAGGTCGTTTTCGGCGCCGGCGAGATTGCGCTGGCCGTCGTCGACGCGGCCGATGACGCCGATCCGGGTGCCGTCGCCGAATCGGTGGCGCAGGAGTATCGCGACACCCCGATGGACTTCATGTCGGAATGGCCGTTGCGGATGGCCGCGATCCGCCACGACGGCGCATTGACGCACACCGTCACGCTGGTCAGCCATCTCGCGACGGACGCGGCCGGCATCGCCGTCATGATGGGCGAAATCGCCGCCCGCACCAGCACTCCCGTCGACGGCATGCCACCGCTGGCGCAGGCCGCCTGGCAGCACTCGGCCGCCGGCCGCCGGCACAGCGACGCGGCACTGCGCTACTGGGAGGGCATTCTCCGCACGATCGAACCGCACCGGTTCGACCCGCCGCACGACGAGCAGAGCCCGCGTTACTGGCGCGGCGAATTCAACTCGCCGGCCCTGTTGCCGGCGGTGAATTCCATCGCGAAAGCCAGCGGGCTCGGCGCGTCCACGATCCTCCTGGCATTGTTCGCGGTCGCGCTGACCAATACCACCGGCATCAATCCGGTCGTCGTGCGGCCGATCGTGGGCAACCGGTTCCGGCCGGGTCTCGCCGGTGTCGTGTGCACGGTGGCGCAGGCGGGTCTGTGCGTGCTGGACGTGGCCGGTGTGCCGTTCGACGAGGCACTGCAGCGGACGCGGCGGTCGGTGATCAACGCCTACAAGTACGCCTACTTCGACCACGTGCAGATGGTCGCCCTCCGCGACCGCGTCGAGGAGGAGCGCGGCACGGTGGTGGACACCCGGTGCTTCTTCAACGACCGATACGGCGTGAACCCGGCCGGTAGCCTGGTCGCGGATGCCGCGCCGCCGAGTTCGTTTCGATGGGTGCGGCGGCAGGACGATCCGCCGCTGGAACAGTTACTGGTCGAGATCGACGATATTCCGGACGCCATTCAGGTGACCGTGAAACTGGACACCCGCTCGATCTCGCTCACCGACGCGGAGTCCTTCGTCCGTGCCATGGAGGCAACGGCCGTCGCGGCCTGCCAGGCGCGTCCGTAAAGGCTGACGATCACACGACAACGTCCGGACAAAACACCGGTTGCGGCGTTCGTGGCGGTTACCTTCGGTTGGTGCGAGCGACCTCGGAACAGAACGCCGGCGAATCGCCGCTGGTCGGCGTCCGGTACCCGGTGGCGGCGATGAGCTTGTGGCGGTGGTGGGACGCGCCGGAGGACGACGTGGTGACCGCGATGTTGGCCAGGTGCGCCAAAGCCGACCAGGCCGAGCGCACCGCGTTGCGTGACACGTTGACCGTCGAGGACTTCTTCACGCTGGTGACGTACGCGCAACGTTGTGTCCTGGCCGCGTTGCGCGCGCAGGACGCCGAACGCGTGGCGCAGGGCTGGGCCGCGCTGGCGCTGATCGACCTGGACCGCTGCGCCGACCCGCGCGACGTGTGGATGGCGGCGCGGTTGGTCCGCTACGCGACCGACCGCATCGCGGCCGACCCGGAAGCCGCCACGCGACAAGCACTCGACCAGGCACATCCGGACACCGCGGAACTGCTGGCCGAGATCATGGCCGACGAGGAGCCGGACCTGACCCAGGACTGCGGCATGCGCGAGGTGCACACGGCCGGCGGCCCCATCCTCGTCGACGATGACGACGACCCGTACCTGCCGAACGCCGACCTGGTCGAGATCGCGTTGCGGCTGACGGCGGTACTGGCCGAGCACGGCTACACGCACGCCGGCATCACGGTCGCCACCGCGATCGGGCAGCACTGGCTCGCCGACGTCATGACCGGCCCGGTCCGCATCGCCACCAGCGCGCTGACCGGTTGCGTCTCGGTGCACGCAGACCCGGCCGACGACCGGTCGAACGCGTTACTGGTGTTCGTCGGCGAGGCCGCGACCCCCGACGACGCGACCATGATCGCCACCAGGATGGCGACGACGAAGGTGGCCGACAGCCCGATCCTGGGCCGGTGCAGCGGCCGGCTGTGTGCCGTGTTGGTCACCACCCGGCGTCATTCCCAGGGCCACGGCGGGACGACACGCGAAATTCTCACCCCTTTGGCCGAACACATCGAGCTGCTGTTACGTGCCGCTACCAGCTAAGCGGCCGCTACAATCGGACATCGCGCACCACACCGGCGTTCAATCCGGTGCTCGCTGTGATAGGAAGACCTGGTGGTGGCGATGCCGGAAGCGCTGCCGGGGGCTACGGCTGCTGGCGAGTACCTCAATGTACTGCTGGGTGCCCGCTATCGGCGGCTGTGGGAACGGCAGTCGCTGCACGTGCCGCGCACCAGTCAGGTGCAGATCAACGCGGTGGCCGGCGTGGTCGCCCGCCACCTCGAGTACGCCGACGATCAGACAGCGGACTACCGGCGGCTGCGCAACCGGGTGCGCGGTGTGTTGCGTGGGCTGGAAGTGACCACCACCGGGTTGAGCCAGATCATCGACGCGTTCGCCATGACCAGTGCCGACGCCGACCAACTGTGGGCGCTGGCACGAGGCGACGGCACGATCAAGCTGGTCACCGGCACCGCCCTCCCGCCGGAGGGCCTGTACGAGGCGACGGGACCACGGCGGCACGAGACGATCTCGCTGCACGAGGTGCACCAGGTCGGGCCGGACCGCAGGCCGGCGAGTCACCGGGTCGTGCAGACGTTGCGGGCGCTGGAGGACGGGCTGGACTACTACCCCTACATCTTCGACACCAACGCGGCCACGGTCGTGGTGCGGCGAGGGGGCACGCCGGGCCGGCTGTACCGGGTCGACGACGAGTTCTTCGCGATGAACATCCAGCTCGACCAGACGCTGCGGGCCGACGAGACCGCGCTGCTGGACCACGTGACCACGTTCAACTACGACGAACTGCCGCCACCGGAACTGCGGCGCGGCACGTTCCACGTGATCGACAAGTTCATGCTCGAAGTGCGTTTCGACCCGGAAGCCGTGCCGCGGCAGGTGTACTGGGCGGAGTGGGACAGCTTCGACAACAGCGTGATCATCCGCCAGCAGCCGGTCGAACTGGACCAGGCGCTGGCGGCGCACTGCTACCACGAACGCATCAGCAAGACGATCGTCGGTTTCTGCTGGGACTGGTGATCCGCTCTTCTGGTGCGGCCGCTTCCCTCTTCGGTGCGCTCGCTTGTCTCTTTGGTGCGGTCGCTTCGTCCTCCGGGCGGCGGATTGACCGGGTTGTTGGCTTCGCCGTATGTTCGGGGTTGCATTCGGAAGACTGTCTAACGATTTTGGTACTTCGTTGGTACGAGTCGCGAAGGAGCAGCCTTGGCAACCGCCGCGCATCAGTCCGGACCGTCCCGTCGTCGCTTCCTGGTCGGCTCTGCCGCCGCCAGTGCCGGTGTCGCTGGTGCGATGGCGTTTCCGCGCGCCGCGAGTGCCGCGTCCCAGCGGTCCGGCGCCGCGCGGGTGATGGCGAACAATGTCGGCTACGACCCTGCCGCGCCGAAGCGCGCCGTCATCGCGGACAGTGTGCCGGGGCACGGCAGCCGGCCGTTCCAGATCGTCGACGTGACAACGGGTCATGTCGTGCACCACGGCAGCGCCGCGTACGTCGGTCCGGTCGCCGACTGGCTGGCGAACAGCTTCCCGGCCGTACCGGGGTTCTACTGGCTGGCGGACTTCTCGGCGTTCACCACCGAGGGCCAGTACCTGATCACGTTGGGCTCGGCAGGTGCGCCGACCGCCTCCCAGCCGTTCCGCATCGAAGCGGACGTGTTGGAACGGCGGACGTTGTCGCACGTCGTGCACTACTTCAAGGATTCCCGCTCGTCCGGTCAGTTCGACAAGGCGGACCGCGCACTCCCGATCAAGGGCACGACGACGACGTTCGACGCACACGGCGGCTGGTGGGACGCGGCAGCCGACTGGGGCAAGCACTTCACGCAGTTGTCTGATGTCTCGTTCTTCAACACGCTGTCCATCCCGCTCACCGCGTGGGTACTCCTGGCAGCGCACGACGAGTTGGTCGCCAGAGCGGACGGCGACTTCACGTCACTGGTGACGTGGCTGTCGGACGAGGCGATGTTCGGCGCCGACTTCCTGACCCGCGTGCACAAGCCCGGCCAGACGTTCTACAGTTCGGTGTCCCAGCCGGAGGCCGACGACCTGAGCGTCGATCCGACGCAACGCACGTTGAGCGCGCACCAGGTCTATTATCGGGAAGGTGCCGGGCTGGCTGTCGCGGCACTGGCGCGGGCCAGCACGTATCCGGTGTCCGGCGATTTCACCAGTGCTCAGTATCTGGCCGCCGCCGAGGACGCGTTCGCGTACCTACAGGCCAACAATGCGGGCCTGACGAATGATGGCAAGGAGAACATTCTAGACGATTACAATGCCTTGCTGGCTGCCAGCGAGCTTGCCGTCGCGACTCGTGATCCGGTGTATCAGCAGGCTGCCGATGCCAGGGCCGAGAGTTTGGTAGGTCGGTTGGCGTCGTGGCAGGGGTACGTGAATTACTGGCGTGCCGATGACGTGGATCGGCCGTTCTTCCATCCGTCCGATGCTGGCCTGCCGGTCGTGAGCCTGGCTCGATATCTGGACATCGCGACGCCATCGATGCAGGTCAATGTGCGAACGGCGTTGGCGAAGTCGATGCGGTTCGAATTGGCTGTCACGCATCAGGTGCCGAATCCGTTCGGTTACGCGCGACAGTTGGTACAGGATGGGTTGGGCAATAGGTACAGTGGTTTCTTCTTCCCGCATGATGTGACGCCCCGGTCGCAGGATCAGTGGTGGCAGGGCGAGAATGCGCGCCTTGGTTCGCTGGCAACCGCTGCCCGGTTGGCGGGGAGGGCAGTTGGGGACAGTGGGCTGACGGCGCAGTTGCGGACGTTCGCCGCTGATCAGTTGAACTGGATTGTCGGGGTGAATCCGTTCAATGTGTGCATGATGGATGGCGTCGGGCGGGAAGCGCCGATGTATTTGGAGTATCCGGACACTCCACCGGCGGGGTCGTGGCGATGGCTGCGTTCGGCGGGTGGAATCGTCAATGGCATCACCGGGATGTCCGATGACGGTCGAGGGCTGGAGTGGGATCCGGGGGCGGCGGCGACCGGGCCGAACACGGACTGGAGGTGGCTGGAACAGTGGCTACCTCATGCGACGTGGTTCCTGTATGCGGTCAGCATCGGCGCGTGACGCCGTTCTTGAGTTGCCCACAGGTCGGGGGTTGGTCGGCTGCGCGTCGTTCGGGTTGGTCGGCCTGCACGTCCCGATCTCTTCATTGTCGTAACGGTCAGCGGGGATCGGGAAGAGCAGGAAGAACCGAACGGCAGGGCTGCTCTGGATGATCGGGACAACCCCTCCGTTTGCGTCCGGTCCGTTGGGTGCGGGGTTGCGCCGGGCTGACCCTGTCGCGTGGGGATCGGCGGCTGGGGATGGCGGGGGTTGGGCTGGCCTCTGGCGTTGGTCTGCTGGTGCTCTCGTCTGGTCCGCCGGTCACCCGTCGTCGCTGGTCAGCCGTAGGGGTATTCGTGGCTGCGGGCTCCTCGTTGACCGCTTGGCATGCCGCCGTTGGGTAGCCAGATGTCCTCGCCGCCCAGTGCGGCTGGGGTGTACTTGCCCAGTGCGCTGATCAGCAGTTTCAGCTCCAACGCCAGGCATTCCAGCAGCCGCTCCAAACCGCTCTGCCGGTCCTCGTCCGCCGCGATCAGCGCTGCCCTGCCCAGTCCGATGGCCGTCGCACCCATTGCGAGTGTCTTTACCGCCCTTGGGCCCGACCACATCCGGCCGGATGCCAGTAGGCCGCCCTGGGGGGCGCCGATTCTGCGCAGACACTCTGCCAGCGGTAGGCCCACGTGGTCCATGAAGCCCAGCGGTGCCCAGCCGGTGCCGGCCTCCGCTCCGTCTATGGTGACCGCGTTCGCTCCGGCTGCCCATGCCACTGCCGCTGCCACTCCGACATCCCTTGCCGGTGGCAGTTTCACCCAGATGCGCACTCGCGGGTAGTTGTTGCGCATCAGCCGGATCTGCTGCCTGAGAATCTCATCCGTGTACGTGCCTGGGCTTCCGCTGCGGACCACGTCCGTGCCGAATGTCTCGTCCACCGTGTACCCGTTGGTATCCGTTTCCGCCGGCACCACGGTCATCGCGCCCAGTCCTGGCTTGGCGCCCTGGCCCAGCTTGAGCTCGAATGCCAGCCGGCCCGTGTCCAGCAGCGCTGTGGCTGTCGGGTCACTGTAGGTGAGGTTCCATATCTCTGCGTCGGCGTCCTCGGTTGCCTGCTGGACGACCACGCCGCCCAGTCCGCGCGGTGCCTGCTCGACGTACGCCCGTAACTGGGCCAGGAGCACATCTGGGCCGGTGCCGTTGTCCTCGCCGATCACCATCGGCACGCCGGCTCGTGCTGCCGCAGCGCTGATCGCGACACCCAGGTCCGTGCTCGGACCGAACGCCGACACGTAGACCGGCAGCCTTGCCAGGAAGCCGCCGATCTCGGTGGCCAGTTCCACGTCCGGATACACCGGCTCGCGCCCCAGGTCGATCAGCTTCTCCAGCCTTCTCGGCACGAAGACGGGTGGCACGAGACGCCACTGATCGATGAGGTCGGCCGGTTCGTACGCGGTGGCGCCGAACAGGGTGTGACCGTAGTCGGCGCGTTCCGGGAAGGCGGCCGCCGTGCCCAGTCGGGCGCGTAAGCGGATCGCTTCTTCCGGGAAATCCGGTGCGTGCAGAGTGCTCATGGGGACACCAGGTGGCTTCGGGTAGGCGGATAGCGGTTACTGCGCGGATGCCTCGGCGAGACCGTGACCGTTGACAGTTCGACAGCACCACGCACGGTGACTACGGCGGCCCCACCAGCGGTCCCTTCTGCTCGCACACATCCTGCACGCAGGCATTACCGGCCCCTTATCACCGCGTTATTGCGGGACCACATACGCGCCGATAAACCAGACGGTGCCGTCGGGTTTCCCGCGTGATAAGCGGGTGATAAGCGCGCTACCTACTTTCGGCGATGCCAGCAAGACAGAATCGCTCGAAAGGCAATCCGATGCGTATCGCCAAGGTAGCCCGCTGCGCCCTCGTCATCGCCGCCATGATCGTCGCGCCGGTTCTCGGTGCTACGGCGGTGCACGCTGCGACCGGCAGCCACGGCGTGACGGTCGCGGACACTCCCTGGGGCCCCGGCGCCGTGTCGATCATCACCCCGGCCGACACGCCGTGGGGCCCCGGCGCCACCAGCTAGTGACGCCTGGGCTGCGCCGACCGGCCGAGTCCGGTCGGCACCGTCGCAACGGCGGCACCACCGACCGTTTCCTCGATCGCCAGCCGGGCCAGGTCCTCCGCCACCCGTGCCGCGCCGGTCGGGTCCATGGCCTGCTCGCGGACCGCTATCGCGGCCAGCAGGCACTCCCTGGCCTCGACCGTCCGCCCGACACCGGCGTGCGCGAGCCCGAGCCGGTGCAGGATTCGGCCCTCCCCCACCACGTCGTGCGTGGCGCGCACCAGTTCCAGCAGCTCGGCCAGTATCTCCTCGGCTGCCGGGTACTGGCCCTGCGCCATCGCCAGCTCGCACTGCTTGAACCTGACCTGGACCTCCACCCGCCGGTTGCCGACGCCGGCACACAGCGTCAGCGCGGCACGTAGATGTTCATCGGCGTCGTCGAGCGCGCCCGCGTCCAGTTCCAGCGCGCCGATCCAGCTCAGCACGTGCGCCTGGCCGATCGGGTCGCCGACCAGCGTGAAGTCCGTCAACGCCTGCCGGAACAATGCGTCGGCGGCCGCTGTCTCGCCGCGAATGTGGTGGTAGAGGGCCAGATTCCGGCGAGCCAGCGCACGTCCGCCGGCATCGTCCAACTCCTCGAAGACGGCCAGCGCCGGCAGCAGCAACTCCGTCGCCCCGCTCGCCAGCGGCCGGCTCAGGTACAGCGAGCTCAGCGAGCACATCAGCGCCGCCGTCCCGCGCCGGTTCCCGACCGCCCTTGTCGCCTCCATCGCCCGCAGGTGCGTGCGCTCCCAGTCCTGGCTGTAGCAGCGCGACTCGAACAGCACCACCAGCGTCGTCGCGAGGTCCCAGCAGAGCTCGTCCAACCCGAGGTCGGCGGCCTGCTCGACGGCGGCGCACAGGTTCGCCCGCTCCGCCTCCAGCCACCGCAGCGGATCGGCCAACACACGGTCTACATAGGACTGGACGGGTCGCCAGGCCGGCTGGGCGCCGTGCAGCACGGTGAAGTCGCCGCCGTAGATCCGCCGGTGCGCCTCGCTGACCAGCGCCAGCCAGCCGTACAGCACCCGTGCCAGCGCCACCTCGCGCTGGGCGCCGCTCACGTTCGCCGCCAACTGCTCGCGTGCGAACAGCCGGATCACGTCGTGGAACTTGTAGCGCGGCGAGCCGTCCAGGTCGATCGACGCGATCTCCAGCATCTGCGCGTCCACCAGCAGTTCGAGCTGGTCCGTGGCCTGGTGGAGGTTGCCGTCCAGCAGCGCCGCCGACGTCCACGCCGGCAGTCCCGCCGCCTCGACCCCGGCCAACAGGCGGAACAGCTCGCCGGCGGCAGGCGTGAGACCGTCGTACGTCAGCGCGAGGCTGGCCCGCACCATCATCTCGCCGTGCACGAGCTCGTCGAGCCGGTGCCGCTCGTCGGCCAGCCGGTCGTACATCATCGGCAGTGTCCAGTGTGGACGGCCAGCCAGGCGCGCCGCCACGATCCGCAGCGCCAGTGGCAGGCCGCCGACCAGCCGGACCAGTGCGTCGGCGGCGGCCGGTTCCGCGTCGACGCGCTCGTCGCCGACCACCCGGCGCAGCAGTTCCAGCGCCTGCGCCGACTCCATCACCGCGACGTCCAGCAGCCGCGCGCCCGGCAACCCGGTCAGCCGCACCCTGCTGGTCACGATGACGGCGCAGCTATTGTTGCCCGGCAGCAGCGGCCGCAACTGGCGTTCGCTCTCCGCGTCGTCGAGCACGACCAGCACCCGTTTGCGGTGCAACAGGTTCCGGTACATCTCGGCCCGCTCGTCCATGCCGTCCGGGATGCTGGCCCCAGGGATGCCGAAGGCCCGCAGGAACCGGCCGAGCACGTCGGCCGCGTCCACCACCTGGCTACGGGTGCCACCGAGATCGGCGTAGAGCTGGCCGTTCGGGAAGTGTTCCGCCATCAGCCGATGGCCGATGTGCACGGCGAGCGCGCTCTTGCCGACACCCGGCTTCCCGACCAGCATCACCACGGGCACCGCGCTCTGCTGCCCGGTCGATGCCAACTGGCCCTCGACGCACTCGACCAGCGCGTCGCGACCGGTGAAGTCGGCGATGTCCGAGGGGAGCTGGAACGGCCCGGACTCCGATTCGGCCTGCTGGTCCTTGTCGGCGCCGCGCAACGACTCGTCGGCGGCCAGGATCGCGCGCTGCAACTGGCGCAGTTCGGCGCTCGGTTCCAGGCCGAGTTGCTCGACCAGCAACTCGCGCCCGATCCGGTAGATCTGCAGCGCCTCGGCCTGCCGACCGGCCCGGTAGAGCGCGAGCATGAGCTGACCGCGCAGCCGTTCCCGCAGCGGCTGTTCCTCGACCATGCCACGGATGTCGCTGATCACCTGGTGATGCCGACCGAGCCGCAGGTCCACCTCGGCCAGCGTCTCGACGGCGATCAGCCGCTGCTCGTCCAGTTGCAACGCCCTGGCCTGGAGTTTCCGGCTGGCCGTACCGGACAGCGCCGGGCCGCGCCACAACTGGACCGCATCCCGCAGGCAGTCGGCCGCCTCCTCGGCCCGGCAGTCGCGCACCAGCGTCTCGGCCTCGGCCAACCGGACGGCGAACAGTTCCGCGTCCAACCGGCCGGCCGGCACGCGCATCAGGTAGCCGGGTGCCCGCGTGACGATGGAGACGCCGTCGATGCCGGCGAGACCGGCACGCAGTCCGGACACGCAGATCTGCACCTGGGTGCGGGCGGTGGCCGGGGGGTCGTCGTGCCAGATCGCGTCGACAAGGGTGTCGATGCCGACCACCCGGTTGGCCTCCAACAGCAGGCATGCCAGGACGATCTGGTGCCGGCCGGGCGGGATCTGGTGCTCACCAGCCACGTCCAGCGGACCGAGCACGCGGAACAGCAGTTCCGACGACACACTCATCAACAGCCCCTGTCCGGCCGTTGCGCCTTACCCGCGGTGATAAGGCATCAATAGCGGCCGAGGTGAGACTACGTACAACCACCACTGCCACAGCAGGGTAGGAGGTATGCCAATGCTACGCCATGGGAGTTCGAACGTGCGGACCCCGAGCGCCGCGGTGACCGCCGTCGCCGTCGATCATGTCCGGCTGAGCTACCACTATCTGGACACCGGCGACATCGACGGATTCGTGTCGCTGTTCGATCCGGACGTGGTGCTGCGCCGGCCGGGCGCGCAACCGGTGCACGGGCGGGGTGAGATCGAGCGAACGGAGGCGCAGCGGTGCGGGCGCGGCCGGCACGTGCTGACGCAGGTGTTCGGCGCGGGCGACCGGGCCGCCGCGATCGGCCGGTTCGTCCCCGACCAGCCGCGTGCCGCCTCCGGTTTCGAGTTCGCGGACATCTTCACGATCGCGGACAACGGCCTGCTCGTCGCGCGGGAGACGTATGTCCTCTCCACCCCGGTCTGAGCTGGCGCGGCACCGTCAGACCAGGTCCGGCCATGGCCGGGGACCGAGGCTCCGCTCGATCAGCACGGCGACCCCGAGCAGTTCCGCGACGGTCGCCGGCCCGAACACCGACATCCCGACCGGCAGGCCGTCCACGAGGCCGGCGGGCAGCGAGATGTCGGCGCGACCGGCCACTGCTGGCAGGGAGCTCGGCAGGCCGGCGACGCCGGTCCGGTAGTCGATCGGCAGGGCCGGCTCGTTGGCCGGGGCGACGATCACCCGGATGTCGTTGTCCCGCAGGACATCGTCCAGCACGGACAGCCCGGCGATCTCGTCCGGCACCGCAGGTTCGATGTCCACGACCTCGACACCGCCGTCGGCCAGCGCCTCGGCGACCGAGATCAACAGGGCGGCGACGTCACGGCG
The DNA here is from genome assembly GCA_036269975.1 of Pseudonocardiaceae bacterium. Taxonomy (GTDB): domain Bacteria; phylum Actinomycetota; class Actinomycetes; order Mycobacteriales; family Pseudonocardiaceae; genus DATEPR01. The sequence continues at coordinate 7,665 of DATBDL010000225.1, read as the reverse complement.
CGGGCCGGCGGCGTATCGCCACAGACCCACCCGGCACCGCTCCATCGGCTCGGCCACACTGGTCAGATCGGGCCGTTCCGCAAGTGCGGCAAGGCACATCGCCGCGTCCCGCACCCGCGACGCGAACAGGCCGACCGGGTAGCCGGCCGGCGAGACATGGCCGCCGCCATGCGACGACACCAACCCGAACTCCGGCTGCACGCCGACGACTCCGCACACGCCGGCCTGGCCGACTGTCGAGCCGTCCGACTCGGTGCCCAACGCGATCGGCGCGAACCCGGCGGCCACCGCGACGGCGGAACCAGCAGACGAGCCCCACGGGCGGTGATCGCGCCGGTAGGGATTGTGCGTCGGCCCGCCGACGGCTGTCCTGCCGAGTACGACTGCGCCGGCGGCACGCAGCCGCGCGGTGTCGATGTCGTCCTCGATCAGCACCGGAATTCCGTCCAGCGCGCCGAGATCGGCACCATGGCGGTGGCGCTGGTCCGATCGGGCGGCCTGCACCAGGGCCGTGTGGTCGATCGCGCTGACTGCGTTCAGTTCTGGGTCGATCTTGCCGATCCGGTCGACGCAGCGCTGCGTGAACTCGATGCTGCTCAGTTCGCCACAGGCCAGGCGAGCGTGCATCTCCGTGATGTCGATGTGATCGAGCTCGTCGCCGGTCTTGCTGATCAACGGGCCCTCCTCGCGCGGTACCGCCAAGGCTCAGTCGGCGCCGAGGAAGATCGGATTCGTCATGGCCACCGTGGCATCGGGCGCCGTGGTGTCGACCCCGCCGGCCGGTCGCCGGACCTCCGCTCGGACCCAGCGACTGTAGCGCGGGAATGTGGTCCACGACACAGTCGCCGATCCGGAAGCCGGCACTGTTCGGGTGAATTCGACGCCTAGCTGGTCGAGGATCGTGACCGTCGTTCCCGGCACCCCGCCGACCACCGCGTCGACCTGGACGGCGGTGCCGGTGCCGACCGCGAGCCGCTCACCGATCCCCCTGGCCTGTCCACCGGATGTGGCGGTGAACGTCAAGTCGACCGACGACGATTCCGCCAGCCACGACCGGCCGGCCTTCAGGCCGCGCAACAGGGCGCCCCGTTTCAGGCTGTCGGCGAGGACGACGGTGTGCGGCAGGGCGACGACCTGGTCCGGGTTGTGCGCGTCCGAGTCGCCGATCGCCGGAATCAAGCGCCCGCCGCGCAGCAGGCCGTCCCAGTGGTCGACGGTCTGGTGGTCGTTGGTGCTCCACGGTCCGTTCCACACCTCGACCAGATCCGCGACCTCGTAGCGGAACTCGAAGGTGCAGCCGAAACAGTTGGCGAACGGATGCGCCGCGGTGACGAGTCCGCCGAGGCCGTGCACCTCGTCGACGAACCGGCGGAACTCGTTCGGGCTGGACGCCCGGTAGCGCCAGTCGATCCAGTGCGCCGGCGGGATGCCGATCGCCGGCCAGTGCCCCGACCGCGTCGTGACCTCCTCGCCGTTGAGGATCAACAGGTCGTCGGTGGCGTGGTCGCCCCACTGGAGGGTGGCGGAGGACGTGTTGTGGTCGGTGGACACGATGAAGTCGAGGCCGGCGGCACGCGCGTCCGCGACGAGTTGCTCGGGGGTGCGCCTGCCGTCGGAGTAGACGGCGTGCAGATGGCTGTCGCCCCGGTACCAGGCCCGGCCGCGCTGCTTGGCCGGCGCGCTCGTGGGGGCCGGGTTGGGCCGGAACGGCTGACCGGCCGGGCCGAACGTCAGGGTGATCGTCACCTGGTAGTTCAGGCCCTGCGGCGCGACCGTGTAGGGGCCGAGAATGACGTGCCAGGTGCCGGGCGTGATCGGGCCGGGAAGGTAGCCGGGGGTCGCGTCGGACGCGGAGATCGAGAAGGACGTGCGGAAGCCGCCGGACCAGCCGCGGAAGCCGCGCGTGTTGCCGAGTTGGAAGCCTTCCGGCCCGAACATGCCGATGTCGCAGGAGTTGCCGCGAACGCCGGGCGGCACGGTCGGCCGGTCGTAGGTGTAGGAGACGTCGGTCTGGCTGACGCCGGGCGGGACTTCCACCGGCAGGTAGAACCAGTCCGGTGTGTCCGGCGGGAAGGTGCCGGTGACGGTCTTCGTCTGTTGGCTCGTTCCCGCCTGCTGGCTCGTCCCCGTCTGCTGGCCCGCTTCCCAGTCCGGCGCGGCGAATGCGATGCCGGGCAGCATGCTCGCCGCGGCGCCGGCGGCGAGTGCGCCACCGGCACGTAACAGGTTGCGTCGGCTCACCTCAGTCATACCGGTGAACAACGCGTGTTACTCTATTGACCGACCGGTCGGTCAATGAAAGGACAGGTGTCATGCCGTACGTGAACACGAGCGCGGGCCGGGTCTGGTACGAGGAGCGCGGCACCGGGGCGCCGGTCGTGCTGCTGCACGCGACGCTGCACGACCACCACGACTTCGACCGAACGGCCGAACGGCTGTCGATCGAGTACCGGACGATCGCCGTCGACTGGCCGGGCCACGGCCGTTCCGACCCGGTCGCCGAACCGACCGCTACCCTGTTGGCCGATGTGCTGGTCGAGGTGTTGGACGGTCTGGACGTGGAACGTGCCGTACTGATCGGCAACTCGGTCGGCGGCTTCGCGGCGGCCCGACTGGCCGCGGACCAGCCGGACCGGGTCGCCGGCATCGTGCTCGTCAACACGGGTGGCTTCATCAAGCCGTCATTGGCGGGCCGCGTGTTCACCGGCGTACTCGGCACGCCGTGGTTGGCGCGCCTGCTGTTCCCGCGCCTCGTGCCGGCATACATGAAGGCACGCAACGACGACGACGCGGCCGTCGGCGCGCGGGCGCGGGCAAGAGCCCGCACGAAGGATGGTGCGCGAGTGGCGGCCAGCCTGTGGCGCAGCTTCGGCAAGCCGAGCTACGACCTGCGCGCACGGCACATCGCGGTGCCGACGCTGCTGGTGTGGGGCAGTAAGGATCCGGTGCTGCCGATATCCCTGGCGCGGCAGGCGCAGGACGCGATCCCCGCCGCGACACTGCACATGTTCGACACCGGCCACGTCGTGTTCGCGTCCGACCCGGCCGGCTTCGGTACCGTGGTCGAGCCGTTCATCGCCGCCACGTTCCTGTCGGTTCCGCCGGCATGAAGGTGGCGGCGATCGTGCTGTCGGCACCGGTGGCGCCGGACCGGTTCGCCACCCGTTGGCTGGCGCCGGCCATCGCCCTCGCTGTCCTCACTGGACGGTGGCTGTGCCCGGTGGATGTCGCGGCGGCGCTCTTCGGCCCGCCGGCCGGACTGTCGGTGGTCCGATGAACATTCGCCAACAGCACGCGGCGGACACCAGGCGACTTCTGGTGGACGCGGGCCTGCGGATGGCGGAGCGGACCGGTCTGCCTGGCCTGAGCGTCAACGTGATCGTGGCGGAGGCGGGTGTCGCGAAAGGCACGTTCTTCCACCATTTCGGCGATCGGTCCGGATTTCTGGTAGCCGTTCACCGGGAGTTCCACGATCGATTGTTCGCCGAGGTGACGGAGGCGGTCGGCCACCTGCCGCCCGGCCGCGAACGCCTGTTGGCCTCGACGGTGTCCTATCTGGACATCTGCCTGCGGCGCAGGGGAATCCGGGCGCTGTTGTTGGAGGCCCGTGCCGAGCCCGCGATCGCGGAGGCCATCGCGGAGCGGAACAAGCAGGTGGTTCAGCTCACCAAGCCCGATTTCGCCGCGATGGGCTGGTCGCGGGCGGCGGAGGGCGCCGCGTTGTGGACCGGGTTGGTGGTGGAGGCGGCACTGCTGGAACTGGCCGCCGGCCGGCAGCGCCCCCCGATCCGGGAAGCCCTGGCCCGCTTCCTCAACTGACAGCGGTGGCCGGGTCGACGAACGACCCGGCCACCGCGTTCCCCTCGGTCAGCCCACGTGGACCAGTGGTACCTCTTCTGCTGGTGCTGTCGTCTTTCGGTTGCGGATGAACGTGAACGCGACCACCGCGCTCGCGCCCATCAGCGCCGCGCTCACCAGGAACGCGACGTTGTAACCGTGGATCTGCGCGTGTGCCAGGTTCGTGCCCGCCACACCGTGTTCGGCCACGTAACCCGTGACCGCCGTGGTGAAGATCGTGTTCAGCAGGGCCGTGCCCAGTGAACCGCCCACCTGCTGCGTCGTGTTCACCAGAGCGCTCGCGACACCGGCGTCGTGGTCGGCGACTCCGGTCAGTGCCACGTTGCTCAGCGGCACGAACACCAGGCCCATGCCGATGCTCATCACGATGAACGCCGGCAGGATCGCCGTTGCGTACGACGACGTCAGGTCCAGCCTGGTCAGCCAGAACATCGCGCCCGTCGCCAACAACGCTCCCATCGACATCAGCACTCGCGGACCCACCCTGGGTAGCAACTGCGCACCGAACGCGGCCGACAGGACGATGCCGCCGGAGAACGGCAGGTACGCGACACCCGTCCGTAGCGCCGAGTAGTGCAGCGTCGTCTGGAGGTAGTACGTCATGAACAGGAACATCCCGAGCATGCCGGAACCCAGCAGGATCGACGTCAGGTACGACGCGCCCCGGTTGCGGTCGAGCAGCACCCGCATCGGCAGCAGTGGGTTCTCGGTCCTGGTCTCCAGCACCACGAACGCCACCAGCAACACGACCGCGAGACCCAGGAACAGCAGCGTCACGCCGGACGTCCAGTGGTTCGGCTCGGTCGCGGCCTTCGTGAAGCCGTAGACGAGCGACACCAGGCCAAGGGTCGACAGGATCGCGCCGCCGATGTCGTACTTCGTGTTTCCGTGCGCCTTGCTCTCCCGCACGATCGGCACCGCCAGCACGAACGCGATCACCGCGACCGGGATGTTCACGAACAGGCACCACCGCCAGTTCAGGAACTCGGTGAGCAGACCACCGGAGATCAGGCCGATTGCCGCGCCACCACCGGAGATCGCGCCGAACACGCCGAATGCCTTGGCCCGTTCCTTCGCCTCGGTGAACGTGACGGTCAGCAGCGACAGTGCCGCCGGCGCCAGCAGCGCGCCGAACACGCCCTGCAGGCCGCGGGCCGCGAACAGCATCGCGGCGCCGTTCGCCGCGCCGCCGAGGGCGGACGCGGCGGCGAAGCCGACCAGTCCGATCAGGAACGTCCTCTTGCGACCCAGATAGTCGGCGACGCGGCCGCCCAACAACAACAGGCCACCGAAGGCGAGCGTGTACGCCGTGACGATCCACTGGCGGTTGGCGTCGGAGATGTGCAACGCCTGCTGCGCCGACGGAAGCGCGATGTTCACGACCGTCGCGTCGAGCACGACCATCAACTGGGCGATCGCGATCACGGTGAGCGCCAGCCATCTGCGTGGATCGACCCCGGACAACTGGCCCGATGTCGCGCCCCGTGTCGGAGCGTCGACAACGATGTTCTCAGACATGGATTCCCCTCGAAAATGCGGTTGAACTGCTGCCGGGATGCCACGGCAGGCGTGCTGCACCCCCGTGGCCCGCTGCGGCGCGGGTGACGGCGATGTGTGGTTTGGCTTTGGGCTTACCTGGCTCTGTTGGTGAGCACTGGCAGCAGCACGTCATCGACGACATGCCGCGCGAACCGCTCGTCCAGCGGCTGGTCTGTTCTCAATCGCCTGGTCAGGACCATGGCGAACAGCACCTCGTGCAGCAGGTGCGAATCCGTGCCCGGCTGGACCTCGCCCCGATCGACGGCTCGCCGGATGACGGCTTCGTGGATGGCGTGTTTCCTCTCGTATGTGGACTCGTGCAACGTGCGGGCCAGCGCTGGATGCAACGCCGCCGCGGTCAGCACACCGGCGATGACCTCGCCGGCCGAGCCGTCACAGACCTCGCACGCCGTGGTGACGATGGCCATCAGGTCACCGCGCAGCGAGCCGGTGTCGGTGGTCAGTGCCGGCATCTCCTGGAAGTGGCAGCCGAGCGCTTCGGCGACCAGATCCGGCTTGTCCGGCCAGATTCGGTAGATGGTCGCCTTGCTGACATGCGCGCGGGCGGCCACGGCGTCCATGGTCATGCGGTCGTACCCGACTTCGGCGAGCAAGGCATAGACCGACTCCAGGACGGCCGTCCGACGTTCTGGCGCGCGTCGCGTCCTCGTCCCCGATACCAGCATGTCCGTCACGATGCGCCCCCTCTCCGCCAAACGACCCGGTTGTCACGAAATGACTCGTACCTGGCCAACGTGGTTCGGTACGAAACTGTTCCGTACCCGGTAGAAAGTGACACAGGGCACACCAGCCGCTCGCGCGGTGGTGTGCCCTGTGCACTGTGCGTGAAATCCGTGGTTACGCGGTCGGTGGCGGCGTGTTGTAGCCGACGCTGCCGAACACCGTCTGCGTGAACTCCTTCCCACTCACGGTGAGGTTGAGCTCGACGTCGATCTCCCACCGGCCCGCAACGGGATTGGGTTGGATCAGCGTGGCCGTCGCGACCGGCTGGCCGTCCGGACCCGTCGTCGGCGTCGACTGCCGTGCCACGACCGCCCCGGTCGGATCGATCAGGAAGAACGTGTACGGGTTGTCGACGCTCGCGTCGGCGGTGTGGAAGGCGACGTCCAGATCGGCTTTTCCGGCCGGCACGTCGACGTTGTAGGTGCTGATCTGGCCGACCCCACGGCCGACACTGCTGGTGATCGTGGTGTCGAACGCGCCACCCGATGACGGGATCAGCGTCCTGCGTACCACCGGCAGCGACGTCCGCGCGCCGTTGCCGCTGACGAACTGCACCGACTGCGGGTGGTCGCCTGGAGTCGACGGCATCGTGATCCGCAGCGGCACGGTGGCGCTGGCGTGCGCTCCGATGTGCACCGGCTGGCTAACGAACGACGTGGTGAAGTGCTGTCCGGTCTCCCGGAACGAGATGTCGCCGGTGAAGGTGCCTGGCACGTTCGGCGGCGACTGGAGGTGCGCCCGCCCGTTCGCCCAGAGGATCTTCGCCGTCCACCTGCCCGGCCGCGGCGACGCGACCTCGACGTGCTGGATGTTCGACACCGAGCCGATCCGGCCGGGGGTCGCGGACGGAACGCCGAAGTCGTAGGAGATCTGGGTGAGGCTGCCGGTCGGGTCGGTCAGGGTGAAGGACAGGATCGTGCCGTTGGTCGGGTCCGGAATGATCATGTCCGCGTTGAGACGGTCGAGTCCCGCTGGGACGTTGAACGTGACCGGTGCCGCCGCCGGTGCGCCGGCGGCCGGAATCGGCAGGCTCGGGTCGGGTGCGCTGACCGGCTCGGTCACCGTCTTGCCGATCGGGAACGCGGAACCCAGCGTGCGGGAGGTGCCGAGGACCGTGGTGGGCGTGTTGCCGGCGTTGTAGAGGCGCACGGTCTGCTGGGTCGTGCCCTGGTTCGCCGTGATGTCCAATTGGGACGGTGAGGCGATCAGGCTGTGCGGGTCGTGCCGGGTGGTGCTGCCCGGTTCCTGTTGCGCGGCACGGACCGCGGCGTTGACGTCGAGCAGGCCGGCGCCCTGTTGGTCGGCGGGAGCGCCGACGTCCTGCGCGGTGCTGGTCAGGATCTGCTTGATCAGGGCGGGCGTCGGCTTGGTGCCGCTGTGGGTGTCGGCGTAGGCCTGGATGACGTCGGCGACCGCGCCGGCGACCAGCGGGCAGGACTGGCTGGTGCCGCCGAACGCCTCGGTCTGCGTGTTCGTCGGGCAGTCGCTGCCGGTCGGGCTGCACGCCGCCTCACCACCGTAGCC